>JAITKB010000106.1 GCA_031278605.1 Tannerellaceae bacterium
GGGGGGTTGATTGCTGGGGTTTGGTTCGGTGTGGCGGCTTTCAATTATTCTCGTTACCTTTGGCTGGTTTTTAAAGCAAAGAGCATGGCAAAAAAGAACAACCCGAAAAAGAACGCAAATGAAGAAGGATTTTACAGTGCGCTAAAAACCTTTCTGACCAATGAACGCACCCGGTATATTACCGGATTGCTCCTTTCCATCTTCGCTGTTTACACCTGCCTGGCGCTTCTGTCGTTTTTCTTCACGGGGGCGGCCGATCAAAGTAAAATAGAGAATGTATCGCTTGGCGAACTTGTTTTTTCCAAGGAATCCGTCGGGAATTGGGCCGGCGTGCGCGGGGCTTACCTGTCGGAGTTGTTGGTGAACCGCTGGTTTGGCATTTCTTCCTTTCTGATACCGTTTTTTATCGGCTCCATTGGTGCCGGGCTGATGAACTTTAAGGGGATTTCCGTCATCAAACGTTTCCTTTTCTGTTCCGCTTGGCTGCTTTGGGGGTCGTTGTTTCTGGGGTTTGTTTCCGCGGGTTTTGTCCGGAATTCTTTTATCTATCCGGGCGGGGAGCACGGGCATTTCCTTGCCGGATGGTTCACGGGGAACATTGGCGTGCCGGGTGTTGTGCTTTTCCTTTCCGGCTCCTTGCTTATCCTTGCCATCCTTTCCAGCCGGAAGACCCTCCCTTTGCTCCGAAGGCTCGTTGCCTTGCGGTGGAGAAAATCCCTTTTTCCGAAGAAGAAGGCTCCCATGCCCTCGTCGTTGCCGCACAGCGAAGAGGAGTTTGCCGAGACCCATCTCCAGCATCCGGAGGGGGCGGAGGAAAATATGTATGAAACCCCGGAGGGGGCGGACGATCATTTTGTCATCACCGTTGCTTTGGACGACGAGCCTTATATCCCCCCGCCGCTTGTCGGGGAAGTGTCTGCCTGTAAAGTCCCCGGGGCGGATCCGGCCGGGGGTAAGTCCGTCTTTTTGCAAGGGAACGGGACGCCGGCAGAAGAAGAGGAGACCTACGATGCTTCTTCTTCGGGCGACTACGACCCGAAGTCCGACCTTTCCTCCTATCGGAATCCCACCCTTGAGCTTCTGAAGAAGTACGACGCCACCGAACGACAGGTGGACAAAGAAGAGCAGATAGCCAACCAGAAGCGTATCAGGCAGACGTTGGAGAACTTCGGCATCAGCATTGCCTCCATCAAGGCCACGGTGGGGCCTACCATTACGTTGTATGAGGTGGTGCCCGATGCCGGTGTGCGCATCTCCAAGATTCGGAACCTGGAAGACGATATTGCCTTGAACCTTGCCGCCCTGGGTATTCGGATCATTGCTCCGATGCCGGGCAAGGGAACGATCGGGATAGAGGTTCCCAACAAGGATCCGCAGGTGGTGTCGATGCAGTCGGTTATCGGCTCGCGCAAGTTTCAGGAATGTGCCTACGATTTGCCGGTGGCTTTGGGCAAGACCATCACGAATGAAATTTTTATGTTCGATCTCTGCAAGATGCCTCACCTTTTGGTGGCCGGCGCCACGGGTCAGGGGAAGTCGGTGGGGCTGAATGCCATCATTACGTCCCTTCTTTACAAGAAGCATCCTTCCGAGTTAAAGTTTGTGCTGGTTGATCCCAAGATGGTGGAGTTCAGCATTTACGCCGACATCGAACGTCACTACCTGGCCAAGCTTCCGGATATGGACAAGCCGATTATCACCGATTTCACCAAGGTCATCCAAACGCTCAACTCGCTTTGCAAGGAGATGGATGCGCGTTACGATTTGCTGATGAAGGCGCATACGCGGAACATCAAGGAATACAATGCCAAATTCATTTCCCGTCGCCTCAACCCCTTGAAAGGGCATAAGTACATGCCGTATATTGTGGTGATCATCGACGAGTTTGGCGATCTGATCATGACGGCCGGAAAGGAAATCGAGCTTCCCATAGCCCGCATAGCTCAGAAGGCGCGGGCCATAGGCATCCACATGATCATTGCCACGCAACGTCCTTCGACCAACATCATTACCGGAACGATCAAGGCCAATTTCCCGGCGCGTGTAGCCTTCCGGGTATCCTCCATGATTGATTCCCGCACGATTTTGGACTCTCCCGGGGCCAATCAGTTGATTGGGCGGGGGGATTTGCTCTTTTCTCAGGGCAGCGATATGATTCGCGTGCAGTGTGCCTTTGTCGACACTCCGGAGGTGGAGCAAATCTCCGAATACATCGGCAGCCAGACGGGTTTTGCCACTGCTTTTGAATTGCCGGAATATACCCCTGAGGGTTTTGCCGCCGAGGGTTCGTCCGTCCTGGAGGCCGGCGATCGCGATCCGATGTTTGAGGAAGCGGCCCGTTTGATTGCCCGCGAGCAGCAAGGCTCCACCTCGTTGATCCAGCGCAAACTCTCCCTGGGCTACAACCGTGCCGGACGGGTGATGGATCAGCTGGAAGCGGCCGGCATTGTGGGTCCTCCCGAAGGCAGCAAGGCGCGGCAGGTGCTTGTGCAGGACGAATACTCGCTGGAACAATTATTAAACAACTTACGATAATCCCATGAAACGTTTATTTCCCCTCGCAGCGGGGCTTTGGCTGTGCATGATTCCTTGGGCTGAGGCCCAGGACGCGGCCGGAATTCTCTCCGGGACGACCGCCGCCCTGGATCGTTTACAGAGCCTGACGGCTTCTTTTTCCCTTCATACCCAGTCTGCCGCCTCGTCCGTTGGCGAGCGTTCCGAGGGTGTGATCCACCTGCAAGGCGAGAAGTTCACCCTTTCGGTCCCCGGCATGAAGATTTGGTACGACGGCCTTACGCAGTGGGTTTACTCCGAGCAGACGGGGGAGGTGAGCGTCAGCAATCCCCAAGGGGAGGATTTGCTGACGGCCAATCCCGTGCTGTTGTTTACGTCCTCCCCCGGGGAGTACATCGCCGCTTACCGGGGAGAAGCCACGGCGCTCGGCGGACAGGCGGTGTACGTGATTGAGCTGAGGCCGGGGAAGCCGTCGAACACCCTAAGGATCGAGTTGCAGATCGAAAAGCAAACCTCGCTGCCCCTTCGCATCCGGATGGAATCGAAAAACAAACTCACCCACACCATCCACCTTGGCCGGATACAAACCGACAGGAAGCGGCCGGCTGATTTCTTTACTTTTTCGCCTGCCGACTACCCGGAGGCAGAGGTTATTGATCTGCGGTGAAAGAAAAAAGGGGGGGGGCTGAAATTTTTTTTGAAAAAAAATGCCTCCGGGTGTTGGATATGAAAAATACCACTGTATATTTGTTGAAATTTTTAAGCAAATAATCCAATTAATAAAGAAACAAGATGAAAACGATTCGGATTCCATTGAAAAAGTTACACAACGAGGAGTGGTTTGAACTCTTTGTCGATTACAGGGAACAGGTAACCGCCTATGGCGATAGCGTCTTGGGCATTACCCCCGTGTATCACCTCTTCCTGCCTTTGTTCAATAAGGCGGACTTAGCCCTGGTGACGCTCCGCAAGAGTGTCTACACCAAAGCGATGGAGGATACCGACAAAAAGCGCGACCTCCTCTTCAAGGGCTTTGCCGCGTCCGTCAAGGCAGACCTTCACCACCCCAACGCCTCCAAGCAGGAAGCGGCCGAGCGCCTTCACAACCTCGTAAGGGGATACCAGAAGACCATCCTGGAGGGCAATTACGTGGAAGAATCGGGCGCGATTTACAACCTGCTGGGCGACCTTGCCACCACGCAATACGCTGCCGACGCAACGCTTTTGGGCTTAAACGAATGGGTGACGGCCCTGGCCCAGACGGAACAGGCCTTTCGTTCCTTCAGCGCCACGCGCGAGGAAGAGAGTTTTGCCAAGCCGAAGGAAGACCTGCAGAAGTTGCGTGCGGAGATTGACACGCTTTATACGGCGATGTTGGGCATATTCGACACCAAACTCCTGACCGACGGACTGGGCGGAGACGTGGTGGTCAATCCCGAAGACCTGTTTACGGAGATTCACGAAGACACCGATGTTTTTCAGCCCGAAAAAAACGGGAATGTGGTGTATAACTTCGTAGTCGCCTGGAACGAAACACTAAAGAAATACCGCAATCTGCTTCAACAAAGAGCCGGCCGACAGGCGAAGAAGGAAGAAGAAGACAGTAGCGAACCCGTCGAAGACTGAGTTGTTTTTTTGTAAATCATAATTGTTTGCCGACGGCCTTTCTCCATTGGGGGGAGGCCGTCTTTTTTTCCCCCTCCACCAATCCATAGAAATCCCTCGGAAAACCGATTCGGACCTTTACCTATGGGGAATTGTTTGCCGGGAAGTTGATTCGGACCTTTACCTGTGGGGAATTATTTGCCGGAAACTTGATTCGGACCTTTACCTATGGGGAATTATCTGCCGGGAAGTTGATTTGGAACTTTACCTATGGGGAATTATCTGCCGGGAAGTTGATTCGGAACTTTACCTGTGGGGGATGGGGTGCCGGAAACTTGATTCGGACTTTTACCTATGGGGGATGGGGTGTCGGGAAGTGGATTTCCCCGGTTGGACGGGTGGGGTGGGGGCGGGGGATTTTCCGGCTGAGGTTTTTATCCTATATTTGTCCTGTTGCCGAAAGCCGGCAGAACAACAACCCAAGGGAAATGAAACAAAACAAACAACCCCATACACGAACGAACTATAAAACCATAAAATCATGATGCAGTTAAAGAAGTATTATCAATGGGCCTTGGTCGCGCCCACCAGCATGGGCATACGCCTTACGCCCACGGCACAGGGACAACCCGTAGACAAAAGCCATCACCTGCTTATGCAGGCCACCAGCGCCGAATCCAACGCGGTAACCCCGGCAGCCTGCCTCGGCCTGCCCGTCAAGGTGCTCACCGCCTTTGTGAAAGACAGCCCCATTGCACAATTTATAAAGGATAACCTCCGTCAGCGAAACATCCACTGGGAGGGACCGGAAAAGGAACAGGGGGGACCCTGGGGATTCCGTCACCAGATCAACTTCGCCGACAGCGGATTCGGCGTGCGGGGACCCAGGGTATGGAACGACCGGAGCGGGGAAGTGGGACGATCCCTCAGCATCGAAGATTTCAGCACGGAACGCCTCTACCGCAAGGAAGGCGTACAAATGCTCCACCTCTCCGGACTCATCGCCGCACTCTCGCCTGAGAGCGGACAGCTCTGCCTGGAGCTGGCCGGAGAAGGGAGAAGGTTTGAGACCAAAATATCCTTCGACCTGAATTACCGCGCTTCCTTCTGGCAGGCAAGGGAGGAGGAATTGCGGAAGACGTTCCGCCAAATCGCCTCCGTGGCCGATATTCTCGTAGGCAATGAGGAAGATTTCCAGCTCTGCCTCGGCATCGAAGGACCGGAGGCGGGAGGCAAGGACGTCGCTTCCAAGATAGAAAGTTTCAAGGGGATGATTCGCAAGGTAAAACAGCAATACCCCCAGGTGCAGGTCTTCGCCACCACCCTTCGGGAGGTGGTCCACGCCAACCGCCACCTCTGGGGAGCCATTCTCCTGGACGGCGAGCAATGGCATGTGATCGAACCGCGACCGATCGAGGTGCTCGACCGCATCGGCGGAGGCGACGGCTTCGTGGGAGGACTCCTCTACGGGATCCTCAAAGGCTGGGAAGCGGAGCAATACGTCCGCTTCGGATGGGCCGCCGGCGCCCTGGCAACCACCCTGTTCACCGACTACGCACAGCCGGTTGACGAAGACCAGGTATGGAGCATCTGGAACGGAAACGCAAGGGTCCTGCGATAGCTTATCCGCCCCTCCGTATGAAACGACCCTTTGTCCTTGCCGACGATAAGATACCCTTTTTGCGCGGGGCTTTGGAAGCCCTGGCCGAGGTGAGCTACCTGCCCGGCGGAGCCATCTCGCCTTCGGACGTCTATGCCTCGGACGCCCTTCTGACCCGCACCCGCACCCGTTGCGACGCCTCCCTTTTGGCGGACAGCCGCGTGAGGCTGATCGCCACGGCTACCATTGGTTTCGATCACATAGACACCGCCTGGTGCGAGGCCCGGGGCATCCGCTGGGTGAACGCCCCCGGATGCAATGCCGCCTCCGTGCAACAGTACCTCACGGCGGCCATCCTGGAGTGGGTGCGCCGAAAAGGGCTGCGCCTCGGGGATACCACCCTGGGCATTGTGGGACTGGGGCATGTAGGGAGCCGCGTGGCCGCGGCGGGCCGGGCGCTCGGACTGCGGGTGCTCGGCAACGATCCCCCGCGCTCCGAACGGGAAGGGACCGAGGGCTTCACCCCCCTGGTCGACCTCCTGGAAGCAAGCGACATCGTCTCCTGCCACACCCCCCTCACACGCCGGGGGCCATACGCCACCTTCCACCTGGCTTCCGAGGCTTTTTTTGCCCGGATGAAACAGGGAGCGCTCTTTATCAACACCTCGCGGGGTGCGGTGGTCGATTCCGAAGCGCTCCGAAGCGCCCTGGAAACCCGGCTGTCGGGATGCATCCTGGATGTATGGGAGGGAGAACCGGCCACGGACCCGGTCCTTCGGGAAAAGGCCTTTCTCGCCACGCCCCACATCGCCGGCTATTCCGCCGACGGGAAAGCCAACGGCACGGCAGCCTGCGTGCGCGAGGTCATGGACTTCTTCCGCCTGGAGGGAGACGCGGCCTGGTATCCGGCGAACATCCCGCCCCCGCCCATGGCCCAATACCTTGAAATAGACAACCGGGGGAAAACCCCCGAAGCGGTTTTTTACGAGGCCGTAACCCACGCCTACCCCATAGGGGAAGACAGCCGGCGGCTGAAGGAGGCCCCCGGGGCGTTTGAACGCCTCCGGGAAGGGTATGGGGTGCGTCGGGAATTTCCCTGCTTCACCCTTCGCCTCCGGGAGGCCGAGCCTGTGGTGGAGGCCGGGCTGCGGAAGCTGGGATTTAACGTAATAGAAACATTGAAATAAATTAAACAACAGAAAGATGGAAAATTTGGCAGACATAGCCCTCGTAGGTTTGGCCGTAATGGGGGAAAACCTCGTGCTGAACATGGAAAGCAAGGGATACACGGTGGCGGTATTTAACCGGACGGTATCCAAAGTAGATCAATTTATAAACGGAAGAGGCCGGGGGAAACGCCTCATCGGGGCACACACGGTGGCGGAACTCTGCGCCTCGCTCAAACGCCCGCGAAAGGTCATGCTGCTGGTGAAAGCCGGCCGGGCGGTCGATGATTTTATCGAACAAATCCTGCCGCACCTCCAGCCCGGCGATGTGATTATAGACGGGGGAAATACGCATTACCCCGACACCATTCGGCGCACAGCCCTGGTGGAGGGCCGGGGCCTGTACTACATCGGAACGGGGGTCTCCGGAGGCGAAGAAGGCGCCCTGAACGGTCCCTCGATGATGCCCGGAGGATCCGTCGAAGCCTGGGAAACGGTGCGGCCCATCTTCCAGGCCATTTGCGCCAAAGCCGACGGGGCGCCCTGCTGCGAATGGGTCGGGGCAAACGGCGCCGGACACTTCGTCAAGATGGTGCACAACGGCATCGAATACGGCGATATGCAGCTGATAGGCGAGGCCTACCACCTCATGAAAGACCTGCTGGGAATGTCCCCCGGAGAAATGCACGAGGTCTTCAAAGCCTGGAACGAAGGGGAACTGAACAGCTACCTGATAGAAATCACACGCGACATCCTGGCCTACCGCAACGAGGCGGGAGAGGCCGTGGTGGAGAAAATCCTCGACGCCGCCGGGCAGAAAGGCACCGGCAAATGGACCGGCATAGCAGCCCTGGAACTGGGCGTTCCCCTGACCCTGATCGGCGAATCGGTATTCGCCCGCTGCCTGTCGGCGCAAAAAGACGAACGCCGGGTGGCCTCCCGACAATTCACCGGACCCCAAAAAGCCTTCACCGGAGACCGCGCGGCCTTTATCGAGGACCTGCGACAGGCGCTTTATGCCTCCAAAATCGTCTCCTACGCACAAGGCTACCTCCTCCTTGGCGAAGCGGCCGGGGCATACGGCTGGCAGTTGAACTACGGCGGGATTGCCCTGATGTGGCGGGGAGGATGCATCATTCGCTCGGCTTTCCTGGGGAAGATCAAGGAAGCCTTCGAGGAAGACCCGAATTTGCGCAACCTGCTCCTGGCGCCTTTCTTCCGCGAAAAAGTAGCCTCGGCACAGGAAAGCTGGCGCAAAGTGGTGTCCGCAGCCGTGCTCCACGGCATTCCCGTCCCCTCCATGAGCGCCGGGCTAACCTATTTCGACGGATACCGCAGCGAACGCCTGCCGGCCAATCTCCTCCAAGCCCAAAGAGACTATTTCGGCGCCCATACCTACGAACGCACAGACCGTCCCCGCGGCGAATTTTTCCACACCAACTGGACAGGCAAAGGCGGAGACACCGCAGCGTCCACCTACGTGGTCTAAACCCCCCGCTACCCCCAGCCTACTGGGCCGCTTTGTTTTGATTGGGAGCTTTACCTGTGGGGAATGGGGTGTCCGGAAGTTGATTTGGAACTTTACCTATGGGGAATGGGGGGTCCGGAAGTGGATTGGGAACTTTACCTATGGGGAATGGGGGGTCCGGAAGTTGATTGGGAACTTTACCTATGGGGAATGGGGTGTCCGGAAGTTGATTTGGACTTTTACCTATGGGGAATGGGGTGTCCGGAAGTTGATTGGGACTTTTACCTATGGGGAATGGGGTGTCCGGAAGTGGATGGGGACTTTTACCTGTGGGGAATGGGGTGTCCGGAAGTGGATGGGGACTTTTACCTGTGGGGAATTGCCTGCCCGGAAGTTTGTGCTTATCTTTATGTCTGTAAACGGATCCCCCATAAAATAGAAAGTCATGATAAAAATAATTACAACCGAACAAGCAAAAGCCCTGGATGAATATACCATCCGGGAGGAACCCATCCCGGAAGTTGAACTGGTGGAAAGAGCCGCTAAGGCGTTTGCCGAAGAATTTATGCGGCGCTTTGGTAAGGAAAATCGCGTGGTCGTCTTCGCCGGACAGGGAAATAACGGCGCCGATGCACTCGCCATTGCACGAATCCTGCAAAACAAGGCCTACAAAAAAGTGGAAACCTTTCTCCTGAACCCGCCAACCGGCAGGCAATGCTCCGAGACCTGCAAAGAACATCAACAAAGGTTGCTCCGGAGCTATCCCGAAGGTTTCCGGGAGGTAACCCGCCAGTTCAATCCGCCCCCCCTGCATCCGGGGGACGTCGTCATCGACGGCCTGTTCGGCTCCGGCCTCAACCGACCCCTCGCAGGAGGCTTTGCCGCCCTGGTCGACTACATCAACCGCTCCGCCGCCACGGTGGTAGCCGTCGATCTGCCCTCCGGACTCTTCGATCGGGACAACCGGGAGAACCCCGCCGAGGGCATTCTTCGCGCCAAAGTGACGCTCACGTTTGCCTTCCCCAAACTGTCCTTCTTCCTCCCGGAAAACGAAGCCTTCGTGGGAGAATGGCAGGTCATAGACATCGGCCTTCACCCCAAGGCCGTGGCGCAAACCCCCACCTCCTTTTATCAAATAACACCGGAAGACCTCGCCGGGGCCTTCCCCCCACGCCGGAAATTCGCCCACAAAGGCCTCTACGGTCACGCCCTCCTCCTGGCCGGCAGCCGGGGAAAAATGGGCGCCGCACTCCTGGCCGCCAAAGCCTGTCTGCGCAGTGGCGCCGGACGGCTGACCGCACACATCCCCCATGGCGGGGATACCGCCCTGCAAACCGCCATCCCGGAAGCCATGCTCAGCCTCGACGCTCACCCCAACTGCGTCAGCCAACAGCCGCCAACCACCCCCTATACGGCCATTGCCCTGGGACCGGGATTAGGCTCCGACCCCGCCACAGGCGCTGTCCTTGAGGCCATCCTCAGGCACGAAAGCCGTCCGCTCATACTCGACGCCGACGCCCTCAACCTCATCGCCCGCAACCCGGAATGGCTCGCACTGATCCCCCCCCAAAGCATCCTGACGCCCCACCCCCAGGAGTTCGACCGACGGGGCGGAGCCTCCGCCTCCGGCGACGAACGCCGGATGGAAGCCCGG
>JAITKB010000116.1 GCA_031278605.1 Tannerellaceae bacterium
CGGTTATTGTCGCATTTTGCGGAACATCCAGGGAGAACTTTCCGTCGTTGTCGGTAATGGTTCCCAGGGATATGCCTTTTACGGTGATGGTGCTTCCGATCACCGGTGTGCCGTTCTCATCTTTTACAATCCCTGTAATCTTCTTATATCCTTCCTGTGTCAAACCCGCTTTTTCAGGAATAAGGAGTATGATATGATTCTCCTGCTTCCGATAGGTTATTTCGCTGCCGGACAATAATTGTTTGAGTATGGAATCAATCGTAAGGTTCGATACGTTCAGTGAAACGATTTTGTCCAGTCCCTTCAAATCGTTATTGTAAAAGAATTTGAAAGAACTTTTGTTTTCAATTTCTTTTAGCGCCTCTTTTAAAGGCTTGTTTGTAAATTCAACCGTAACCTGCGAGAATAAACTGCACGAGAGGAGGAGCATAAGTAAAACGTACAAAATACGTTTACGTTCCAATGGAATCTTAAAGTTCATAATAACTTGATTTTAAAATTGGTTAATAATATGTTCGTATCGGATACGGTAGATCCGATTCACATACTATACAGTTATTCCGGATCAAATCACTACTCGGCGCAAATGTTTTAACGATTATTGGGGAAAACCCGTATGATTCTCGACAGACCTTCCGGCCGCGTCTCACAGTAAATAAACAATGCCGTCTTCCAGCCTGTAATTCATCGAGGGCGAAGTTAATTTTATCACATCCAGCACGTTCTTTATGTTTGTATTGTCTATGGTTCCTGTAAACTGCAGATTCTTCAGATGCGGGTTTTCAAATACGATATCTATGTTGTGCATTCGTGAGATTGTTTTCATGATTGTTTCCAGGGATTCGTTTTCAAAGCGCAGACGGTTTTGTCTCCAGTCCGTATAATCCTCGGCATTTACTTTTGCGAGGGAGGTGTTACGGGTTGTTTTATTGTATACGATGCGTTCGTCGGGCAGCATGTTTATTTCTTCTTTCGGAGTTATCAGTTGTATTTTGCCTGAGTTCAGAACGATTGAAATATCGTTTTCGTTTTCATAGGCTTTGATTCCGAAGCTTGTTCCCAGCACTTTGATTTTTATATCCCCACATGCCACGATAAAGGGTTTGTCCGAATGGTATTTTACCTCGAAATAAGCTTCTCCTTCACATTTCAGGAACCTGTCTTTTTGCCCATAATCCGTATAGTATAGAATTTTCGATCCGGAATTGATGGCCACCAGGCTTCCTTCCGTCAGGGTCAGACTAGCCTTTTCTCCCTTGTTTGCAACGACTTCAAACGCCTCTGTTTTCTGAGGTTTCAGCCATAAATAGATACTGAGTGCGGCAACCAGGGGTAATAGTGCGGCTGCAAGGTTTGAAATTCTTGCCGCATACCTTTTTGCGGCATTTTTCTTTTTATCCCCGGACGCCGGCCCGGTTGTGTTGTAATCTGTGCGGCGACGTATGTTTTCCAACATGCGTGTTTTTATGTCCGAATCCACCTTTTCGGGGGACGACCTCAGTTCGTTTTCCAGCCATTTATTGAGCATCGGGTCTTTTTCGAGAAAGGATTTTAATTGCAGGATTTCCTCCGGCGATGCTTCTTTGGATAGATACCGTTCAAACGGGTACAGGCAATTTTTTTTATTCATTGGTATGCTTTTAAGTCGTTATTTTGAGTTTACGGTAGGTTTGTTTTCTGTTTGCCGTGCGATCATTCATTGTTCAACAAATGTTTTCTCATAAAGCAGACGGCTTTTGACAGTTGGGTTTGGACGGTACTTTCCGAAATGTGAAGCCGGATAGCAATTTCCTTATTCGACAGCATTTCCTTTCTGCTGAGGATGAACACCTGTTTTCTTGCCGGCGGCATTTTCTCGATCAGTTTCTCGATATATTCTTCCAGCAGGTTCCCGTCGGTTTCTTTTTCTGTGGTATTATCCGCCAGGGAGGTATACTTTAAAAGATATTCTCTGTAAATATATTCCACCGTTTGACGTTCATATTCATTGATCAGTTTATTTCTGGCGATCGTCAACAGGTAAGCGATCAGGGATTTGTCCGGATCCAGGCGGGAGCGCATTTCCCAAAGCCGGATGAAGGTAGTCTGAGTGATTTCTTCTGCCAGGTAGGTATTTCCGCCGGAGATCCGTCGTATGAAATGATACAGCTTCCCTCCATAGGTATGGAACAGTATCTCGAATGCTTCGGAAGATCCGTTCCGGAGTTCTAATAAAACGCCTCGTTCTGTTTCTGATTGGCAATACATCCTAACATGAATTCATTGCGCACAAAGTTATTCTTTTTTGCTTACTGCCTGCCTCGGGGTGGCTGCCTCCGGCCAAGGAGGGGAATTTATCCCCCGAATAAGCGGCTTTTTTGCGACCAACTCCCCTGTTGTTTCCGAAAAACGCCCTTATTCGGGGGTTGACATAATACAGTTTGATGTATTTGTGATGAAACGAACGGCAAATAACACATTCCAGTGGCCGACAAACCCTCTTTTGACGTATATTTTCGTTATGAGAAACATTTCGTCAAACTCAATCCGCACGTTTTTGGCCTCATTTTGCTTTTGTTTCGGGCGAAAGGGTGTTTCACAAAGAAATTTCGCGAAAGAAATTTCGTTCCCGCCCGCGCTGCGATCTCAAAAAAAAAAAAATTGCCGAACTCTGTGGGAAGAAATCTGCAGCAATAAATTTTTCCCGAGTTGCTCGGGACGAAATTTATTTGAAATTATTTCTTCTCGAGCAACTCGGCGTTCAATAGATTGAAAGAAATCTCTTGTCGGGGCGTCGGGCAGGAGAAATAAAAAGTTTTTTTTCTTCACCGAACGGTCGGTGAGGAAAAATAAAAAAACAGGGCCCTTTCCCGAACGGTCGGGGAGGACCCATAAAAAAACGGTTAGCGAGGCTAACCGTTAAATGGCTTTTGTAATGTATGACTGGCTTCTTCCGGAAAATGCGGGGCATATAATAAGCCTGTCGGAACCCCTTTCTTTCGAGGCGGGAATACGGCGTCCCTCGCAGAAGGCCTCCGCCCTGAGCGCTTGGGCGATCTTATCGGAGGACCCGACTAAAAAAAAAAGCCGGCGGAAGTAATTCTGCCGGCTTGACCAATGATTTCCATGAACGGAAAAATATATAATCGGAGGGTTAGCCGTTCGCTTTATCTCTATGACGTAAAGATAGGAGCGTCATCCGATTTTCATTGTCAATAATGTACACAAGACGTATAAGAATGTTCCCGTCGGGCGATTGGGAGGCGGGATTTTTTTACAGGCTGTCAATTATGTAAGCAGGTCTTACAAAATTGTCTCATTTCTTCTCAGGAAATCCCCAGCGCTACCTTTATCTGTTCGATTTTCTCCCCGGCAATCCGTTCGGCTTCCGGGATTTCCTCGACGCCATGTATCGGAAGGTGTACTTCGCAATAGAACTTAATCTTTGGTTCCGTGCCGGAGGGTCGGATGGAAATTTTGGTCTTATCCTCGGTGAGGTACTGGAGTACGTTGGAGGTGGTGGGCATATCCAGGGTCAGGACTTCCTTGTCCAGGCAACTATACCCTTGCAGCCGGGCGTAGTCGTAGATGAAGGCTACTTTGGAGCCGGCTATCTCCAAGGGCGGGTTGTCGCGGTAGTTCTTCATCATGGCCTCGATCGCTTCGGCTCCGCTTTTCCCTTTTTTTACAACAGACAGGCCGGCTTCCCTGGAGTATCCGTAGGTAGCGTAGATGGTTTGAAGTAGTTGGAAAACAGTTTGGCCCCGGTCTTTGGCCCAGGCGGCTATTTCGGCCAGGATGGCGCAGGCGGATACGCCGTCTTTGTCGCGCACAAAGTCTTCGCAGAGGAAGCCGTAGCTCTCTTCTCCCCCGCCGAGGTATACCTTCTTGCCTTCATTCTTTTGTATTCTGTCGGCAATCCACTTGAACCCGGTATAAACGTCGTAGATCTCCACGCCGTGGCTTTCGGCAATGCTACGAATTACTTCCGTGGTCACGATGGTTTTCACGATGTAGCCTTTTCCTTGCATTTGCCCCGCTGCACCTCGTTGCGTGACGAGGTAATAGACGAGAAGCAAGGCCGTTTGATGGCCGTTGAGGAGTATCCATTCCGAGGCGTTGTTTTGGACGGCAACCCCTACGCGGTCGCCGTCTGGATCGGTTGCCAGCACCAGCTCGGCCCCTGTTTCTTTGGCTTTTTCTACGGCCAGGGCCAGGGCTGCCGCATCTTCCGGATTGGGCGATGCAACGCTGGGGAAATCCCCGCTTACCACATCCTGTTCGGGCACGTGGATGATGTGCCGAAAGCCAAAGGCTTTCAGCGTTTCGGGCACGATATGCACCCCTGTTCCGTGAATGGGCGTGTATACAATCTTCATATCCCGGTGCCGGCGGATGGCCTCCGGCGAAAGCGATATGCCCGTAAGCGCCCCGATGTACTGCCGGTCCAGGTCCTCTCCGAGGAGTTCTATCAGCGCCTTATTTCCGTCAAAGCGGATCTCGGAAGCCGAGCGAATCTTGTTCACCTCGGCAATCGTGTTCCTGTCGTGCGGGGCGATCATCTGTGCGCCGTCCTTCCAGTATGCCTTGTAACCATTGTATTCCTTGGGATTATGCGAAGCGGTGAGGATAATGCCCCCCTGGCATCCCAGGCTGCGGATGGCGTAGGAAATTTCGGGCGTTGGGCGAAGCGCGTCGAAAAGGTAGACCTTGACGCCGTTGGCCGAGAAGATGTCGGCGGATACTTCGGCAAATCGCCGGCTGTTGTTTCTGCAATCGTATCCGATTACGACTTTGACGGGGTTGACGTTTTCAAATTCTTTTTTGAGATAGTTGGCGAATCCCTGTGTGGCAGCCCCTACGGTGTAAATATTCATGCGGTTCGTGCCGACGCCCATAATCCCCCGCAACCCGCCGGTGCCGAACTCCAGGTCTTTGTAAAATGCTTCGATCAAATCGCTTGGGTCTTCCTTGTGGAGTAAAGCCTGCACCTGTGCGCGTGTTTCTGTGTCGTAACTTTCGGAAAGCCATCCTTGGGCCTTGTTCTTTACCATGTTCAATAAATCTTTGTATTCCATCTGTTTTTGTATTTTAAAGCCCCCAAATGTATTAAATATTTTTGATGGAGGCCTCCGAACCCAGCCTAGAGGCCTCCCAAGGGTGGGGATGAGCAGAAAAGGCAACGGGAAAGACCATAATTTAAAGAAAATAGTTATTTTTGATGTAAAAATCAAGCAAGTGATTCAAAAAAACATACAAAATCCCTATCGGAGCAATGACATGAAGCGACCTTTTATTCTCTTTTTTATCCTGCCGACCTTTTTGTTTTTTCCGGCAACCACCCCCAACAACGATGATTCTTTATTGCGCGAATTAGACAAGGTGCTGTCGGAAGAACAAGTCTATATGACACAAAAACAAGAACGGATCAGCCACCTGAAGACACGCCTGGGGCGGGAAGTATCACCCGACAAACAATATGAACTTTGCTATACCCTCATCGAAGAATACAAGAGCTATATGAGCGATTCGGCCCTGGTTTATATCCGCAAGAACCTTCAACGGGCAGAGGAAAACAACCAACTTACCTGGCAGATACGGGCAAACCTGCAATATTCGTTCGTACTTTCTTCCTCCGGTTTGTTCATTGACTCGAAAGACGTCCTGGAGCATATCCCCCGGGAAGGACTTAGCCCTGAGTTGCAGGTGGAATATTACAAATGCATGGAATTGCTTTACGTGAACATCCGGATTTACCAGCAGGGCAAGACCCTGAGCGGTAAATTCCGGGAGAAGATACGCCACTACCGGGATTCTATCCTTCATTATTTGCCCGGAAATTCCCCCGAACGCCTCTTTTACCGTTACGTCATTGCTTATTCCGAGGAACGTTACGCCGAGAGCCTTGGGTATTTGGAGGCATACATAAAAACACTCCACCCCGGCACGCACGAATATGCCAAGAAATGCTACGGCCTGTCCCTGGTGCATAAAAACCTGAATAACCCGGACTTGGAAAGGAAATACCTCATTCTGGCCGTTATATCCGATGTGAAAGATGCAGTGAAGGAAAACCGGGCCTTGCTCGACCTGGCTATCCGCCTTTACGAAGCCCACGATATTGAGCGGGCCTTTCATTATATACAGTATGCGCTGAACGATGCGAATTTCTACAATGCCCGGTTCCGTTACTTTGAGATCTCCCAGGCGCTTCCGATTATTACCGAGGCCTACCGCCAACTGAATGTCCGGCAAAGCAACCGGATGAAAATCCTTCTGGGCGTATTCAGCCTTTTGTTTGTTGTTCTTTTGGCGCTACTCATCTACCTCCAGAAACAGATGGCGGCGCTCAAGCAGGCCCGAGGGACACTGAAGAAAAACAACCGGGAGTTGGAAGAAATGAACGACAAACTGAACAGCCTGAACCGCAAACTAACGGAAGCCAACCGAATAAAGGAAGAATACGTGGGTTATTTCCTCGATCTCTGCTCCGAATACATCGGCTATCTGGAGAGCTACCGCAAGATGGTGAACAACAAAGTGGCCGCCAAACGTTTCGACGAACTTAGCCGCATGACCTCTTCCCTCGAGAAAGGCAACGAGATAAAGGAATTGTATGCGAATTTCGACAAGGCTTTCCTTAGTATATATCCCACCTTCGTTTCTTCGCTGAACGAACTCCTGAAGGAAGATGAACGCTTTGATATTCGTCGAGGCGACTTGCTGAATACCGAATTGCGCATCTTCGCCCTTATCCGGCTTGGTATTACCGATTCTTCGCGGATTGCCTCCTTCCTCCGCTGCTCCATGCAAACCGTGTATAACTATCGGAGCAAAATCAAACGGAACAGCCTGCACGAACAGGTAGATATAGAGGAGCAGATCAAAAAAATCGAATCCCTCAATCTGCACCCTTGAATCCCAAGTCTCCTTTGCTTTATTCCCGTTTATTTAAGGTATCCGGCCAACTCGGCCGGCAGGTAAAACGTATGGTTCTTGTCTACGTATACCACCACGGTGTTTAATTGGATTTGCTGTTCTCCTTTTTTCCCTGCCGTTACGATATTGGTAAAGGGGCGAATGGTCAGTTGGTTTTTCTTTCCTTTTACGACCAGGGTGGGCAGTTCTTTTTCGCCGGTTGCTGGGATGATTTCGTGGGGATAATCCTTGAACACTTCGGTATGCCGGGCAAAATACAGCCCGCTTAGCTCGTCCAGCAAGTTGCGGTTGAAGCCGAAAAGCGTGCAGAGATAAGCATTCAGTTCCGTGTTTGAGTGCATACCGAGGGGGATGGTCCCTTGAGGGTGATAGGCTGCCAGAAACACTTCTTCGCCGGTATGTCCGCGTGTGGTGAAGCCGATGCATGTTTTCGAGGTAATCAATTGCGAGAGGAAGTCGGACAGCGACCCTCCGCTGTACAGGGACGGCTCGATCTCCTGGGCCGAACGTTCGTTTTCCGGGATCGGACTGTTCTTGTATCCCTTGTGATGATAGAGCGCTTTTTGTTCCGCATCGGTCAGTTCAAAGCCGGCATATTCGCGGAAGATGGTCTGTATCTCCGAGGCCGGACGCGTATTGAGAAGGCCGGCCAGTCCGGGCGCCGTACGTTTGAATTGAGAGAGGGCGTGAAACAGTTGGTCTTTTGTCAACTTATCGTATCCGCCGCAACGGGCCACGCCCAGGCTGATGCCGCTGTTGCCATGGTCCGGCACAATCACAACGGCCGTTTCCCCGTTACTGGCGGCAAACTCCAGGGCGGCGCCGCAGGCACGGTCGAAGGCCAGGAAATCGCTTGTCATCCCTACGGGGTCGTTGGCATGGGCCGCCCAGTCTATCTTGCTACCTTCCACCATCAGGAAGAAACCCTGTTCGTTTTCCTGCAGTTTCCGGATTGCTGTTCGCGTCATCTCCTCCAGCGAGGGCTGTTCGTGCGGATTTCGGTCGAGGTCGTAGTCCATATCCTTTTCGCCGTACAGCGCCCACATCCTGGGGTTGCCGTCGTTTCGCATCCCCTGCAAATCGTTTTTGTAAACCGAATACCCGTTGGCTTTCAGGTAGGCTTCGCTTTCCTCAGGCAACAGGGACGCCCCTCCTCCGATGACAACGCTCAACCCGTTGTGCGCCATCTGTGGGGCAATCCATTCGTATTTGCTGCGGTTGTAGCTGTGCGCCGAGCAGTCGGCCGGCGTGGCATGTGGAAATTCACAGGTAAACACCAGCCCGACGGCTTTTTGATGAAGGATTCTCCCCGCCTCTGCCACCGTTGTCAGCGGCTGGTAGGCGCGTGTGGAATCCATGGGGTAGATATCGTGAAGCGGGTCGCTTGGCGGATAGGTAGACACGTATCCCGTGCGGCTGGGGTATCCCGTCATATAGCACGAGGTGGTAGGGGCCGAATCTCCTATCGGGGCATTGGAAGAATGTGTGCGTACGGTGCCGCAGAGGTAAGGGTCGATGTGGAGTTCCGGACTTTCGGGGTGATTGTACCATTGCAACCAGCGTGCGATGGATACCGTAGCCAGCGAAGTGCCGTCGGGTATCAGCAGGATGATGTTCTTAACCGGTTTAACCCCTTGGGTCTCTACGCTGCCGGCCGGCCGGGCAAGAAGGACCGGCAGGAGCAGGAGTGGGAGAATTCTTTGCATTTTGTTTCTCATTTTCTGTTTATTTATTTCAAGTTGATGATTTCTTCTTCCGCATGGGTTATTTTCTCGATGCCGTTTTCCGTTACCAGGAAACTGTTCTCGATTCCTGCGGCGCCTACTCCGGGGATCACGAATTTGGGTTCGAGGGCGAACACCATGCCGGGCTGCAGCGTCTCCTCCGAGCGTGGGGCGAGCACGGGGCGTTCGTTTATTTGCAGCCCGATGCCGTGTCCCACGAATTTGGCCTGTTGTTTTGTTCCCATGAAGCAGTGCGACAGTCCTTCTTTCTCGGCCATGCCGACGGCCAGGCGGTAAAGGTCGGCGCAGGGTGTGCCGGGGCGTGCCGTGTGTTCCGTTTCCTCTTGTATGTTGAGCGACACCCGGTGGGCGCGGTATGCGATTTCGGGCAATTTCCCAAGGGCAAAGGTGCGCGTCATATCCGTGAGGTATGCCGTATAATTGCCGGCCATATCCACCATGACCAACATGCCTTCCTTAAGGAGCGTACCGTTGGCGCCAATGGGGGCAAAGGCTCCCATCCCTTCGCCCCCCAGGGCAAAATCGAAGGGCGAAGGCACGCCGGCGTTATCGCCTGCCAGGATGCTGCCTTGGAAGATGTCCATGTTGGCGCCGAAGGTGCGGAACAGGCCGATGGAGCCGTTCCTGCGCATGTGTTGTTCTATTTCGCATTGAAAATCCAGGTCCGTCATGCCGGGGCGATAGCAGGTCGGTATCTCCGCATAGGTTTTGTCGTGCAGCCGGGCGGAGAGGCGTAGTTGTTCGATCTCCCACGGTGTTTTGATCATCCGCAGGGAGCGGAGCAGGGCTGTGGCATTGCCTGTTACCCTGGGCTTGTATATGTTTTGCAGGCGGAGGCAGGCGTTGTAAGGGAGTTCGTCGGTTTCCATCAGGAGTGTATCTGGGAGGGGTATGCTTTGACTGTGCAGGATTTCGGCCATTTGCTCCGGCTTGCGGATGTAAACCACCTGTTCGCCCGACCACCCCTGGGGACGTATAACGAAGCACCGGGGTTCGCCTTTCGCCGGTATGTAGCAGTAGCCGTTGTAAATCCGTCCCGTTACGTAATAGAGGTTTACATCCACCGACAGCAGACAGCCTCCGGCGCCCGATTGCTGCAGGGCTTCCTGGATACGTTGGCGGATGTCGCTCCGCGTCTTTATTTCTTTTTCCGTACGGACCATCCGAATTTTCCGATAAGTTCTCCCAGGGCGTAGTAATTTCCGTGCACATAGGCCAGGAGGTGGGCGCCTTGCATGTCGAAGGCTCCCGTTTCAGGGTCGATATACTGATCGTCGGCCAATACGTTTACCACATCGGCTATGAACATATCGTGACTGCCCAGCGGCAGGATTTCCCTTACCCGGCACTCGATGCTCAGCGGCGATTCTTCTATGGTGGGGGCCTTTATCACGGAGGCTTTGCCGGGGGTGAGTTTCATGGCTTCGAACTTGTTTTGATGCCTGCCCGAGGCTACGCCGCACCAGTCGGTGGCATAGGCCAGTTTTTGGGTCGTAAGGTTGATCACGAACTCCAGGTTTTTCTTCAGCACGGCCGAGGAATAACGTTCCGGGCGGATGGAGATGTAACACATCGGCGGGTTGGAGCAGATCGTGCCCACCCAGGAGGCCGTAATAATATTGTACTCGGAAGGCTCGCTTCCACAACTCACCATAACTGCCGGCAGAGGGTAGATCATCGTTCCCGGCTTCCAGTCTGTTTTCATTTCTTGTTGTTGTTGTTGTTGTTGGGATTATTTAATAACGATGTCTTCCTTTTGGATTTTGCGTTCGCAATACCGGCATCGGATGGTTCTTTTCTCTTTGTCTATCACGTCGAAGCGTGTGGGCATGGGTTCGTTGTTGGTGATACATTTGGGGTTATTGCATTTGACCAGTCCCACCAGTTCGTCGGGCAGCGACACGGGATATTTTCTTATCACTTCGAAGTCTTCTATTTCGTTCAGGATCACCTTGGGCGCTACCAGGGCGATGCGGCTGATCTCATCTTTTTTGAAGAACCTGTCGGCAATTTTGATCATCCCTTTGCGTCCCATTTTTTTGCTTGGGAAATTATTCCCGATGGTAATGGCATTGCTTTCCATTTTGTCCAGTTCCAGCAGGTAGGCCACTTTGAACACCTCCTGGGGGGGGATATGGTCGATGGCCGTGCCTTTTTCCAGGGCAGCCACCTGAAGTTCTCTCTTTTTTTTCGTTGTCATATGTGCGGGGGGAGTTAGATTAAATGATTGATGCCTAAGACTTCGCAAATAATAGCCTGACGTGTAAACAATCCATTGCGTGCCTGTTGGATAAAATAGGCTTTGGGGCTTTCATCCACGTCGTAGGCTATTTCGTTCACTCTGGGCAGGGGGTGGAGGATGCAGAGTTTGTCGCGGCTATGTCTCAGCATGTCTTTTTTGAGGATGTATACGTTTTTCACCCTTTCGTATTCTTCCGTATCGGTGAAGCGTTCCCGTTGTACGCGGGTCATATAAAGGATATCGGTTTGATTGATGATTTCTTCGGTAAACTCGGTATGTTCCGTATAGGGGATGTTTTGTTTGTCGCAATAATGCTTTTGTTCGTCGGGCATTTTCAGTTCTTCGGGCGCCACGAAGCGGAAGGTTGGGCGGAAGTGCGACGAACCGGCTATCAGGGAATGTACCGTACGTCCATACTTCAGGTCTCCCACGATGGTGATCACCAGGTCGGTGAGTTTCCCTTGTGTTTTTTGTATGGAATACAGGTCGAGCAGTGTTTGCGAGGGGTGTTGGTTGGCGCCGTCTCCGGCATTGATTACGGGGATATGGGTCACTTCCGAGGCATACCGGGCCGCACCTTCCAGGTAGTGACGGATGATGATCAGGTCGGCGTAATTACTCACCATTCGTATGGTATCTTTCAGTGTTTCACCTTTGGAGGAGCTGGTTGTGGAGGCGTCCTGAAAGCCGATTACCTGTCCGCCCAGCCGGTTCACTGCCGTTTCAAAGCTAAGTCGTGTGCGGGTAGAAGGTTCAAAGAACAGCGTAGCGGCCACTTTGCCTTCCAGCAGCCTTCGATTGGGACGTTCCTCAAAGCGTGCCGCATGGCGCAATATCCTGAGGATATCTTCTCGCGAGCATTGTTCAATGGAAACGATGCTTTTATTTTCCATCCTTATAATTCTTTTAGTTTCTGTAAGTGAAATCCTTATCAGCCACAAAGATGTGATATTTTTCCAAGACGAACAAGCGTGAAGATTCCGGTTTGCTGCGATTTCGCAGCCGAGCGACTGCACTTTCGCAGCCGAGCGACTGCGATTTCGCAGCCGAGCGACTGCACTTTCGCAGCCGAGCGACTGCACTTTCGCAGCCGAGCGGCTGCGATTTCGCAGCAAAATAAACAAAGCCGGCAGACCGGTGGACAACCTTCCGACTGCAGGCCTTCCACACGCAGTTTTGCAACACTTCCATTCGGTAGACTCTGCTCATTCTGATCTATTTTGTTTACTTTTGGTCGATTATTTGATATTTGACGCATTGAAGGAAATGAAACAATTGATAGCCCTCTGTTTTCTCTGTGTGGTCTGCATCCCCGGACTATCGCAAAACGAGCCATCCCTGTATCGAAGGGCAGACAGGGAGAAAATGAATCATTGGGTGGATTCCCTGTTCGATACCATGAGTTACGACGAACGGATCGGACAGTTGTTTATGGTTATCGCCAATCCAAGCACCGATGCACGCAATATGCGGAAACTTATGCAGTATATCGACTCCGTCAAAATAGGCGGCATCCTCTTCTCCAAAGGACACCCCACAACGCAAGCCGGGATAACCAACCGTCTGCAAAAAGCCTCGCGCATCCCCCTCTTCGTAGCTCTGGATGGAGAATGGGGGTTGTCGATGCGTCTGAGCGAAACAACCCGATTCCCCCGCAATATGATGCTGGGAGCGGTGGAAAACGATAGCCTCATCGCACTCTATGGAGAAGAAGTAGGCCGGCAATGCCGGGAAATGGGAATCCATATCAATTTCGCCCCTTCGCTGGATGTGAACAGCAATACGGAAAACCCGGTGATCGGCACACGCTCGTTCGGCGAAAATCCCCATGCCGTGGCCGATAAAGGCATAGCCTACGCCGGCGGATTGGAAAAAGCACAGGTCATCTCCGTGGCGAAACATTTTCCGGGACATGGCGATACGTCGGAAGATTCGCACTACACCCTGCCGCTTGTCAAACATGACAAAGAGGAATTGGACACGGTGGAACTGCTCCCCTTCAAACGATACATACGCGAAGGATTCGCCGGGATTATGACCTCGCATCTCTACGTCCCGGCGCTCGACAAAACCAAAGACAGCCCGGCCTCCTACTCGCAACGCATCGTGACCGGTTTGCTGAAAGAAGAATACGCCTTTCGCGGACTGCTGTTTACCGACGCCCTGGCCATGAAAGGAGCTTCGGTGAAAAAGACCGACAACCCCTCCGTCAGAGCCTTGCTGGCAGGAAACGACGTGCTGGTGGCTCCGGCTACTCCCATCACCGACTTCAGGGCCGTGAAACAAGCCATAGACGACGGCGTGCTGGACCTGAAAGACGTAGAAGCCAGATGCCTGAAGATCTTACGCTACAAATATGTCGTGGGACTGAACCACTACCAGGCGGTGGTCCTCCCCGGTCTGTCCGAACGAATCAACTCCCCCCATGCGGCCTGGCTGGCAGCCAAACTCAATGCCGAAGGAATCACCCTGCTGAAGAATGAAGACAATTACATCCCCCTGAAGCAGTTGGACAAGAAAAAAACGGCGGTCCTCTCCCTGGGAGAAACCACCGGTAACACTTTTCAGAAGATGCTGAACAGCTACGATACGCTGCCTTGCTTCAGCCTCGCACGAAACGCAACCCCTGCCGAACAACAAAAGGTATACAAACAGTTGGAAAACTACGACCGGATTGTGTGCGGGGTACATACGGTACGTATCCCCGAAAGCGAAGCGCTGAGACAGCTGGCGGGGAAAAAGGAGGTGGCGCTCGTGTTTTTCACCCACCCGTATTTCTGCACGCAGTACCAAGGTTCGGTTCAAAAAGCCAAGGCCATCGTAATGGCTTACGAAGGAAGTCCCCTGGCAATGGATTATGCCGCCCAACTGATATTCGGCGGCATAGCGGCAAAGGGAAAACTGCCGGTGAGCATCCCCGGACTTTATTACGCCGGAAGCGGCGTGTTCACGGAGAAAACCCGGCTGGGATTTCACGAACCCAAGGAAGCAGGAATGGATGCGGGGAAGCTTGCGGCAATTGATACCATCGTGGCCGAAGGTCTTCGGGAAAAAGCCTTTCCGGGATGCCGCGTGCTGGTGGCACGCAACGGATCGGTTGTATACGATAAAGCCTTCGGGTACTACGACTACGGGAAGCAACAGCGGGTAGACGCCCACGCCGTGTACGACCTGGCCTCCGTAAGCAAGGCGGCCGGTACGCTACCGGTGGTGATGAAGATGTACGACCGAAAGGCGTTCGGCCTGGAAGATCCCATCGCCGAATTTGTGCCCGAACTGAAGTCGTCCGACAAAAAAGACTTGGTGATAAAGGATCTGCTCTACCACCAAACGGGGCTGATACCTTCGCTCTCGCGCTACGCAAAGGCGGTGGAGCGGAACGTGTCGGATACCCTTAAAAAGGGCTTTGGGCAAGAGGTGGCGCATCGCCTCTACGTAAGCGATACGTTTAAGGATACGCTTATGCAGGAGATCCTCCACTCGCGGCTGGGGACGAAAGGGAAATACCTGTATAGCTGCATCAACTTTGTGATGCTGCAAAAGATGGTGGAAAATCAGGCAGGGAAATCCTTGGACAGCCTCCTGAGGGTGGAATTTTCCAACAAGCTGGGCGCCCGTACCCTGACCTACAACCCGCTCCGGACAATAGACACGGTGCGAATCGTGCCGACGGAGAACGATACCGCCATCCGCCATCGGCTGTTGCGGGGATATGTGCACGACGAAGTGGCGGCTTTCTTCGGAGGAGTGTCGGGCAATGCAGGCCTGTTTGCCGATGCCCGCGACCTGGCCAAGATGTTGCAACTCTTCCTCAACCGGGGATGCTACGGAGGCGAACGCTATGTGTCGGAAGAAACCATGCGCCTTTTCACACAAAGCAAAAGCCCTGTTTCGCGGCGGGGATTGGGCTTCGACAAACCGGCGAGGGGAAATCCCAAGGATTCGCCCTGCGGCGAATTGACGCCGCCCTCGGTGTACGGACATACCGGATATACCGGTACGTGCTTCTGGGTAGACCCCGATAATCAATTGTTGTATATCTTCCTCAGCAACCGCGTGCACCCTACGCGCACAAACAATAAACTCAGCTCCCTCCATATCCGCTCCCGCATACAGGACGCCATATACAGGGCAATGGCCAACCGCTAAATAAACACGGATTCATTTTAAAACATAAAAACATAAAACATAAAGACATGCTATTCGGACACGGCGACGACTTTTACCATCTTCCACACGAAGTGAAGATCAACTTCAGTTCCAATGTATGGCACGGTGCAAATCTTGCGAAACTAACAGAACATCTCCATGCACATTTCGACACACTGACCCGTTATCCCGACCCGGATGCATCGGGTTTGAAACGGCTTCTGGCCCGACGCTCCGAGATAAAGGAAGCGAACGTTGTCGTAACCAACGGCTCCGTTACGGCGTTTTACCTGCTGGCACAGGCCTGGCGAGGCGCCAAATCGGCCCTCTTCATCCCCTCGTTCTCCGAGTATGAAGATGCTTGCCGCTTGCATGAACACGAAATAACGTGCTTTTCCCACACGGATGATCTCCGGGAACTCCCGCTCGAAGGACAGGACTTTTGCTGGATAGGCAACCCGAATAACCCCGACGGCAAACTCCTCCTCCGCTCGGAATTGCTCAGACTGACGGCAGCCAACCCCCGG
>JAITKB010000125.1 GCA_031278605.1 Tannerellaceae bacterium
GATAAAACCGGAAACGCCTGGAGCGCCTCCATTACGGAGCAGTATAAACCCAACGAAGGTTTATCGAGCGAACAACAAACCCCCATCTTATACAAAGATTTGATTATAAGTATCATGCCGAAGGACGGAGGAAGTCTGCGGGGGAAATTGGTCGTCTATTCTCCCTCCGATTTGCATACGCCCGTATGGGCATCGGGGGCCGACGAACGTTTCGGGCTGGGGCCTTACATCGTGATAAACGACCATTTATTTGCCTTCAAGGAAGACGGTGAACTTTACGTATACGGCATCCGCCCCAAAAGCATGGATCTGTTGAAGAAACAACGCATCATGGACGGCGCAGACGCCTGGGGGCCGATGGCCTACGCAGACGGAAGGCTGATTGTGCGCGATGCACACGAAGTAAAATGTCTGAAGATAAACTAAATAAAGATGAAAGATCTATCTCGTAAAAAATTCTTGCGAACCGTAGGCACGATGGTAGCCGGCGGTGCCGTGGCGGGCATATCCGGTTCGTTGATGCTCCGCAAAGCCGGCACGTCGGGTCTCTCTCCGGCGGGAAGTGCATCCACGCCGGGAAAAGAGGCCTTTCCCTCCCCCTATACCCGTGTCTCGTCTTTTGCCGTCCGGGAAGATATCAAAGCCTTCGGCCAATACGACAGGAAACTCTATATAGCGGTGGCAAACGCCGTCCTGGTGTTCGACTATTACGGCAAATTTCTCCACCGTTTCCCCGCCGGAGAAGTGATACGAGATCTGGCCGTGGGCGAAGACGGTATTTATCTGCTGTATCCCTCCGGGGTAGAAGTCTATACGCCAAAGGGAAATCTTTCGGGCCAATGGGAGGCTTGCAGCGAATTGTCTAATTACTGCTCAATGGCCTTGTCGCCGGACGGGGTTTTTGTTACCGATATGGCTAATAAAAACATCTGCAAGTACACAAACCGGGGCGTTTTCCTGAAATTCATCAGCAGTCCCGATATGTTTATTATCCCCAGCCTCACATTCGGCATTGCATACGCCGACGGCCATATCTATTGTTCCAATTCCGGACGACACAGGGTGGAGCGTTATACGCTTGACGGAGCCTACGCCGGCGCGTTTGGCCGTCCGGGAGGCGCTCCGGGATTGTTTGCCGGATGCTGCAATCCGGTTCATCTGGCTACGGCCGGCGGCGAGATTATCACCTCCGAGAAGGGCAATCCCCGCATCTCCTGCTACGGGAGCGACGGAACGTTCCGCGGCATATTGCTCAGCAGTGCGCTGCTGGGCGGCGGACATGCAGCCTACGATGTAGAAGTATGCGAGGATCGGATCTTCGTAGCCGGCAAAGACCGTGTTTCGGTCTTTCGTTACGACGAACGCCTGGCGCAAGCTTCTGTCTGCGGAAGTTGCGGAGCGGTGTGCCCGTTGCGGAACGGTATCCTGTAATTTGCCAGGAAAACATAAAACGAATGAATCCGTCATAGAACCCCAATGAAACAAGAACAAGAGAAAAACAACCTCATCAGCCGGAAGAAATTCCTTCGCATGTGCGGAACGGTGGCGGCGGGAACGGCGGCTGTTGCCGTATCAGGTGTAGCCTTTAGACGGTTAGCCTTGCGGGACGCCTCGTGTTTCTGGCAGATAGACCCGCATAAATGTACGTTCTGCGGACGTTGCGAAACCCATTGCGTATTGCCCATCTCGGCCGTAAAATGCATCCATGCCAACCGGGTATGCGGATATTGCGATTTGTGCGGAGGCTATTACCGCAACAATGTGAAAGAACTCAATACGGCAGCAGAAAATCTGGCCTGCCCCACGGGCGCCATTCGCCGAGAATACGTAGAAGACCCCTATTTCGAATACACCATAGACGAAAGCCTGTGCAACGGTTGCGGGAAATGCGCCAAGGGATGCAATTCGTTCGGCAACGGTTCGCTTTACCTTCAGGTGAAACAGGAGCTGTGCAAGGGCTGCAATGCGTGCCAGATTGCCGATGTATGCCCTTCGGGAGCCATCGGGCGGGTTGCCTACGCCACGGCTTATCGTTTGAAGGATGAAGAATAGGAGAATAGCGTTATGAGAAAATATTCGTCGGCCCTGATACTTCTTTTCTGCTCCTTCTTGAGCCATGCGCAGAATCGTTTCCCCAAGCCCGATTTCGAGTCGGGCTATCAATATCCCACCTTCCGCTATCCGGTTCCGGACGAAACGGTATGGATGGTTGCGGACTTAGCCTTGCTTGTGCTGCTGATGGGCATCGTTGCCTGGTCGGTTATCCGAAAGAGACGACGTGCGCCGGTTGTGCTGGTGTCTGTCTTTTCGGTAGGCTATTTCGGTTTTTTTCGTACCGGATGCGTGTGCAGCATCGGTGCGATACAGAACGTAGCTCTGGCCCTGGTCGATACCTCGTACACCATGCCGCTCGTTGTCGTACTCTTTTTCATACTTCCCATCCTCTTCACCCTTATGTTCGGACGGGTATTCTGTGCCGGCGTGTGTCCGCTTGGCGCCTTACAGGAACTTGTGAATGTAAAACACTACCGGCTTTCCAAGCCGCTCACCCTGGTCCTGGGCCTTATTCCCTGGATATACCTCATTTTTGCGATAGGGTTTGCCGTTACGCGAACCGGTTTCATTATCTGCCGTTTCGATCCTTTCATCGGGATCTTCCGCCTGGGGGGCGACCTGGGGATGATTGTCTTTGGAGGCCTTCTGCTGATAACGTCCGTTTTCACAGGACGTCCCTTTTGCCGCTTCCTTTGTCCCTATGGCGCCATACTAAGCCTTTTTTCGCGGGTATCGGTCTGGAAGATGCGGCTCACTCCCTCGTGCATCAATTGCGAACTTTGCCACAATGCCTGTCCGGTAGATGCCATCCGTCCGCCCTACGGGAATAAGGTAAAGGAAAGCAGGGTGCAGGGCGTGAAACGGATTCTCACCTATCTGATATTTTTGCCGGCAATGGCTGTTGGCGGCGCTTTTCTGCTGTCCATGACGGGCGATTCCGTCAGCCGCGCCCACAAGGATATGCAATTATATGATATGGCGGTGCAAAACGAAGCCCTGCCGCAAAACGTATTACCGCTGGAGCTGGAGGTCTTTTACGGACAGGGAGGTACTTTTGAAGACCTGAGCCTGCGTAGCGAAACCCTCCGGGCAGATTTCGGGCGATACGCCGCCATAGCCGGCAGCCTGGTGGGGCTGGTCGTCGGGCTTACGCTGATAAGCCTGTCCTTGAAACGCACCCGGGCAACCTACGAAATAGACGATGCCGCCTGCGTGAACTGCGGTAAGTGTTTTAACTATTGCCCGCAAAACAGAATCAATGTCAAACCGGAAAACAAGAAACAATGAAGAAAACAATTTTAAGGAATCTCACGATTGTGTCGGCAATCTTTATTGTCACCTTTTCGATTATGCTCATCACCAATTATTTCCAGGTGCGGAGTTTCAATCCTTTGCAAACAGGAGTTATCGAGACGCTTAGGCAGATCAACGAAGAACATGCCAACAATACCGAACTCCAGGAACAGATCCGCCAACTCGACCTCCTGGCGCGTAGAGCCTATTTTGTGAGTATGGATCATTTGATGACCGGCGTTTATATCCTTGTTGGAATGTTGCTTGTCTTTATTGTTTCGTTGCGCTTATATTTTGCCGGAGAACAGCAGATTCCCGGCAAGCAGGTGCCCCCGGCAGATGACTGGGCCGTCAAGACGTATGCCCGCGGATATGTTCATTGGGTAGCCGGCGGGTTGGTGACGGCAACTTTGGTCTTCGTTTTCTTCTCTTCGCCCTATCTCAAAACCAAGCCCCCCCAACAAGCCGAAACGCTTGCCGAAACGGAAGCCTTACCCTCGGAAGAAGCCGGCCGGGAGAGTTCCGATTACGGCGAATTGCCTTCCGCCGACGCTCCCTCCGTTCCGTCTCCCGCCGACGAACAGGAAGCTGCGGGCGCAGAGGAAACGCTGCCCGCAGTCGAAGTATCCAAAGTAACGCACAACGGCTTCCGGGGGAATAATTCCAACGCCATCTCTTCCGCCCGGAACGTACCCGTTCAATGGGACCTGAACACGAAAGAAAATATAGCCTGGACAACCGATATTCCCCGGCAAGGGTATAATTCCCCCGTCATTAACGGCTCCAGGGTCTTCATCACCGGCGCCGACGAACAGACCCGCGAACTTTACTGCTACGACCTTTATACCGGGAAACAGCTTTGGACACTGACGGCGGAGGGTATTTCCGGTTCGCCTTCCCAAATGCCCAAAACTTCTACCGATACGGGGCTGGCCGCTTCCACCGTTACGACCAACGGCAAGCAGGTATGCGCCATCTTTGCTTCCGGCGATTTGATTTGCGCCGACATGGACGGCAAGCGGCTATGGGCGAAAAACCTCGGTGTGCCCGACAATCACTACGGATACGCTTCCTCGCTCCTGGTTTTCGGCAATCTGCTCATTGTGCAGTACGATAACCACAACTCCCCCCGCCTGATGGCCCTGGATATGGCCACCGGCACCGAACGTTGGAACAAAGCGAGAACGGACAAGATCACCTGGAGTTCGCCCATCATTGCCTACGTCAACAACCAGCCGCAACTGGTTTTGATGGGCAACCCCGGCATCACGGCCTATAATCCCAACAACGGCGAGCAGTATTGGCGTGTGGAGGGTTTGAGCGGCGAAGTAGCCTCCAGTCCCTGTAGCGCCGGGGGGCTGGTGTTCGGGGCCAGCGAATATGCCGCCCTGATAGCCGTGGATGCTACAACAGGCCGGACGCTCTGGCAGGCCAATGATTTCCTTCCCGAAGTATCTTCGCCCGTTGCCACGGCGGAACATGTTTACCTGGCAACAAGTTATGGGGTACTTGCCTGCTATGATGCGAAAACAGGCGAGTTGAAATCTTCGCACGAGCTGAATACGGAGTTTTACTCCTCGCCCGTCATTACCGAGGGAAAACTCTATGTGTTCAGCAACAGCGGGAGGATGTATATTTATTCGGCGAACAGCGACTTCAGGTTGCTTCATTCCTTTGAGACCGGACAAGCCACGTTTGCCACTCCGGCCTTTACGGACGGGAAAATTGTTGTCCGCACGCAGACCTCCCTGTATTGTGTCACCCATTCATCCGTAAATTCATGAACTGCCGTTGCGATAGTCGGGCGGAGAACCCCGATGACTCCCTCCTTCGACGCACGGATGGGATCATAGCGAACGTGGGAGGAAAGAGGGATACGATTATCCCCTTGCTGCAAGCCCTTCAGACGGAGTTTGGCTATCTCCCCCGCGAAGCAATCGAGCGGGTCTATGAATCTACGGAGATCGACCGGGCGCAACTCATCAGCGTCTCTACGTTTTATTCGCAGTTCCGCCACGTCCCTTTGGGGAAATACCTGATTAAGGTCTGCACCGGTACGGCCTGTCATGTGAAAGGGGCAGGCAACGTCTACGAGGCATTCCTCCGCCAGTTGGACATTAAGGAGGGGGCTACGACTACCTCCGACCGCCTCTTTTCCGTTGAGAAGATCGCCTGCCTGGGCTGCTGTACCCTAGCCCCCGTTGTGCAGATCGAAGAAAAGATTTACGGACGGGTCCTGCCCGGACGGGTGGACGAGGTGGTGGCCGATTTCCTGGAGATGCAGGAAAACCGGAAGAAGGACGAGGAGGTACGATCCGCCGGGCGGATAGCCGGGGAGATACGCCTGGGCATGGGGTCGTGTTGCATGGCCAGCGGATCGGCCGACATTTACAGGGAGCTGAAGACGGCTTCCGCCCAGTTGGGCATTGATATCCGCATCAAGCCTGTGGGATGCGTTGGCGTATGCAATAAAGTCCCGCTGATTGACGTGGTCGATGCCGATGGGAAAATTGCCCGTTACCCGAACGTGAAAGCCATAGAGATAAAGGAGATCCTGCATCACCACTTCAGTCCTTCCGGCCTCCTGAGGCGGCTGGGGAACCGGATCTGGGGATACATCGACACCTTGCATACGGACCTCACCTGGGATAATGTGGTATGGAAGCCGGAGGGGGAACGCACCGGGCTTATCAACCGTTTCCTGCACAACCAACGGCATATTTCGACCGAGGGGTACGGCGTCCTTACGCCGCTGAACATCGACGAATACAGTTCCCTGGGGGGAGGATTCGAGGCCCTTGGAATGGCCCTCTCCACTACGCCCTCCCATGTGGTGGAAACCGTGAAGGCCAGCGGGCTGCGCGGACGCGGCGGGGGCGGATTCCCCACCGGGCGGAAGTGGGAGATCGTGGCCTCGGCAACGGGGGAGCACAAATACGTAATATGCAACGGCGACGAAGGGGATCCCGGGGCGTTTATGGACCGCATGATGCTGGAATCCTATCCTTTCCGTGTGATCGAGGGGATGCTGATTGCCGCCTATGCCGTAGGCGCCGACCGGGGGATTTTCTACATACGGGCGGAATATCCGCTGGCTGTAACGCGGATCCGCACGGCCATCGCCCTGTGCCGGGAGAAGGGATGGATCGGGGAGGGGATTGCCGGCAGCGGCTTCTCGTTTGAGGTCTCGGTTTTTGAAGGCGCCGGCGCTTTTGTCTGCGGGGAAGAGACGGCCCTGATTGCTTCCATCGAAGGAAACCGCGGATTCCCCCGGCAACGTCCCCCCTACCCTGCCGTGAAGGGGCTGAAAGGGTTGCCTACGCTGGTTAATAATGTAGAGACGCTCAGCCAGGTTGCCTGCATCGTAAAACACGGGGCCGAACACTATGCCTCCATCGGCACGGAAAGGAGCAAGGGGACGAAGGTCTTTGCCCTGGCCGGGAAAATCCGTCACGGAGGACTGATCGAGGTGGATATGGGCATTACGCTCCGGCAGATCATCGAGGAGATCGGCGGGGGTGTGGAGAAGGGGCAGAAGCTCAAGGCTGTCCAGATCGGCGGTCCGTCGGGCGGTTGCATCCCGGCTGCGCTCTGCGACATGCCGGTCGATTTCGACGCCTTCACCCTTTTGGGGGCCATGATGGGATCGGGAGGTTTGGTGGTACTGAGCGAGGCGGATTGCATGGTGGACGTGGCCCGCTATTTCCTGAGCTTTACCTGCGAGCAGTCTTGCGGGAAATGCACCTCCTGCCGGGTCGGGACGCAGAGGATGCTCGATCTGCTCAACAAGATATGCAGCGGGAAGGCGCAGATGAGCGACATCGACCTGCTGGAGGAGTTGGCCCTGCACGTTCGGCGCTCCTCGCTCTGCGCCCTGGGGAAAACGGCGCCCAACCCGGTATTGACCACCCTGAAGTATTTCCGTCACGAATACGAGGAACACGTTCGCGGCATCTGTTCGGCGGGTGTCTGCAAGGAGTTGATCCGCTACGAGGTCACCGAGGGGTGCATCGGCTGTACCAAATGCGCCAAGGCCTGCCCCGTGGAGGCGATTCCCTATACGCCCTACCGGGTGCACACCATCGACACGGAGCGGTGCGTGCTTTGCGGCCTTTGTGCCGAAGAATGTACCTACGAAGCCATTCAAAAAGTAGCCTTATATGCAGATCGTAATCAATAACCGAAAGGTCCATGCCATGGAGGGGGAGACCCTTCTGGAAACGGCCCGCCGATGCGGGTTCCCCATTCCTTCCCTTTGCTGGTCGGGTCAGGCCATACACCGGTCTTCGTGCATGGTCTGCGCCGTACGGGACTGCCGCACGGGACAGCTCATCCCTTCGTGCACCACGCTTCCCACCGAGGGGATGGAGCTTGACAGCGAAAGCAACGAAGTGGTCTCCACCCGCACCCTCTCGCTGGAATTACTGCTGAGCAACCACCGCGCCGACTGCGAGGCGCCCTGCCGCACGGCCTGCCCCGGGAATATGGACGTGGCCGGGATGAACCGACTTTACGACCGGGGGAAGACGGACGAAGCCCTTGGTCTGCTACGGGATACGCTGGTCATCCCCGCCACGCTCTGCTACCTCTGCCAGGCTCCCTGCGAAAAGATTTGCCGGCGAAGGGAGGTCGGCGATACGGTGCCCATCCGGGAGATCAAGAAGACGTTGGTGGAGGCCACCGACCTTGACCGGATAGGGAATCCTCCCGGTAACGGCCTCCGGATAGCCGTGCGGGGTTCGGGACCGATGTCCCTGTCGGCCGCCTACCACCTGCGCAAACAGGGCTACGAGGTGCACGTGTTTGAACCCGAAGGGGCGATCCTGCTTCCCCATATCGCCTCTTTGGGGAAGGTTCCCGCCGGAGTGTTGGAACTGGAGATAGAGGTGATCCGACGCCTGGGTGTGGAGTTCTTCCCCTCGCACGGGATGCCGGAAGCGGCCACTTATCACCGGGTTATTACCCCGGAAGCAAAGACAAAGCAGCCGGCCCGGCTCGTGCTGGAAGGCCGACGTCTGGCGCTGGGAGAAGATCCCAAGGCCTTCCAATCCAGCTGCTCCCGCTTCAGCGAGGCGGAGAAAAAGACCTTGGCCCATACCGCTGCCACCGCCAACGGGAAGAGCGGATGCCTCTACTGCGACTGCGAGGCGAAAACCTCCTGCCTCCTCCGCCGCTACGCCACCGAATACGGCATCCGCACCAGCCGTTATCCGAAGACCTCCGCACAGGAAGCTTTTCGTTGCCAGAGGGTATCGGCCTCGGTCTGCTTTGAGCCGGCCAAATGCATCCGATGCGGCCTCTGCGTATACAACAGCGCCAACGGGTTCACCTTCCGGGACCGGGGCTTTGCCATGCAGGTGGTGTTGCCCGAGGAGAACGCCCCCCATATACCGGAGGACCTGTGCCAACTCTGCCCCACCGGGGCTTTATACCGAAGGGAATGAAAGCCTTGTACCTTCTTTTCCTTCTCCTCCTTTTCGTCGGGGGATGCGCCGGGAGACCGGACGAGGACGCCCTCCGGGGAGGCGATGCGCACTGGCCGCTCTTTCGCGGGGACGCCGGTTTACGCGGATACAGCCCGGTGGAGTTGCCCAAGGAACCGGTTCTCCGGTGGACGTATACCAGCAATGCCCGCACGGCTTCGTCGCCCGTGGTGTATGGGCAAACGGCCTATTGGTGCGACAAGCGGGGGCAGATCTACGGCGTGGGGTTGGACGGGAAACGCTGCTTTGCCTACGACTTTGCCACCGCAGTGGAGGCCACGCCCATGATTGCCGACTCGGTGCTTTATCTCGGACGCATCGACGGCTATATGAGTGCGCTTTCGCTGTCTGCCGGGGATACGTTGTGGAACTTTGAGACCCTGGGGCAGATCTCGGCCTCGCCCAACCTGGCTGTTTTTGAGGGTCGTCCGGCCCTGGTTTTCGGCAGCTACGACAACTACCTTTATTGCATTGACCTATCGAGCGGACGGGAGATCCGCCGCTTCGAATCGGGGTATTACATCAACGGCGCGGTGGCCATAACGGACCATTATATTTTCTCCGGGGGATGCGACGCCTGGCTGCGGGTAATCGACGGGAAAAGCGGACAGGCCTGTGATTCCCTCCTTGCAGACACCTACATCCCGGCCTCCCCGGCCATCGACGGGGAGGATTGCTACCTGGCCGACCATTCGGGCAACGTCTACGCCCTAAAGGTGCGCAACGGGAAGATCCTCCGCTCCGGGAAGGTCGTAACGGCCGGGGACGACAGCGGCTCTTTCGTCTCCGTACCTGCCCTTTCGCCCACCACCCTGTACCTGCTGGCCGACGACCGTTACCTCTACGCCATCGACCGGGGCAGCGGTGCGCTACGGTGGCGGTATCTTCAAAAGGGTCCTTCGGGCGAGAGTTCCCCCGTGGTTTGCGCGGACAAGGTGCTTTCCTGCTCACGGGGCGGGATTGTCTCCCTGCTCGAGGCCCGGAGCGGCCAACTGTTGTGGGAATACGACACGGGGGAACCCATCACGGCCTGTCCGGCGGTTATCCGTGGTTATTTCTACATCCTCACCACCAAAGGGACGCTCTTTTGCTTTGGCGATGCCCCCTAAGGAGAGTGTTTCCACTTGATCTTTGTAAATAAGAATAGCAAACAAAATCCCCTTCTATATTATGATACAGGTAAAAGACTTGGAAAAATCCTTCCCCGATGGGAAGAATCACCGCAAACACCTCCTCCGGGGTATCTGCCTGGAGGCGGAAAAGGGCGCCTTTATTGCCATTATGGGCGCTTCGGGGTCGGGCAAAACCACCCTGCTCTCCATCCTGGGCACGCTGATGGAGCCCGACAGTGGAACCTATTTCCTCAACGGGCAGGACATGACCCTCCGTCCGCCGGACAGGAGGATACGCAACCGTGCCATCGGGTTTCTTTTCCAGGAGCCAAGGCTGATGCCCCAACTCAACGTTCGGGACAACATCCTGCTGCCTACCCTGGCCTATCAAAACAGAACCTATACGGCACAGGAGGCATACGCCCGGCAGCTAATGGAACTTAGCGGGATAGCCTCGCTGACCAGGCGTTATCCGCATACGCTTTCGGGAGGCGAAGCCGGCCGGGTAGCCCTCTGCCGGGCGCTCGTGATGAAGCCCCCGGTGCTGCTGGCCGACGAACCCACCGGGCAACTGGACGCCGACAATGCCAGGCAAACCGTCGCCCTCCTCTCCCGCGTGAACCGGGAATTGGACACCACCATCCTCCTTGTGACCCATTCGGCCGAAACAGCCTCCGCGGCACAGAAACGTCTCACCCTGCAAAACGGCCTGCTGAAATGAATACGCATCTTCTTCTTCGGGCCAACCGCTTACACTACCGCCGTTTTTACCGGCTGATCGCCCTGGCGGCGCTTATCCTTACGGCCGTCATCGTGGGCAGTCTGATGGTGGGGCGGTCCGTGCGTGCCACGTTGGTGAACCGGGTGGAGGAGCGGCTGGGCAAGGATACGGAAACGATCGTCTACGCCCGGCAAACGTTCTTCGACCACGCCCTGGCGGATCACCCCCTGTTTCAGGGCCGGGCCAGGGGCATGTTGTACAGTCCGGGGTTCGTGTCCGTCGCCTCCCGCCTGATCCCCGTTGCGGTATGGGGCGTCAACAGCCCGTTCATCCCGCCGGGGGAAGCGCGTGCCAATCCCGCCCTGGCCGACGAACTCCCCTTAGCCGCCGGCAACGTCCTGGTTCTCCGCCTGCCGCGTACCTCGCTGGTGCCCTCCGGCTCCCTCTTTGTGACGGAGAATTACACCACCGGCCTGCGGTTGAACCTCCGGGAGGAGATCTCCGCGGAAGAAGGCGGGAATCTGAGCCTGAAAAACGAACAGGTCCTGCCCCTCAACCTCTTTGTGAACCGGGAAGCATTGGCCTCCGCCCTGGAAGTGGAGGGGAAGATCAACCTGGTGTTCTCCCCCGCCCGGATCCGCATGACGGACCTCGCCGAGGCCTGGACGCCCGAAAGATCGGGCCTTCGCATAAGCCGCCGGAAGGGATTCCCGGAAGTCACCGCCGAGGGGGTGTTCCTCCCCCGGGAAGTCGTGGAAACCCTTCGGAGCAACCACCCCGGCGCCAACCGCCTCTTCTCCTATCTGGCCAATCGCCTCGCCGCCAAGGACCACAGCCTTGCCTATTCCTTTGTCACAGCCCTCGACCACTACCGGGGAAAGCCCCTGCGGGAGGGCGAGATTCTCCTCTCCGACTATGCGGCCCAACGCCTGAAGGTCGCCCTGGGCGATTCGCTACAAATCACCTGCTACCGTTCGGAGGATCTCAAGACGCTCCGCGAGGATACCCTCCGCCTAAGGGTAGCGGGCATCCTGCCGTTGCAGGAATTGGCGGCCGATCCGAGCCTTAGCGCCGACTTCCCCGGACTCACCGACGTGGAGCGGTGCACCGACTGGGACAGCGACCTCCCCATCGACCTGGGGGCAATCACCCCGGAGGACGAACGCTATTGGGCCACGTACCGCGCCACGCCCAAAGCCCTGCTGCCCTACGAGACCTTCGCCCCCTACTGGAGCAACGCCTATGGTAGCGCCACGGGTCTCCGCATGGATACGGAGGAGGTAAACCCGGAGGGCTTGCAACCCGCGATGTTCGGCCTGCAGATACGCTATCCCAGGGAAGCAGGCCTGGAGGCGGCACAGAACGGGGTGGACTTCTCCTTTCTCTTCCTCTCGCTGGGGGTGTTTATCATCCTCTCGGCCATCTTTTTGATGCTGGTGCCCCTTTCGGAAATGATGCATTACAGGCAAGGGGAGACGGACCTCCTCAGGGCGCTGGGGTATACGGGGAAACACCTGGCGAAACTCCTTCGGCAGGAGGCCGCGCCGCTGATCCTCTGCTCCTGCATGGCCGGCGCCGTGGTCGGACTGCTCTACACGCGCCTGGTCCTGACCTTGCTGGGAAGCCTGTGGAAAGGCGCCACGCATACGGGCGGCTTCCTGCTGATTCCCGACCTGGGAACGCTCCTGGGAGGCAGCGCGGTCGGATTCCTCATCGCATGGATCTGGCTCTGCGTCGCCATCCAAAGGGCGGTGCGCCAACCGCTTGTCCGCCAAGAGAGCCGCAACAGACGGCGCGCCTGGCTCTCCTTTGTTACGTTGACGTCGGGGGTGGTGATCGTTTTCTCGGTCGGCCTGAACCGCCGCGGGTTTACCGACCGCTCCCAACTGCGGGAGGGAACCGGCGGGTACGCCCTCTGGTGCGAAAGCAACCTACCCCTCTACCACAACCTCCGTACGCCCCAGGGCAGGAGCAAACTGGCCCTGGAAGCCTTGCCCCCAAAGGCGGAGGCCCTGCAACTGCTCCGCTATGGAGCCGACGATGCAAGTTGCCTGAACCTGAACAGGGTCTCCCAGCCCACCGTGCTGGGCGTAGAGATGGAAGCGCTCCGGGAAAGCGACTTCCGGATACAACGCAGCCTCTACCCCGCCGAAAGCGTTTTCGACGCCCTGCAAACCCCCGGCGACTCGGTCTATCCCGCCCTGATAGACGAAACGGTACTCACCTGGGGACTGAAGCGGAAACTCGGCGATACGCTCCGCTACGAACGCGCCAACGGCCAAAGCCTCTACCTGCAACTGACCGGCACGCTGGCCAACTCCGTCTTCCAGGGCAACGTCCTGGTGGATAAAAAGCTGTTTTCCGACATCTGGGGCGAAATAACCGGCAGCGAAGTCCTGCTGCTCAAGGTAGAGGAAGCGGAAACGGAAGAGGCCCGCCAACTCCTGTCGCAGGCATTGAGCGAATACGGCGTTCGGGTGACAACCACCGCCCGGCGTCTGAAGGAATTCAACAGCGTAACCGATACCTACCTCACCATCTTCCTCACCCTCGGCGGCCTGGGATTGCTGCTGGGGATGATGAGCCTGGTGATCGTCATACGCAAAGACCTGGCTTCGCGCAGGGAAGAGATCCGCCTTTACCGTTCGCTGGGTTTCCCCGAGGAGAAGATTGCCGGGATCCTGTCGGCCGAAAACCGCCGCGTCCCGCTCTGCGCCATCCTCACGGGACTCATCGCCTCCCTGGGCGGCGTCAGCGGCGGGATACGGCATGTAAGCCTGTGGACAGGGTTTACGGCCGGGGTGTTGGCCCTGTGCCTGGTATGCGGCACGCTTTTCTTTGTTCATCAATCCGTCAAGAAATGTCTGAGCGCCGAATGAAAATCCTGTTTATCGTGCCCGGCTCCGGCGATCCCTTCTACTGCGGCAACTGCTTCAGGGATAACCAGCAGGCCAACGCCCTGCGCCGAAGGGGACACGATGTGGTGGTCATGCCGCTCTACCTCCCCTTGCGCGATCCCTCTTTCCGGGCCGATACGCCGTTGTTCTTCCCTGCCGTTTCCCTTTATTTGTCCCAAAAATACTTCCCCGGACGCCCCCCGGCACGCTGGGTGGAGAGCCTGCTCAATTCGGATTTTGCCCTGCGCCTGGCGGCCTCCTTCTCCGGCTCAACCTCGGCCCGAGGCATGGAAGAGCTGACCCTGGCGATGATAACCGGAGAGGATGAGGTGTTCCGCCGGCAGGTGCACGCCCTGGTCGAATGGATCGGGGAACATGAACGACCGGACATCGTGCACCTCTCCAGCAGTTTGATTATCGGCATCGGCAAGGAGATAAAGAAGGCGACCCGCCAACCCGTGGTATGCTCCCTGCAAGACGAGGAACTCTGGATCGACGGCATGGAAAAGGCCTGGGCCGAAGCCGCTCGGAAAGGAATCGAAGAAAATATGCACTACGTGGACGCCTTCATCACCTCAAGCAAGTTTTATCAAGGCATAGCCCGGAGCCGGTTCCCCGGCCTGCAACGCCTTCAGGTGGTTTATCCGGGAGTGGACATCGCCCGATACGCCTGGCCGCATTACCCGGAACATCCCACCCTGGGGTTCTTCTACCGGATGAACCAAGCGAACGGCCTTCACATTCTGGCCGAGGCGTTTGCGAGAATCCAAAGGGAAAAACGCCTGCCACAGCTCAGGCTGCGCATCGGTGGGGGATTCACCTCGGCCGACAAACCCTTCCTGCGGAAAACCGCCCGGATCCTCTCGCCCTACCAAGACAGGGTGGACTGGCTCCAGGGGTACAACCCGGCGGAACATGCGGCGTTTTACAAGGGGATTTCGGCCATCTGCGTGCCCATTACGTTTGAGGAAAGCGTTGGTCTTTACCTTTGCGAGGCATTTGCGGCAGGTCGCCCGGCCATTGAGCCTCGTAGCGGTTCCTTTGCCGAAATCGTCGGCGATGCCGGCCTGCTGTACGAGCCGAACACCAGCCGCGCCCTGGCCGATGCCATCGAAAGCTTGTTCACCACCCCCAACCTCTGGGAACAATGCCGGGAACAAGCCCTGCACTACGCCGCAACCCGCTACAACCACGCCACATTAGCCGAACAACTGCAGGCAATCTACGCCGACTTGCTGTAAACGCAACACCTCGCCCCGCGAAGATTCCCGCGTATTAATCTTTTTTCACGTTTCGAGGCAGAGGATGTAACCGCTTAGCAGTCAGCGATAAATCTATCTCCCTGGAGGGGAAAATTCTCAGTAGTGAAAAATTTATTTCTCACTACTGAAAAATAAAATTCTCAGTACTGAAAAATTTATTTCTCACTACCGAGAAGTTTTTCTCCCGGTAAGGGGAAGGTATTTTTGTGAATGAACGTTTATTTTTCGAGTGCGCGTTAGGAATTTTTCACGTTTAAAGGGAAAGCTCCCGCTCCAGGTTAACCGGTTTGTAACCGGGCTGTTTTATTTTTGCCCGAAATCCGGAAACAATCCACAGAAAGGCAACAACTATGGCTGGTATCACGCAAATTATCACGTACGAAGGCGACCGGGATACGTTCCTCTGGAAACATCCCGCGGTAGATTTCGCGACCTGGTCGCAACTGATCGTACACGAATCCCAGGAAGCGATCTTTTTCCTCAACGGACAAGCCCTGGATCTGTTCGGCCCGGGACGGCATACGCTCGACGTCCCCAATATCCCCCTCATCCACAAGATCCTGAACAAACCCACCGGCAACCAAACCCCCTTCCATTGCGAAGTCTATTTCATCAACAAAACCGAACAGCCGGCCATCAAATGGGGAACCGACAGCAGGATACAGTACCTGGAACCCACCTACCGCTTCCCCCTGCATATCGGCGCCTCGGGAGAAATGAGCTTGCGTGTGGAGGATTCGCGCAAGCTGTTGGTCAAAATCACAGGAACGGAAAAATCCTTCGACCATGCGGGGCTCGTCCGGATCTTCCGGGCCTTCCTCCAAACACGCATCAAACCGTATCTGGCGCGGATCATGCAGGAGGGGAAAGTCAGCATCTTTGAAACAGACATCCACCTTGGGGAACTCTCGGAAACGCTTCACACACAACTGCTCGGCGACTTTGCCGATTACGGACTCAGGCTCGAACGCTTCTTCGTGACAACCATCGCAAAACCCGATGGCGACAGAGCCTACGAGAAATTCAAGGAAATCCATCTCCGCCAGTATGCCGACGTCGCCGAAGCACAGATACGTCAGAAAGTCGACGTCATCGAACAGCAAACCCAAGCACAAAAAATGGTCATCGAAGCCGAAGCCCTGGCCGAAAAACGCAAACGCGAAGGCTTCACCTATCAACAGGAACGCAGCTTCGACGTAGCGGAAAAAGTCGCTCAAAACGAAGCCGTCGGGAATTATTCCAACCTGGGAATCGGACTTGGCCTGATGGGAGGCGTCGCCGCAGGAATGGGCGCCACCGTCGCGGGAATTACCTCCGAAGCGCTTCATCCCACCGCAACAGCCCCGGAGCAAAATCCCTTCGCCACAAAAGTGGAAAAACTGAAAATCATGAAAAACGCCGGTCTGCTGTCCGCAGAAGAGTTTGAACAGGAAAAGAAAAAACTGCTCGACACCTTGTAATCATCCGCAAATAACCCGGCTCATGAAACCCTTATCCCTCCATAAACTCCTTGCAACAGCCGCTTTCCTTGTTATCCTTTTCGTGTTTAACGTCCTGTCGTTGGCCATCCCCTTTGAGCGGAACTCCGGGTTTTGGCTGAGCTATGGCTTTTCGACCCTGGCCCTGGCCCTGACCGCAACCGGAAGTTTCCATGCCCTCGGAGGGACAAGCCCCCGGAGCCGCTTCTTGCGGCTTCCCGTCCTGTACGTCGTCTGGATATACGGTGGGCTTCAGATCGTTAGCGGATGGATCCTCGCCGCTCTGCCGGCGCCCCTGTGGTTGCACCTCCTGTCGGGTTCCGTACTCTTGGGCGTAGGTCTGGTGGGATTGATGGCCGTCGAAATCAGCGTCGCGGAAATCGAACGCATCGACCGAAAGGCAAAAGAAAAAGTCTTCCGCATCCAGTCCCTGCAAACCCAAACAGAAACCATGACAGGAAAAACAACCGACCCCGCACTGCAAAAGTCGTTGCAAAAACTCGCGGACACCCTCCGTTACAGCGACCCCGTAAGCCATCGACAACTCGCGGAACTCGAAAACGAAGTCGAACGCCAAACCACCCTCCTCGACCGGGAACTGGATGCCGGGAATACACCCGCCGCTCAACGTATTTGCGAGGAATTGCTGCAACTCCTTGCGGAACGAAACCGGAAATGCCGGTTGCATAAATAAGCCTAAGCCAAACAAGCCCCTATCATGCTCTTCAAGTGCAAAATATGCGGAGGCAATCTGGAGGTTTCCCCCGAAATGACCGTCGGAACATGCGCCTATTGCGGCACAACAATGACCCTGCCCCGGCTAAGCGGCGAAAGACACACCATCACCTACAACCTCGATAACCTCGATAACCTCTATAACCTCGACAAGGCCTGTCAAGCCGACAACGACCCGGAACAACTCATACTCACCGACCAGGAAACCTTGGGCGAGAGGGCCTTTGCCAACTGCCTCCAATTGAACCAACTGTTCTTTTCCGGAAACATTTCCCACATAAGCCGCGGCGCTTTCGAGGGATGTACCGCCCTGCACGACCTCGAGCTTAACGACTGCCTTCACTCCATCGGCGAAGGCGCTTTCAAGGGATGCACAAGCCTGCAAGGTATCGTTTTCCCCAAAGACCTCGAACGCATAGAGGATGGAGCCTTTGAGGGTTGCGTCGCGCTGGAAGACATCACGGTCTCCGGCAAAGTCTCCGTAGCTCAAGGGGCGTTCGAGGGTTGCGTCAACATCAGACATATCCTCATAGAAGGCGAAAGGCTGGAATCCCTCCTCTGGCTCGCCCCTTTTTTTAAGGACAAAACTGTCCGTGTGACGGTTTCCGACAACCTGAAAATCATCGGCGAAGGAGCGTTCCGCAACTGCGAATTTCTGGCGCCCATACAAATTCCGGCCAAAGCCAAAGAAATCGGCCCAAACGCATTCGCAGGACTTACCTGTATGACGAAAATCACCGTGCCCAACAACGTGACGGTGATATGTGAAGGCGCTTTCGAGAACTGTTGCAGACTGAAAGAAATCACTTTCGATGCCCGTTCCCAACTGCTGACAATAGGCGATCGGGCGTTTGCCGGATGTAGTCAACTTAAAAAGATAGAGATTCCCGACACGGTTCAAGCCATAGGAGCGGATGCTTTCGCAGGCTGCGGGAATCTCAAAGTCATCTACATGGCAAAATACGGCACAACGGGAAAACTGTACGACAAAAAGAAAATCGCCCTGAATCATCCGGCCGTGACATTTTCCCGCGAAGAGGTCCTGCGCCTGGAGAAATCGGCGCACACAACCATTACCCTTTCGCCCAAAGCCCGAAAGATCAAGGAACAAGCCTTCCGGTTTTACTCCGGCATCAAAAGCATAGAAATCCCCGGCAAAGTCGAACACATCGGCACGGAGGCTTTTGAAGGTTGCTCCGGGCTTGAACGTATTGTTTTCCCGGAGAGCGTAAAGTACATTTCCGAGCGCGCATTCAAAGACTGCACCGGTCTCAAAAACCTTGTCATCCCGGATACGAGCATCAAAATCTGCGACGAAGCGTTTGCCGGCTGTACGGGCCTGGAAAGCGTGACCCTCCCGGGCGTCAACACGGTGATACTCTGCAACAGGGCTTTCGCCGAATGTACCGCCTTGAAAGAAGTCCTGTTTACGGGTTCGGCCCCCGGTTACATGTACACCCCTATGTCCTCCGTTTTCAGAAATACGCCATTTCTTGAGCAATACCAACTCGAACGGGAACGATACTTGAAAAAACGATGCATCTACTGCGGCGGCACATTGAACTTTTGGGGAAACAAATGCAAAGCGTGCGGGAAAACAGTGGAAAACAACGCGAACGGGAAGGAAAGCACAAAGAAGTAATCTTTCGTAAACCTGTGTTTAAAACCTCCGGATTATTGAGGTACGGAAGTTTTTCGTAGCTTTCATCTCTATCACGCCGAAGTAGAAAAACTGAAAGACTACGGCGGCACAAAAAAGGAAACGGCTATCCGCAACGCCTTTTACAACCTGCTGAACGATTACGCACGTCAACGGGGACTGTTGATGGTTGCCGAGGTCAGCATTAAAATCTCCGGCGGCAAGACCGTTATGCCCGACGGCACGCTCAAGGACAGTCTCCGCCAGGACTGGGGCTACTGGGAAAGCAAGGATGAAGCCGACGACCTCGACGAAGAAATCGCAAAGAAATTCGCCAAAGGCTATCCCAAAG
>JAITKB010000089.1 GCA_031278605.1 Tannerellaceae bacterium
AAGCCTTGTCCTGTCCGGGATATCGGGCATTGATCTCTTCTACCTGTGGACGGAGTACGCGCATTTTGGCCGACGACATATAGGATTTGTACGTGAGAGGGAACAAAATTGTTTTCACAATCAGTGTGAGCAAGAAAATAACCAACCCCATGCTGCTGATATGTGCAGATAGGAAATCGAATATCGGAAGGATAAAGTACTGATTAACCCAACGGAAAATACTTGCTCCCAGCGGAACCAACTTCTCCAGGTTGAGATCCTCGCCTTCGGGTGCATCTTGGCTGTATTCCCTCAACTGCGAATAGCGGTTCGGACCGAAATAGTAGCGCAAGGAAGTAGGCTCCTTGCCCAGCAAATCAAACGGCAGGGAGCTAAGGGTGCTGAAGTGCTTCAAATAAACCCCGTTCGTCAATTGTTTAGAGTCGAGCGTTGTGGCCTCAAAACCCTCGTCTGAGATCAATATGGTGGAAAAAAACTTATCCTTATAAGCAATCCAGCGCAACCGATTTGAGATGCGTTCACTTTTGTTGCCGCTCTGACTCAGATTTTCCACATCGTCGGCCACAAATTTATAGTACAAACCTGTGTATTGATCTTCGTATTTACGTCCTTTTTCCTGTTGCCTCACGAGCTGCTCCCACGTCAGATCGATAACATTTGTATTCGGAGCCAGGACACCGTTCAGACCATGTCCCCGAATGGTATAATCCAGCAGGTAATCATCGGCCTTCAAGGAATACACAAAGTCCAGCCAACTCCCTTCACCTGCGTTCAGTCTCATGGTGAGACTCAGGGGATCATCTCCTTTTATCGGCGTAAAATATAAGTCGGCCGTATTGACAATGCGATTGGTAGCCGTTATTAGCGTAAAATTAAGTTTCGACTCATCGCCATCGAAGAGCGTCAGCGGTAGGGAATCGTGGGTAGTATACTCTTTCAGTCTCACGTAAGCCACCTGTCCACCTTTGTTGGAGATACGTATTTCCATTCGTTCATTTTCAAGCCCGACACGTTCTTCCGTTCCTTCCATTGCTGCGGCAAACACGCCGAATGTGTTTTCCCGTTCGATTATCTGCATGGAATCCGAGAGCGTCTCATCATAGGTTTCCCCCTTGGGAGTTCGTTTATCATCATCCTGCAGTTGTATGACTTCCAACTGCCTTATCTTTTCGGCCTTTGCAATAGAATCCTGCAAACGTTTTGCTTCGAGTTGTTCGGGAGTAGGCCTATTCAGCCAAGTAAAAAGAAATAAGACCAGTCCGATAAGAACGAATCCGGCTACTGTATTTTTGTCCATGTATATTTATGTGTTATTTGTTTTCAATGGAAGCTTTCACAAAGCTAACGAAGAGAGGGTTGGGATTTAGCACCGTGCTATTGTATTCCGGGTGATATTGCGTTCCGATAAACCATTTCAGGGCAGGAATTTCCACCACCTCCACCAATCCGGATTCCGGGTTTTCGCCTACGCATTTCATTCCGGCGGCTTCAAATTCTTCCCTGTATTCGTTATTAAATTCGAAGCGGTGCCGATGTCGTTCCTGTATATACTCTTTCCGGTAGGCGTCGTATGCTTTGGAATCTTTCTGCAGCACACAGTCGAAGGCCCCTAGACGCATTGATCCTCCCATATTAATAATATTTTTCTGGTTTTCCATCAGGTCGATTACCTTGTACGGCGGTGTTTGTTCCATCTCCGTAGAATTAGCTCCTTCCATGCCTAATACATTGCGGGCAAATTCAATGACCATACACTGCATACCCAGGCAGACACCGAAACAGGGTTTATTGTTTTCACGTGCATAGCGAATAGCCGAAAGTTTGCCTTCTATGCCACGCGGGCCAAATCCCGGCGCCACTAAAACCCCGTCCAGTTCCTTCAACAAATCGGACACATTCGCTTCGGTTATCTTTTCCGAATGAATCAGGCGTAAATCCAGCTTTCTGTCGTTATAAATAGCAGCCTGCAGCAAGGATTCGTCGATGGATTTATAGGCATCTTGCAACTCTACGTATTTGCCCACCAGGCCTATTTTCACCGTGTCCGTAGCATTGGCCTTTCGCAGGAGAAACTCTTTCCATTTCTTCAAGTCTGGCTTAGTACTGACTTCCAATCCCATTTTCTTCAGCACAATTGCATCCATATTTTGTTCCTGCAATACGAGCGGGACTTCGTAGATAGTCGGAACGTCAATAGACTGCATCACTGCATTTTCTTCCACATTACAAAACAGTGCAACCTTTCGTATCAGATCCCGTTTCAAACGTCTTTCCGTACGCAATACGAGGATGTCGGGCTGTATGCCCAATTCCTGCAACTGTTTAACCGAGTGTTGTGTGGGTTTAGTTTTATACTCTTTGGCAGCGGCTATATAAGGAACATAAGTAAGATGCACACAGATACAATTTTTACCCAGTTCCCATTTAAGTTGTCGTACGCTTTCGATAAAGGGCAACGATTCGATATCCCCCACCGTACCGCCTATCTCGGTGATAACAAAATCAAACTTATGTTTAGCCAACAGCTTCACATTACGCTTAATTTCATCGGTGATATGCGGGATGACCTGTACGGTTTTCCCCAGGTAATCTCCCTTACGTTCCTTGTCGATTACCGTTTGATAAATACGTCCGGTAGTCACATTATTAGCGCGCGTAGTAGGTATATTCAGAAATCGCTCATAATGCCCAAGGTCCAGATCCGCCTCATGTCCATCGACTGTCACATAACATTCTCCATGTTCATACGGATTCAAAGTTCCAGGGTCGATATTGATATAAGGATCAAATTTCTGAATTGTCACATGATAGCCCCGTGCCTGCAATAGCTTCCCTAACGATGCGGAAACGATACCTTTTCCTAAAGAAGAAACAACACCACCCGACACGAATATGTATTTTGTATCTGCCACTTTAAAAGTAATTTAATTTGTCTATAACGTTTTTTCTTGACTTCTACGGAGCGCAAATTTAATTATTTTCATCGACTGAGGGCGATGTCTTATCTTAAAAATTCGGCAAATGCACATTCACACGCCTACCAACAATTCGCTGGGAAATTGCATAAAAGCCATGCAATACAAAGAAATTCGAAACAATTTATGGTGTGTCGCAGAAGTCTTTTTTGCAGATGGAAATTGCTCTGGTTATCTATTCTTATCCAAACGATTATTCATAACTTTGCGCTTGATGAAAACTTATGATTGTTTTAATGTAATGGAAAAGAGTGGTCTTACGTGTGAAAATCCAAAGAATGATGCTGGCTCTTAAAACGAAATCATTCCGGATTCGTCCTTGGCAAATGGAGGATATTCCCGACTTAGTGGTACATGCCAATAATTTAAATGTATCAAAGAATGTGCGCGATTCTTTCCCCTATCCTTATACGGAAATTAATGCGAAAAGCTATATAGAATATGTGGCTTGTAAGAACCCACTGCAGGACTTCGCTATCGAAATGAATGGGATAGCGATCGGGGGGATTAGCGTTTCCCCCTTATCCGACATTGAACGATTTAGCGCTGAATTGGGGTACTGGTTGGGCGAATCGTATTGGAATAAAGGTGTGGCTACCGAAACCGTAAGGATTTTTACCGATTATATTTTTCAGCATACCGGCATCGTGAGGCTCTTTGCTTGCGTGCTCACGTGTAACCTTCCGTCTGTACGCGTGCTGGAGAAAAATGGATTCCGACGCGTAGGCGTCTTGCATAAGGCTGCTTTTAAGAATAATCGCTTTGAGGATATGTATTATTATGAACGTTGTATGTGAATGGGACGAGAAAAGTTCTGGGATATGTTTGTGGATTCTAAAACTATCTATACATTTGCGTCAGCAAATTAAGGTTGGATTTTTTTTGATTGTTAATGAAACGAAGTTTTGTATTTTTTTTATGTTGGTGGCGTTCCTCGATGATTTTTGAGTCGTAAGGAACACGGACTTTCATAGATTAGTTTTTAGAATTGAAGAAAGAGAGGTCTGTCGCACTTGCGGCAGGCCTCTCTTGTTAGAAAGAGAATCGAGAATTTATACATTAATATATGGAACAAACAGGTAAAGAAGAACAAAAAATGTATCACGTAAATAATAACGGCTATTATGGCCGCTTCGGCGGAGCTTATGTGCCCGAAATTCTTCATCGCTGTGTGACGGAACTGAAGGATACTTATTCCGATGTGCTGGAAAGCACTTCGTTTGGGAAGGAATTCAATGAGTTGCTGAGGGATTATGCAGGACGACCTTCGCCGCTCTACTTCGCACAGAGGCTGAGTCGGAAGTACGGCTGCCATATCTATCTGAAAAGGGAGGACCTGAATCATACCGGTTCGCATAAAATAAATAATACCATCGGGCAGATCCTGCTGGCTCGCAGGATGGGTAAAACACGTATCATTGCCGAAACCGGCGCAGGACAGCATGGGGTGGCTACGGCTACCGTGTGTGCACGGATGGATATGGAATGTGTGGTGTATATGGGGAAAACCGATGTGACAAGGCAGCATGTGAATGTGCAGAAAATGGAGATGCTGGGCGCGAAGGTTGTGCCCGTTACTTCGGGCAATATGACGTTGAAGGATGCCACCAATGAGGCTATACGCGACTGGTGTAGTCATCCTTCGAATACGTATTATATCATCGGATCTACCATGGGGCCGCATCCTTATCCAGACCTGGTGGCGCGATTGCAGTCGGTGATAAGCCGGGAAATACGCATGCAACTGCTTGAAAAAGAAGGGAGAAACTACCCAGATTATCTGGTGGCCTGCGTGGGAGGAGGAAGCAATGCGGCCGGAACAATCTATGATTATGTGGACGACAACCGGGTAAGGATTGTATTATCCGAAGCCAGTGGCAAAGGCCTTCACTCCGGTATGAGTGCCGCTACGACACAACTGGGAAGGCCGGGAATTATTCACGGCTCCCACACCCTGGTGATGCAAACAGACGACGGACAGATTCAAGAGCCTTACTCCATCTCGGCCGGATTGGATTACCCGGGCATCGGGCCGATGCATGCGCACTTATGGGAAACCAATCGGGTGGAAATGCTTTCGGTAAACGACAATGAGGCGCTGGAGGCTGCTTTTGAACTGACGCGTTTGGAAGGCATCATTCCCGCATTGGAGAGCGCACATGCTCTGGGAGTGCTGGGCAAATTGCCCTTCCGCGAAGAGGAGGTCGTTGTGCTTACCATCTCCGGACGCGGAGATAAAGACATGGAGACATACATAACAAATAAAAAATAAGAGCATGAAAAAACATTACGTATTCGGAACAAGAAACAAAAAGACACTGGGCGATTTGCATACGCCCGTGAGTATCTATCTGAAGGTCAGGGATATTTATCCCGAATCGGCGATGCTGGAAAGCGCCGATTACCACGGGAACGAGAACAGCCTTTCCTACATCGCACTCTGCCCGCTGGCACGCATCGAGATAAACGGAGGGAAGAGCCGGGCCGTTTTCCCAGACGGAACGGTGGAACATTCGTCGCTACGGACGGAGGATTGTCCGGCGGCTGTGGAGAATTTCCTTGCGCGCTTCAGCGTGGAAGGAGAGGGGAAAGAGGGGTGCGGACTGTTCGGCTACACGGCTTTCGACTGTGTTCGCTATCTGGAAAACATTCCCGTAACGGAAGCACATCACGAAGAAAACGATGCACCGGATATGCTGTATATCCTCTACCGCTACGTCTTAGTGTTCGATCATTTCAAAAACGAACTTACCTTGACGGAACTGCTTGCCGAAGACGAAGCTTCTCATCTGCAGGAAATAGAAACCTTGATAGACAACCGCAACTATGCCTCGTACAACTTCCGCCGCATGGGCCGGGAAACCTCTACCGTAACGGATGAGGAATACAAGGCTATGGTGCGTAGGGGTATTAAACATTGCTTGCGGGGCGATGTGTTTCAGATCGTCTTGAGCCGGCGGTTCGAGCAGGCTTTCCGAGGCGACGATTTCAAGGTGTATCGCGCCTTGCGAAGTATCAACCCCTCGGCCTACCTGTTTTATTTCGACTTCGGGGGCTTCCGCATCTTCGGCTCTTCGCCCGAGACGCATTGCAAAATCGTGGATGCTCATGCCAGCATCGACCCGATTGCCGGAACGGCTTTCCGGTCGGGTTATGCGGATTTGGATAAACAGCGCACCGAGGCCCTGCTGGCCGACCCAAAAGAAAATGCCGAACATGTGATGCTGGTGGATCTGGCTAGAAACGATCTGAGCCGGAATGCGCACAACGTGAAGGTGGATTTCTACAAAGAGGTGCAATATTACAGTCACGTCATCCACCTGGTATCGCGCGTGAGCGGCGATCTAAACCCCGGAAGTAGTCCAGTGAAAACCTATCTGGACACCTTCCCTGCCGGCACGCTGAGCGGTGCACCCAAGATACGCGCCATGCAGTTAATCACCGAGATAGAGAAGCACAACCGCGGCGCGTACGGGGGATGCATCGGCTTTATCGGTTTCGACGGAAACCTCAACCAGGCCATCACCATACGCAGCTTCGTGAGCCGCGGGAACGTACTCTATTACCAGGCCGGCGCCGGCATCGTGGCCCAAAGCAACGACGAACGGGAATTGCAGGAAGTAAACTGCAAACTGGGCGCTTTGAAGAATGCCGTAAACATGGCGGAAAAGATTATAAACTAAATATATCCAATCGGAAAGAAATGAAAACGACCTTGCTATTTGATAATTACGATTCCTTTACGTACAATCTGTTGCATATATTAAAGGAGTTGGGCGAGAACCCAGAGGTGTATCGTAACGACCGCATCACCCTGGAAGAGGTAGATCGCTTTGACCGCATTGTGCTCTCTCCCGGCCCCGGAATCCCCCAGGAGGCGGGCATCCTGCTTCCTCTGATCCGTCGATATGCTTCAAGGAAAACCATTCTGGGTGTCTGTTTGGGCGAACAGGCTATCGGCGAAGCCTTCGGGGCCAGGCTCCTGAATCTTGCGGAGGTGCATCACGGCGTATGCTCAGACATCCGTGTAGTGGCCAAAGATCCGCTGTTCGATGGTTTATCGCCTGCCTTCCGCGCCGGGCGCTATCATTCCTGGGTTGTCTCCGAAGAGGACTTCCCTTCTTGCCTGGAGATCACCGCGAAAGACTGCAAAGACGGGTATATCATGGCGCTACGACACAGGACATACAACGTGAGAGGCATACAATTCCACCCCGAATCCATCCTCACTCCGGAGGGAAAGAACATGATTATAAACTGGCTTAGACTATAAAGAATGAAACAAACACTTTACCGATTATTCGAACATCAATACCTCGGACGGGATGAGGCCCGGCAAATATTGCAAAACATCGCCGGGGGCAAATACAACGACGCACAGATTGCAAGCCTCATCACCGTGTTTTTAATGCGGAACATCTCCGTGGAAGAACTCACCGGCTTCCGCGAAGCCTTACTTGAGATGCGTGTGCCGGTGGATTTGTCGGACTATAAGCCCATAGATATTGTGGGAACGGGAGGCGATGGGAAGAACACCTTCAACATCAGCACAGCCGCCTGTTTCACTGTAGCTGGCGCCGGATACCCTGTGGTGAAGCACGGGAATTACGGCGCTACATCGGTGAGCGGAGCCAGCAACGTGATTGAACAGCACGGCGTAAGGTTTACCTCCGATGCCGGCAAGCTACGCAAATCCATGGACGCTTGCCGGATAGCCTACCTGCATGCGCCGATGTTCAACCCTGCCCTGAAAGCCGTCGCCTCGGTGAGGAAAAGTCTGGCCGTGCGCAGCTTTTTCAATATGCTGGGACCGCTGGTCAATCCTGTTATCCCCGCCTACCAACTGCTGGGGGTATACAGCCTGCCTTTGCTGCGGCTTTACAGCTATACCTACCAGGAGAGTGCCACCCGCTTTGCCGTAGTGCACAGTCTGGACGGATACGATGAGATCTCGCTCACGGCCGATTTTAAGGTATCCATGCCGGAAAAGGAAAAGCTGTACACCCCGGAGATGCTCGGCTTTGCGCGCTGCAAGGAGGCCGATCTGGACGGAGGAGATACCCCCAGCCAGGCGGCCGAAATCTTCCATAACGTGCTATGCAACAAGGCTACCCAGGCGCAAAAGAACTGCGTAACGGCCAATGCGGCCTTTGCCATCCGGGTGATCTGTCCCAAAAAAAAGATAGAGACCTGCCTGGCCGAGGCCGTCGAATCCCTGGAAAGCGGATCGGCCCTTGATACCTTCAACCGATTTGTGGAAATCAATCAATAAAACCTGCCGTATGAATTCCTTTGTCCCACCCTCCTCCCCTTCCAAGGAAAAAGAGAACATACTCCACAGAATCCTGGCCGCCAAACGCCGGGAAGTAAAGCAGCAGAAGGAAGCCGTGCCCCTGACAGCTTTATGGTCCATGGCCGGCGAACGTATGGATCGTCCCACGTATTCCATGCGGAGTGCATTAGCCCGTTCGGAAACCGGAATTATTGCCGAGTTTAAGCGCAAATCACCCTCCAGGGGATGGCTGTTCCCCGGCGCCCTGATCGAGAACGTCCTGCCGGTTTATGTCGGGGGAGGCGCTTCGGCCTGCTCAGTGCTCACCGACGGGGATTTCTTCGGAGGCTCGCTCCGCGACCTGTGCACAGCCCGCAAACTTGTGAATATCCCGCTTCTGCGCAAGGATTTCATCGTAGACGAATACCAGCTTTTCCAAGCGCGGGCCATGGGCGCCGATGCCATCCTGCTCATTGCCGCCGCGCTTAGCCGCGAGGTCTGCGCCAGCCTGGCCCGGACGGCGCACAGCCTTCATTTGGAGGTATTGCTGGAGATCCACAACGAGGAAGAACTCTCGTGGCTGAACCCGGACGTCGACATGCTGGGCGTGAATAACCGCAACCTCCACACGTTCCGCACCGATACGGCGATCTCGTTCCACCTGGCTGGGCACATCCTCCGGACATTCCCCCACGAGAACGCCCCGCTGCTGGTGTCCGAGAGCGGCATAAGCGAGGCGCACACCGTCAGGAGCCTGAAGCAAGCCGGCTACCGGGGCTTCCTGATTGGCGAGACCTTCATGAAGTCGCAACAACCCGGCCAGGCGCTTGCGGGATTTATCAGGGAGCTGAGGCAATGATTATCAAGGTGTGCGGTATGCGCCGGATAGAGAATATCCTCCGTGTGGCCCGTCTGGGGGTAGATTGGATGGGGTTTATTCTCTGCCCGGAATCCAGGCGGTATGTACAGGAAGAGGAGGCCGAGGGCTTGCAGGCGAACCTGCCAAACCCTCCGTTTGCCAAGGTAGGCGTCTTTGTGGATGCCCCGGCCACAGAGATGACCGGGGCGGCTACCCGCTACGGGTTGGATTACCTTCAGCTACACGGCAACGAACCCCCGGCGCTTTGCCGTAGCTTGCAGCAGGAGGGACTCCGGCTCATTAAGGCCATCTCCGTAGCCGGGGCAGACGACCTGGAGCGGACTCGGCTTTACGAAGGTCTGGCAGATTACTTCCTTTTCGACACTAAATGCGACACCCACGGAGGCTCCGGGCGTACGTTCGACTGGTCTGTGCTGGGCGCCTACCGGGGGGAGACGCCCTTCCTGCTCAGCGGAGGCCTGAGGCCCGAAAGCCTGGAAGCCATCCGTAGCTTTACCCATCCCCGCCTTGTTGGTTTCGACCTCAACAGCGGTTTTGAGATCGCTCCGGGAGAGAAGGATCTGGAGAAACTCACCCCTTTTGTCCATGCCCTGCGCACTACGGTGAATCTGCCAGGGCTTTCTCCGGAAGGTCGTAAGGATCAATGAAAGATAAAGGTTTGAAACAAGGGGTTGTCCGACAGTTCTTCGTAAGCCTTGAAGGCGATGCCCACTCCACCGAAGAAGCTCCGGAGGCGTTCATCGGCATAGGGGGAGTAAATTTCCTTTACTTTTTTCGCTTGCATCCAGGCGGTAAAAGCCGTCATATCCTCTTTGGGTTCCAGGGAGGCATTTTCTACGCCTACCACCTTATCCTTTTCAACATGAAACACCACCGCATGGTCTACATGATTCGCATGGGGGTGTTTCCTGGTCTTCAACAATAATGCAATCTTCTTCATATTCCGGGTATTTCCCATATAACGGGAAGCATGCGGAAGATGATATACGGGAAATCCATAAGGAAGGTTATTGTTCTTTAATAATCTCGCAGGGGACTTTGTCTGACGCGCCGAAGACTCCAGCGGTATTTCCGGGCGAGGTAAAGCCCGGCAATCAGGCTGAGAACCACCAGCAGCAAGGTATCTTTCATGGGATGAATGTGCACCACTTCCAGCACCGCGTCGGTGGGCAGGGCCGAGGAGCGGTGGGTGGCAAAGAGGGAGAGGAAAATGTTGTTGGCCGCATGTAGCCCGATGCTCAGTTCGATCCCGTCGTCCAGCATGGCAACCAGGCCGAAAAACAATCCGAACCAGATATACTGGGGCATGATGGCCCAGAAGCCAAACTCGGCAATTTCGGGATTGAACCCGTGCATGAGACCAAAGCACAGGGCGGGGACGAGGAGGGCAATCCAGCGTTTCCGGGTCAGGGCAGCAAAACCCTGCATGAGGTATCCCCGGAACAAGAACTCCTCGCTTGCGGTCTGAAGGGGAATCATCACCAGGGAGATAAGGCATAGGGGGATAAAACGTAGGAGGTCGAATTGCACCACATAATCTTCCCGACACAGGAGGAAATCGGCTGCGTAGGTAATCGCCATCAGGGCAAACCACACGCCGGCGCCCGTCCATACACGCCCTGTGCGCAGGTTTTTCCTTCCGTTCACCACCTCCGGGAAGGTGCGCCGGTGCAGTATCTTGACCATCTGAACGGTGAGAAGCAGAGAGATAGCCGTGGAAAGCAACAAGAGGAAGAAGCGGAGGTTGTTCCCCAGGTAAGCTCCGGTGATTGCCGCATTATCGGCAGGGAGGTTGCCGATGCCGTGTTCCATAAGGTACGGCAGCAGGGAAACGAGAATCAAAGGAATGGAGCCGATCATCGGCCAGAGCAGGATAGCGCAAAGAAAGACGACCACATATTTCCATACCTGGTTGGCGTCGTCGAAGGCGCGTTCAAGAAATTTCATAATCTGTTCGGTTTTAGAATTATTACTATTTATCTCAAGCAAAGATAGGGAAAATGCCACACATTTAAGGATATACCGCGAACACGGTATTGCGCCCCCTCCAGCCCCCCTCTACCTTTACACACTCTATGAAAGGAAATGAATTTGTATTGTTTAGATTTATCGACACAGGGTCGTCCCAAACCAACGGGGCGGCCCTGTTGCCTTTCAGCCCCTGCGCAAGGATGCGTAGTAGCGAAGGAGGACCTCTGTGTTTTTCTCCTGGGAGGTGAAAACTTCCATCAGCATCGGTTGGTTTCCTTCGGGGGAGACGAAGGGAGGGATGGCGTCCTGCAATTCCTGTTGATTGGATACGCCCAGGTAGGCCAGGCCCTGGCTCTCGGCCCAGGAGCGGGCGCTTTGGCTGTGGCGCACGAGGATGTGTTGCCTTGCTTCGGGGGTGGGGACAAACCCCGGCAGGGTGGGAAAGATCCCGCCGCCACCGTTGTTGTTCAGCAGAATACGCAGGCGGGGAGGCAGTCGCCGGTTCCAGAGGATGTTCATATCGTAGAAGAAAGCCAGGTCGCCAATGACCAGAAAGGTTAGGCCCGGATTGACACAGGCCTGCCCAACGGCCGTAGACAGGCAGCCGTCGATGCCGCTTGTCCCGCGGTTGGCATGGATGCGAAGGTGGTTCGCCGCGGGGCGGAAGAGTTGGGCCAAACGGACGGAAGAACTGTTGGATAGTTGCAGGCAGGCGTGATCGTCCATGGCTCTCAGCAGGGCGCCACAGGCTGCGAGGTCCGAATATTCCGCCTCAGGCTCCGGGATACCGAGGGAAGCGGACTGCCACCGAAGGAGATACTCCCTGCGGGCGTCGGCACACTCCCCGGGCGGATCCTGGCCGGCTAAGTAGGCGGCAAAATGGGAAGCCTTGCCCACCACCGTGTCGGTGAGGCATTGATAGGTATCGGTGATCTTCCCGTCGGCCGAAACATGCCAGTGTTCTCGGGGAGGATGGGTGCGGAGGAAGTGCCGGATGTGACGCGAGAGGAGGTGTCCGCCCAGGGTAATCACAAGGTCGGGAGCGTAAAGCGGGAGGGTTTCCTCAGGTAGGGAACGCAACAGGGCGTCGAAGTTGCCCGGGAAACGTCGGGGAGGCAGGTTGGCGGGATGTTCGGCCAGGATGAGGCAGCGATGCGTCTGCTCCAGGCAATCGAGAGGGGCCAAGAGCGTGGCGTCGGTCTGTTGGCCTACAAGAAGCAGGGGGCGACGGAAACGACGGAAGCGTTCGCCCAGGGGATGAAAGGAGGCCCAAAGGGGTTCGTGCCGATGGATCGTCCGGGCCGGCGGCAGGGGATTGGCCGTATACTCAAAGAGGGGTTCCGACAAAGGGAGGTTGATATGCACCGGTGCGCCCTGGGGGTGAGTGGCTGCCAGGAGGGCTTCATTCAGGAGACGGTTGCAGTACCATTCGTCCCGGTCGGAGGTGATCTCCGGCAGTTGCACGGACTTTTTCGCCAGGGGGCCGAAGATGCCGGGCTGCGGAAGGGTCTGTCCTTCCATCTGATCAATCCGGGCCGGGGGGCGGTCGGCGGTGATATACACCAGGGGGAGTTGCTGATAGAAGGCCTCGGCCAGGGAGGGGGCATAGTTGAGCACGGCGGTGCCCGAAGTACAGCACACGGCAACGGTCTGCCCCGTATATTGCGCGATGCCGAGGGCGTAAAAGCCGGCGCTGCGTTCGTCTACCACGCTGTGGCAGACAAAGAAGGGGTCGCCGGCCAGGGATTGCACCACCGGGGCGTTGCGTGCACCGGGGGAGAGCACCACCTGCCGCACCCCATGGGCTTTGAGCAGGACAAGGAGCTGAAGGATCTGTTGTTTGGAGGAATACATCATTGGGAGGAATACATCATTTGCTTGTTGGGGAAACAAATGTAGGCAAATTCCCTCAGTGCTCCGGCTTCGCTTCGTCGATAAAAAAACTCTATTGGTCTGTACCATCTTCTTCTCTACCGATTTTGTTTTGCCCGTCCCCGACGCTCCTTTTATTTTTGCTGCAAATCGGATTATGTTATCTACAAAGATCATTATGAAACGGAATCTATCCTTATTACTTGCTTTAGCCCTTGTGTTGCCTTACGGAGCGGCGGCACAGGAGAAACCCTCCCGGTGGACCTTGCAGCATTGCATCGCCTATGCCCTGGAGCACAACATCCAACTTGGGAAGACAAAGGTGAACCAACTCCTGAGTCAGGAGGACACGAAACAGGCGAAAGCCCAGCTCTTCCCTTCCCTCTCGGCTTCCCTGGGGCAGAACCTCACCCATCGCTTCGCCGACAAGGACCCGACCTACTCCGGGAACTACAACCTGAATGCAAGTTGGACGCTTTTCGACGCCAACAAACGCACCCACGCCGTGAAACAACAGGAATTGCAGGACCGGGTAAACGAACTGAGCGTGGAGCAAAACGAGCGGGAGATCAAGATCTCCCTGGTGCAGACCTACCTTCAGGTGTTGTACGCCCAGGAGGCGATCGGCATCAACGAGAATACGGTGGAGGTTTCCCGTGTGCAACGCGACAGGGCCGAAGAGTTGCTCAAGGCCGGGAGCATCTCCCGCGTATCCTTCGCCCAGATGGAAAGTCAGTACAGCACCGACAGGTATCAGTTGGTGATGGCGCAAAAAAACCTGGACACGTATAAGCTCCAACTCAAGCAGTTGCTGGAGTTGGATATAATGGAGGAAATCCTCCTGTCCTCCCCGGAGCTGACCGACGAGGACGTCCTTTTGCAACTGCCCGGAAAAGAGGTGGTGTACGCTGCGGCCCTGGCCGTGATGCCCGAAGTGAAAAGCAGTGAGCTGAACGTGCGCATCGCCGAGTTGGAAACGAAACGGGCGGCCGCAGGGTATTATCCTTCGCTCTCGCTCAACGCAGGCATGGGCACGGGAAACACCTCCGCATCCAACGCCCTGGGCCGGCAGTTGCGGGACGGTTTGAATGAAACGATTGGGCTGACTCTTAGCATCCCGATCCTGAGCAACCGGACGCATAAGACGGCGGTCAACAAGGCGCGGTTTTCGCTCACGGACAACCGGCTCGAATTGCTTAACACGCAGAAGTCCCTGTTGCGGTCTGTGGAAACGGCCTACCTGGACGCCACCTCGGCCCAGAACCAATACGTCGCTTCGGCCGAACGTGTGAAGTACATCGCCGAGAGTTATCGCCTCACGCAGGAGCAATTCTTCCTGGGGATGAAGAATACGCTGGAGCTTCTCACCGAGAAAAACAACATGCTCACGGCACAGCAGGAAGAATTGCAGAGCAAATACATGGCCATTCTGAGCATCCAACTCCTGCGGATCTACCAGGGGAAACCCGTGAATGAGAATTACTGATTGAAACAACGAAATATGAAAACAAAACAAAAGATTCTGATTGGCCTTGCCTTTGCCGGCGGGGTTATTGTTTGCCTGTTGCTGTTCACGGGCAAATCCTCCGGGGCGGGAAGGTACGAATTGGCCACGGCCCGGGCGGAACGTACGGCCATCAACCATTCGGTCACGGCCACCGGCACGGTTGAGCCGGTGGTGAAGGTCGAGGTGGGCACCCAGGTGTCGGGCATCATCGACAAGATCTACGTAGACTTTAACAGCGTCGTGAGCAAAGGGCAACTGATTGCCGAAATGGACAAGGTGAACCTCCAGGCCGAACTCGTATCCAAGGAAGCCGAGCTGGCCAGCAGCAAAACCGAATATGAATACCAGGAGAAGAACTATGCCCGGAGTAAGATGCTGCATGAAAAGCAACTCATCAGCGAGACGGACTTTGAGACGGCCGTCTATAATTACGAACGGGCCAAAAGCAGTTACGACCGGATCCTCTCGGAGATGACCAAGGTGAGGCGCAACCTGCAATATGCCATCATCACCAGTCCCATCGACGGGGTGGTGATCAACCGCGCCGTGGAGGAAGGGCAAACCGTGGCGGCCGGATTCAGCACGCCGACCCTTTTCACCATTGCCAACGACCTGACCCAGATGCGCGTCATTGCCGATGTGGATGAAGCCGATATAGGCCAGGTGGAAGAGGGGCAGAGGGTTGACTTTACCGTGGACGCCTATCCGGAGGATGTGTTTCGGGGGAAGGTGACGCAGGTAAGGCTGGAGGCGGTCGTCACCTCCAACGTCGTGACCTACGAGGTCGTGATCAGCGCCTACAATCCCGACCTGAAACTAAAGCCCGGACTGACGGCCAACGTAACCGTCTACACCCTGGAACGACCCGACATACTGACCATTCCGGCCAAAGCCCTCCGCTTCGTGCCCGACGAGAAGATCCTGGGAGCCATGCAGCTTGCCGTAGAGCAAATGCAAGCCCCGTCCCCGGGGAAGAAAATCGTATGGCAGAGGTCGGGCAACACGCTTCGACCCAAACTCATCACCACGGGCGTATCCGGCCTGAACGTAACCGAGGTGATCGAGGGACTCTCCGACGGTGAAGAAATCGTATTGGAACTTCTGTCAACCTCTTCCGCAACACCCGCTCCCGGAGGAAACCCCTTCATGATGGGACCGCGGCCGCCGGGTGGCGGAGGAGGACCGGGCGGACCGGGCGGACCGGGCGGAGGGATATAATCCGAAGGAGACCAGCGTATGAAAAACAAAGAAATCATTCGATTGGAGAACCTCTCACGCAATTTCATCGTGGGGGAGGAGACCGTACATGCCCTGCGAAACGTGTCTTTCACCCTGGGGGAGGGGGAGTTTGTCACCATCATGGGCAGTTCCGGCTCCGGCAAGAGCACCCTTCTCAACACCCTGGGGTGTCTGGATACCCCAACGCGCGGCGAGTATTACCTGGACGGCGTATCCGTGCGCGCCATGGGCAAGAATGCCCGGGCGACCTTGCGCAACCGCAAGATAGGGTTTGTCTTCCAAAGCTATAACCTATTGCCCAAAACCACCGCCGTGGAGAACGTGGAGTTGCCGTTGATGTACAATTCCGCTTACTCGGCTTCCGCGCGACGGAAAAAGGCCGTGCAATCGCTCGTGGCCGTGGGCCTGGGCGATCGCTTGAACCATAAGAGCAACCAGATGTCCGGCGGACAGATGCAACGGGTAGCCATTGCCCGGGCCCTGGTGAACGACCCGGCGGTGATTCTGGCCGACGAAGCCACCGGGAACCTCGACACCCGGACCAGCCACGAGATCCTGGTGCTTCTGCAAAAGCTCCACGAGCAAGGGCGTACGATCATCTTCGTAACGCATAATCCCGAAATATCGCAGTACAGCAGCCGGAATATCCTTTTGAAGGACGGACGCCTCGTCAGCGACACGCTTAACCCCCGGATCCAATCGGCAACAGAGGCTCTGGCCGCGTTGCCCAGGGAGAAGGATTAAACCCATAGCCATATGAATCTTAGCAATTTATTCCGAATCGCCCTGAAGGCGTTGTCCAATAACAAAATGCGGGGTTTCCTCACCATGCTGGGCATCATTATCGGGGTGGCCTCGGTCATCACCATGCTGGCCATCGGCCAGGGGTCCAAGCTCGGCATACAGGAGCAGATCAGCGAGATGGGGGCCAACATGATCATGATACAACCCGGAGGGGATATGCGCGGGGGCGTACGTCTGAGCGCCTCGGACATGGAAACGCTCAAGATGGTTGACTATGAAAACCTGCGCAGCGAGGTGCGGTACATCTCGGCCATATCCCCCACGGTGAACGCTTCCGGCCAACTCATCTACGGCGGCAACAACACGCCCACGACCCTTTACGGCGTGAGCGCCGATTACCTGGACATACGGCGTTACAGCATCGACGACGGGAGCATGTTCTCCGAGCAGGACATTGCCTCGGCCGCCAAGGTGTGCGTGGTGGGGAAAACCGTGGTCGACAACCTCTTCCCCAACGGGGAAAATCCCATCGGGGCCGTCCTGCGCTTCAATAAGATCCCCTTTCGCGTCATCGGATTGCTCCAAAGCAAGGGCTACAACAGCATGGGCATGGATCAGGACGACCTCGTCCTGGCCCCTTATACCACGATACAGAAACGCATCCTGGCCATCACCTACCTTCAGGGCCTGACGGCTTCGGCCCTCGGCGAGGAATACTCCGAGGCGGCCATGGAGGAGATCGCCGAGATCCTGCGCCGCAACCATCGGTTGAAGGAGGGCGACGAGGACGACTTCACGATCCGCTCCATGGAGGAGCTGAGCGCCACGATTTCCTCGGTGATGGACATGCTGACGCTATTGTTGGGCAGCATTGCCGGCATTTCGCTCCTGGTGGGCGGCATCGGCATCATGAACATCATGTACGTATCCGTGACCGAGCGTACGCGTGAGATCGGTTTGCGCATGAGCATTGGCGCCAAGGGAAGCGACATCCTGGCACAGTTTCTCACCGAGGCCATTCTCATCAGCCTAACGGGTGGGCTGATCGGCGTGATACTCGGCGGAGGGCTATCCTGGATGACTCGCAGCCTGTTCGGCCTGGCCAGCTACATCCAACCCTGGAGCGTGATCCTGTCCTTTGCCGTTTGTTCGCTAACGGGTATATTCTTCGGCTGGTATCCTGCCCGGAAAGCCGCCGGGTTGGACCCCATTGAAGCCATACGCTATGAGTGAGGGGCTTTCTTCGTCCAACCCCCCCGGCAAACGGATCGAGTGGCTGGTGCATGTGGTGGGATGGGGCATCCTGTTGACCTTCCCTTTCCTGTTTACGGGAAGGAACACGGGGGCCGAGATACTCACCCTGAAGCGTTACCTGGGGTTCCTCTTCGTTGTCGGTTCCTTTGTCATCGTCTTTTACTTCAACTACCTGTACCTGGTCCGGCGTTTTTTGTTTATCAAACAGGTTTGTCGTTTCCTTTTGATCAACTTTTTGGCGACGCTTTGCCTCACGGTGGGGGTGCACCTGCTCCTGTGGGTGTTTCTTCCCGAGGACCCTTCCGCGACGCCTTTTCCGAAGGCCGATTGGAGTGTGCTGCGTCTCCTGGCGGCGAACATGGTGGCGTATTTTTTTGTGATCACCATCGCCATCGCCTACAAGGCAACGAGCAGTTGGTACACGGTGGAGGCCGAGCGCAAGGAGTTGGAACGAAGCCATAGCGAAGCCGAGCTTCAAAACCTCAAGAGCCAACTCAACCCACACTTTTTGTTTAATACGTTGAACAACATTTATAGCCTCATTGCCTCCAGCCCGGAGCGCGCCCAGGAGGTGGTGCACGAGCTGAGCCGGTTGTTGCGTTACGTTTTGTACGAAAGCAGCCAGGCCTTTGTGCCCATAGGGAAAGACCTGGACTTCATTCGCAACTACGTAGAACTGATGCGTATCCGTTTGCCCGGTCATGTATCGGTGGAGGTATCGTTGGTTTGCTCCACGGCGGACCTGCCGATTGCGCCTTTGCTGTTTATTGCCCCCATTGAGAACGCTTTCAAGCACGGGGTGAGCAACAACCGCCCTTCGTTTATCCGGATCGAGATAGAGGCTTCGAACCACGAGGTCCACTGCCATATCGTCAACAGTTACTTCCCCAAGAGCGAGAGCGACAAGAGCGGTTCGGGCATCGGGCTTATCAACCTGGATAAACGTTTGAACCTGATTTACCCCGGCCAATACGCTTTCAGCTACCGGCGCATGGGGGAAACCTATCATTGTACATTAAACCTGCACTTGAAGAAAAGTCCATCTCGTGTATAGTATAGACTGACTGGTGTTTTTTTGATCTCGGAAGGACGCATTCGATAAAGGATGCGTCCTTCGTTTTTCGCTCGAAAGGGTCGATCACACAGTGAGCTTCGCCCAAAAAACTGTTTTCAAGGTCGATCACACAGTGAGCTGCGTTCAAAAAACTGTTTTGGAGGTCGATCACACAGTGAGCTGCGTTCAAAAAACTGTTTTGGAGGTCGATCACAGTGTGAGCTTCCTTGAAAAAACTGTTTTGGAGGTCGATCACAGTGTCGGCTCCCTTGAAAAAACTTTTTTGGAGGTCGATCACACAGTCGGCTCCCTTGAAAAAACTTTTTTCAACCGAGCCGACACGGTGAGAAAGGTTTGTCGGGATTTTTTTTGAGGACCAATGCACGGCACGCACGGATCCCCGGAGATCGGTTGCCGCTTCATTGGGGTTTTTTGCGTATGTTTGCACAAAGGTTATCCGAAGAAACGGGTGACGAACGGATCTTTCCAATTAAAAACAACAAAAAAAACAATCAAACCGATGATCACATCAGACCAACTACACCAGGTGTTGGAGCGCGAGCAGGCGCTGAGGGGGTTCCTTTGACGTGGATGGCAAAACCCTCCGCCTGGAAGAAGAAGAATTGCGCACCCAGGACCCCACATTCTGGGAAGACGCCAAAAAAGCCGAAGCACAAATGAAAATTGTAAAGGATCTCAAGAAGTGGATCGAACTTTACAACGAACTGCACGCCGCAACCCAGGAACTCCTCCTGGCCTACGAATACGCCAAAGAAGGCGTCCTGGAGGAGGACGAAGTGGACGAAGCCTATGACAAAGCCCTCACGCAACTCGAACAGCTGGAGTTTCGCAACATGCTTCGCCAGGAAGCCGACCGCCTGGGCTGCGTGCTGAAGATTAATTCCGGCGCCGGCGGCACGGAAAGCCAGGACTGGGCCTCCATGCTGATGCGTATGTACATGCGTTGGGCCGAAGCCAACCAATACAAAATCACCCTCAACAACCTCCAGGACGGCGACGAGGCCGGTATCAAAACCGTCACCATGCAGCTCGAAGGCGATTATGCCTACGGCTACCTCAAAGGCGAAAACGGCGTGCACCGGCTGGTGCGCGTATCCCCCTACAACGCACAGGGCAAACGCATGACCTCCTTTGCCTCCGTATTCGTCGCCCCGCTGGTGGACGATACCATCGAAATCGACGTCAACCCGGCCGATTACACCTGGGATACCTTCCGCTCCGGAGGCGCCGGCGGGCAAAACGTAAACAAAGTGGAGACCGGCGTGCGTCTACGTTACAACTACAAAGACCCCGACACGGGTGAAACACGCGAAATCCTGATAGAAAACACCGAAAGCCGTTCGCAAATGGACAACCGCGAAAACGCCATGCGCCTCCTTCGCTCCATGCTCTACGACCTCGCCCTCCAAAAACGGATGGAGGAACAACAAAAAATAGAGGCCGGGAAAAAGAAAATAGAATGGGGCTCCCAAATTCGCAGCTACGTGTTCGACGACCGAAGGGTGAAAGACCATCGCACCAACCACCAAACCTCCGACGTGAACGGCGTCATGGACGGCAAAATAGACGAATTCATCAAAGCCTACCTCATGGCGTTCGCCCGGGAGGAAGATCGGAAATGAAACGGCGACGGAACTCGGCACACACAATGGCCGTGGCAACCGCAACATTGAGCGATTCGGAGGTTGTCCGCCCCAAAGGATAAGAAGGGATGCGGAGCCTGTGACCAATCAAGGCTTCAATCTCCGCGCGAATGCCGTTGCCTTCGTTGCCCATGACAAGAATCCCCGACCGGGAAAGCCCGGCGCCATAGAGATCCTCGCCCCCCGGGAAAGCGCCGTAGAGGGGAATGGAACGGCTAAAAGCCTCCCCCAGGTACGACCCCAGCGAAGTATAATGCACCCTGACACGCGACAAAGCCCCCATGGAAGCCTGTACGGCCTTGGGGGCAAAGGCGTCGGCCGTATCGGCGCTGCATACGATATGTTCGACGCCAAACCAGTCCGCCAGGCGAACAATGGTCCCCAGATTCCCCGGATCCTGCACGCCGTCGAGCGCCAATAGCAGGTTCGAAGAAGCGTCGGCGCAGCCGAGATCATAAGACGGACACTTGAATACGGCAATCACATCCTGGGGAGTGGCGAGAAAACTAACCTTGCGTATCTCGTCGCCCAAATCAACACATAACTCCCCCGCAGGGATGTCCCCACGGGTAGCCATCCAGGAAGGTTTCGCCAACATCCACTCACACTCAAAAGCCCCCATCAGGTCGGCAACCAACTTATTCCCCTCGGCAACAAAAGCCCGGTGGAGCTTCCGGTATTTCTTCGCCTCGAGGGAACGAACGTACTGTATTCTCTTTCTGCTTAACATCTTTACCTTTTATTTACAAACAAATGTAGGAGATTTTCTCTGTTTTAAATTACATTTGCGTACATAATCAGTCATGAATCATGAAGGGAGTTTCCCGTTGTTTTTACATCATTATCTATATCTATGGAGCCGGACTGCTGCTTTCCTGCAGTTCGGTGAAGTTTGTGGGAGAAGGAGAATATCTGCTCGACCGGGTGAGCATAGCATCGGACCTGCCCCGCTACCAGACGGCCGAACTCAAGCCCTATCTTCGCCAACAACCCAATTTCAAAGCCTTCGGCCTGATGAAATGGCAGTTGTACGTCTACGGATGGTCGGGCAAAAACCCCAATCAATGGCTCAACAAACAACTCCGGAAAATGGGCGAAGCCCCCGTTATCCTAAACACCCAATCCGTGGAACAATCCGCCGAAGAACTGAAACGCCTGCTGACCAACAAAGGATACCTCAACGCCCAGGTGACGGCCTCCATAGACACCACCCGCCGCAAGAAAGCCACCGTGACCTACCATATCACCGGCCATAAACCCTATGTCATCCGGAATTACAAGACGCCCCCCCTCCGCACATGGCTCGATACCGCCTTTCGCTCGGCCCCGGGCGATAACCTCCCGGTGATAAGGGAAGGCGACCTCTTCGACCGGGACCTGCTGGATAAAGAACGCCAACGCATCACCACCTCCCTGCGCCGAAACGGATATTATGCCTTCAACAAAGACTACCTGGGCTATCAGGCCGACAGCTCGCTCGGCCAAAACCTGGTGGATCTGGAAATGATCCTGCGCCCCTATCGCCGGGTGACGCCCTCAGGCAGCGTGGAAGAACTCCCCCATCGTCCATATTATATCAGGGAAGTAACGACCCTGACGGATTACGATCCCCTGCGACTGGATGGGAACGAAACATTTACGCCAACCGATACCGTTCATGCCGGAGATCTCGCCGTCATTTACGGCAAAAACGGCCATATGCTCCGCCCCGAGGTGTTGCGCAGAAGCAATTACCTGATACCCGGGGGGAAATTCAACGAACGGAACCTGGAACAAACCTACTCCTCGTTCGCCTCCCTGCGAGCCTTGCGCAACGTCAATATCCGCTTCAATGAAATAGAAGAAAACGATACGATGAAGCTCAACGTCACCATCCTCACCGCCCCCGCCAGGCTTCACGGCTTTGGCGTCGACATGGAAGGCACCAATTCCGCCGGCGATTTGGGCTTCGCCTCCAGCATGAATTATCAACACCGCAACCTGTTCAAAGGCTCCGAGGTCTTTTCCGTAAAAATACGGGGCGCCTACGAATCCCTATCCGGCAATAAAGAATTCGGCTGGAACAACTACTGGGAAATAGGAGGAGAAATGTCGCTCTCCTTTCCCCTATTCCTCTTTCCATTCGCCACCGAGAGTTTCCGCAAAAAGATTCACGCCTCCACAGACTTCAGCGTGAGCTACAACCGCCAGACGCGTCCGGAGTACGAGCGTGCCGTGCTCTCGGGGAAATGGGGATACAAATGGCAAAGCCGGGGCAATTCCCAAGCACGACATTCCTTCAGTCTGATAGATGTAGATTATTTGTTCCTCCCCCGCATGAGCGAAGATTTCCTGAATTCACTCCCTGCCGCTACACGACAATATAATTACATTGAACAGTTTATCGTCAGCAGTGGATATGCTTATACGTTCAACAACTACAACCCGCAATACCGGCAACGCAATACACATTCCCTGCGCACCTCCGTAGAACTTGCCGGCAACCTGCTGTACGCACTATCCCATCTGGGCAACGCCCCAAAAGATCCGAACGGACAATACAAACTGTTCGGAATAGAATACTCGCAATATGCCAAATTCGATTTCGACTTCAGCAAGGGAATTATCCTGGACAACCGAAGTCGCCTGGCATTCCACGCGGGAGCCGGTCTGGCCGTTCCTTATGGGAATGCCGATCAGATCCCCTTCGAGCGACGTTACTTCTCCGGAGGCGCCAACAGCGTACGCGGTTGGTCGGTACGTTCGCTGGGACCGGGCAGCATGTCGAAAGATTCGGCGGATTTCATTCGTCAATCCGGAGATATTCGTTTGGACATCAATCTGGAGTATCGCACCAAGTTGTTCTGGAAATTTGAACTCGCCGCCTTCGCCGACGCCGGGAACATCTGGACAATACGCCCCTATGCCACACAAAAAGACGGGAACTTCCACCCTTCCCGTTTCTTCCGCGAAATAGCCGTCTCCTACGGTTTGGGTCTTCGTTTGGATTTTGACTTCGTGCTTTTCCGCATGGATACCGGCTTCAAGGCATACGACCCCCAGGAACGGGGTGCGCGTCGCTGGGCTATTTCCCGCCCCAATTTCGACCGTAATTTCGCCTGGCATTTCGCCGTGGGCTATCCGTTTTAGGTATGTAAGAGAAATAAAACGACTAAGCAAACTCAACGGTGTCCCAAATCATCGTATAGCGTTTGAAGGATGGCCTTACCGTATTCTATGCGCGTAGGGCCTTCTTCTTTGGGGTGGTGGAAGAAGGAGCGATTGCCGTCGTTGTCGTAGACGGAAACGCCGCTTGGATCTATATAGCCGAAGCCGTTACTGAACGTATAGAAGGCAAAGGGAGGGTAATGCCCGTTGAAGATGTCTTTGCTGAAAAGAAACTCCTGATGCGGAATGTCCAACTGACCGAACAAAGTGGCCGCCAGGTCCGTCTGGCTGAGAATCGTTTCTATCTGCAGGGGTTGCTTCACGGCGCCTCCCAGCCAGAGCATGGGGATGTGATAGCGCGCCGGCTCGTACTCCTTCAGGTGTTCGGGATAACGAAAGCCATGATCGGCAATGAAGATGATCAACAGATTCTCCCATGCCGGCGTCTTTTTCACCCGGTCGATAAAATCCCCGATGCAACTGTCTGTAAAAGCCACCGAATTAAGGTAGGGATGAGTGAAGCGGCGGCAAGGTACCTCGAAAGGTTCATGGCTGCTCAGGGTCAGGAAGGTGGAAAACAGGTGCGCGGAAGTGTCCCCCTTCTCCTGCAGCAAGCGAAAGAGATGGCGAAACGTAACATCGTCGTTTGCCCCCCATTTACTGAGCCGTTCGCCCCTTGGGAAGTTCGCCCGGGAGGTAATCCTGCCATAGCCGGAACTGTAGAAGTAACTGCGCATATTGGTATAATCAATATCCCCCCCGTACAGCATTTCGGCGGTATATCCTTCCCGTATCAGGCTCCCGGCCAGGGACGGAAGGTTACGGCTTTTGGCGGGATACTTCATGATAGAGGTGGTGGGTTGTGCCGGATAGCCGTTCAGGACAGACACCAGCCCCCGATCGGTCCGGAAGGAATTGGCATACATGTTCGTAAACAACACGCCTTCGCGGCTGAGGCGGTTCAGGGCCGGCGTAACATCCTTCACCCCCCCCGTAGCCCCAACGGCATTGGCCGAAAAACTTTCCAAGATAACCAGCAGGATGTCGGGACGTTGGGTGCAAAGCAGTTCCACCTCCGGGCGATACACACTGTCGGCCGGCAAAGAAGGCAGCAAGTTATGGAATAACTTTCGGCGTTTTTCTTCAGGAAAGAATTGAAACTGCGAAGCAAAGTCCTGCTGCTTGAAAAGCGAAGCCGTCAGACTGAATACGGGGTTGACGGCCGAATGATTCAGAAACTGTTTGTTGCTGAAATAAACCATACCAATGTTCGCCGTCGAAGTGGTCACGATTCCCCACACCGGCAGAAAAAGCGTTCCACCCGCCACAAGAAAGGCCAAAGAAGCGAAGGTTTTCTTCCTTACCGGCGGCGTATCGGGCATCAGGGGGACAATCAGGGCGTTGAACATCCCGATCGCAGCGAAAGCGTAAACCACCACCAGGATGATCTGCTTTATAAGCAATCCTGCGGGGACGCTGCCGGCCGCTCCGGAGGGAAACTGTATGTAAAACAATACCGTGGCGTCCAAACGGAATCCCCAGAAAGTATACAAGGCAACATCGGCGGCAAAAACCATCGCCACCAGCGTTGCTGCGATTCCGAAGTAAACCCGCAATGCCTTCCGCACACAGGTTCCCGGCATCCATATCGACAGGATCACGCCCAGAAGCGGAACGATCGTGAGGTATCCGGCAATGGTACAATCCAGACGCAAGCCGTAGCGGATAACCTTCAGCCATTCAAGCGCCGTGCATCCCTCGGCCAGGTTGTAATGGTAGAACATAAACAGAGGCTTTTGGACGGCCAATACCGCGAGCCAGCCAATAAAGACAAGCAGGAGGAAAAATAAGCGTTGCTTCATTTGTGTTTTTTTAGCGCATTTAAGAATACAACTTTTCCCGCAGTCCGGCCACCACAGGGTCTGCGATGTAATCGTCGTATTCCATCATTTTGTCTATAATACCTTTGGGAGTCAGTTCGATAATCCGGTTGGCTATGGTTTGGATAAATTCATGGTCGTGGCTCGAAAACAAGACATTTCCCTTGTATGTCTGTAAGGTGTTATTGAATGCCTGGATGGATTCCAGGTCGAGGTGATTGGTAGGAGTATCCAGTATCAGGGTATTGGCATCGCGGAGCATCATGCGCGAGATCATGCAGCGCATTTTTTCTCCTCCCGACAGCACGCTCACCTTTTTGAGCAATTCTTCACCGCTAAACAGCATACGTCCCAGGAATCCTTTTAAATAGACCTCATTGGTATCGGCGGCGAATTGGCTGAGCCATTCTATCAGGTTGTAATCGGAGTTGAAGAAGGCGGCGTTATCGAGCGGGAGATAGGCGGTTGTAATGGTTTGTCCCCACTGCCATGTCCCGTCGTCGGGCTTTTCCTGTCCGCTGATAATTTGAAACAGCGCCGTCATGGCGCGCGGGTCCCGGCTGATGAAAACGATCTTGTCGTTCTTCTCCACCGTGAAGTTCAGATCGCGGAAAAGCCACCGACCTTCGATCCGTCTGGAGAGGCCTTTCACCTCCAGAATCTGGTTGCCAACCTCCCGTGAGGGGTTGAAAAGGATGCCCGGATAGCGTCGCGAGGAGGGTTGTATTTCTTCGATATTAAGCTTTTCAATCATCTTTTTGCGGCTGGTTGTTTGTTTCGACTTGGCCACATTGGCACTGAATCGCCGGATAAACTCTTCCAGCTCCTTCTTTTTCTCTTCGGCCTTTTTATTTTGCTGCTGCTGCTGACGAAGCGCCAGTTGGCTGGATTCGTACCAGAAGCTGTAATTTCCGGCAAAGAGTTGGAGCTTACCGAAGTCGATATCCACCGTATGCGTGCATACGGAATCCAGGAAGTGGCGGTCGTGACTTACCACCAGCACGGTATGCTCAAATCCGGAGAGGTAGTTTTCCAGCCAGCCCACCGTTTCCAGGTCGAGGTCGTTGGTCGGTTCGTCCAGCAGGAGGTTATCCGGTTGTCCGAAGAGCGCCCGTGCCAGCAGCACACGCACTTTTTGTTTTCCGGGCAGGTCTTTCATCAGGCTGTAATGCAAATCCTCCTTTATCCCCAGTCCGCTCAGGAGGCCGGCGGCATCGCTTTCGGCGTTCCATCCTTCCATTTCGGCGAATTTTTCTTCCAGTTCCGACACTCGAATGCCATCGGCATCGTTAAAGGCGGGCTTGGCATACAGCATTTCTTTTTCTTTCATGATATTCCACAACGTGGAATGTCCCATCAACACGGTATGAATTGCCGTATATTCATCGAAAGCGAAATGATCCTGGCTCAACACCGACATGCGTTCGCCGGGGCCTTGCGAAACCATTCCGCGCGTAGGATCCATTTCTCCACTTAATATCTTAAGGAAGGTTGATTTACCGGCCCCGTTGGCGCCAATAATACCATAACAATTACCTGGGGTAAATTTTAGATTGACATCCTGAAACAAACTGCGTTTTCCGAATTGCAAATCGAGACTGCTCACTGTTATCATCGCCGATATTTCTTTATTTACAAATTGAGTATGCAAAAATATAAAAAAACACTCTTCGGGCAAAACGCCAAGGAATACCACTCCCCTTGCGAAAATTCGAATCAAGCCGGAAACCATCGTTGGATTTTTTCTTGCAAAAAGTTATGCAATTATTTTTTCGCACATAAAAAAGAAATATATTTGCAGCGGATTACAACATAATAATACAGTAACAAACAAAACAAATTCAAAATGGCAAAAAGATTGGAAATTACATTTACTAAAGTTATTCTACTGATGGCCTTGCTTTTTCCCTTCAGCGCAGCGGCGCAGGAGAAAGCCGGGTTTGGGATTTCGGCTGGAGCCGATTTCGTCAGTAGCTACGTGTGGCGCGGCATTTATCAAACAGGCGTGGCAATACAGCCGGGCGTAACGATGTCGGCCGGGAATTTTTCTCTGGGGGTATGGGGATCCACCGATTTCTCCACATGGGCAAAAGAGTTCGACATCGCCCTGGGATACGAAGCCGGAGCTTTTAGCTTCGGATTAACCGATTACTGGTGGGCTGGCGAAGGAAGCCCTTACAGAGATTACGCCAACTCTCACTTTCTGGAAGGAAACATAGGATTCAACTTCGGCGAATCTCTCCCACTGAGCCTGTCCTGGAGCACCATGTTCGGATACAATGGAGATAAAGACGTGGAAGACCAACAGCAGTATTCTACATTCATCACCGCCGGATACGATTTCCGCGTAAAAGATGTGGCGTTCACCGCCGGCATCGGTATTTCCCCCTGGACAGGGCTTTACCACAAGGCCGGAACAGAAGGATTCGTCCTCTCCACCCTGTCATTGAAGGCCATGAAGGAAATAAAAATAACAGATTCCTTCACCCTGCCTGTCTTCGTGGAAACGATCATTGCACCCAATCAAGACAACGTATTCCTGGTATTCGGGATATCCCTGTAAGGTCGAACGGCTTTTGATGTAATTATATATAAATGTTCAGGTTATCGAAGGAAAGTATGGAGAATTGCCTCAACGAAGTATTCCACGGCAATTTCTCCGTACATCCTTTCCTGAAAAAAAAAGGATCAAATAAATAACACTGTCTAAAGATGAAAAAGATTGAAGCTATTATTCGCAGGATTAAGTTCGAGGACGTAAAGGAAGCGCTCCTCGCAGCAGACATTGAATGGTTTTCGTACTACGACGTACGCGGGATAGGAAAAACCCGGCAGGGACGCGTGTATCGCGGCGTAGTGTACGACACCAGCAGTATCGAACGCATTCTGATTTCGGTGGTTGTCCGGGACAAGAACGTAGAGAGGACCATCAACGCCATCCTCAAAGCCGCACAAACCGGCGAGATTGGCGACGGGCGTATCTTCGTAATACCCATACAGGACGCCGTGCGTATACGTACCGGAGAAAGAGGCGATATTGCTCTGTACAATGCAGAACAGGAAAGGTGAACGCCTCCCGGTATTATCATTATTATTAACAGGAAATACAAACAAACAGTAAACCGTATAGAATATGGAAACAACAAACACTTTTGCCGATCTGGCATTATCGCTCGACACCGTATGGATGCTGCTCGCCGCCATGCTCGTTTTCTTCATGCAACCCGGATTCGCCATGGTCGAGGCCGGATTTACACGCACCAAAAACACAGCGAACATTCTTATGAAGAATATGGTGGACTTCTCCTTCGGCTCGTTGCTTTTCTGGGCCATCGGATTCGGCCTTATGTTCGGAACGGGAGGTTTTGTGGGGACGCCCCACTTCTTTTCTTTCGACTTCATAGACATGGAACTACCCAAAGCCGGCTTCCTGATATTCCAGACCGTTTTCTGCGCCACGGCTGCCACCATTGTTTCTGGCGCCATGGCCGAACGCACCAAATTCTCTATTTATGTGATTTATACTATCTTCATCAGCGTACTGATATACCCCATATCCGGTCATTGGACCTGGGGGGGAGGATGGTTGATGAATGACGCCGAAGGTAGCTTTATGACCACTACCTTCGGCGCTACATTCCATGATTTTGCAGGCTCGAGCATTGTTCATTCCGTAGGCGGATGGGTAGCTTTGGCCGGCGCCTTCGTCCTGGGTCCTCGCCTGGGCAAATACGGCAAAGACGGCAAATCGCGCGCCATACCCGGACACAACCTCACGGTGGCCAGCCTGGGGGTCTTTATTCTTTGGTTCGGATGGTTCGGCTTCAACCCCGGCTCTCAGTTGGCCGCTTCGGGTGAGGCCAATCGCGTGGCCATCTCGCATGTATTTCTCACCACCAACCTGTCGGCTGCCGCCGGTGCGGTACTTTCTCTTTTCACCTCGTGGATCAAATACCGCAAGCCTTCGTTGTCGCTCACGCTGAACGGCGCTCTGGCCGGGCTGGTCGGCATCACGGCGGGTTGCGATGTGGTGAATCCCGTTGGCGCGGTCATTATCGGCGCCATCTGCGGGGCGGCCATGGTGTATGCCGTTTCGTTCATCGACCTGGTGCTGAAGATAGATGATCCCGTAGGCGCTTCTGCCGTACATGGCGTATGCGGATTTATCGGAACGGTACTTACCGGGTTGCTCGCTGTGGAAGGCGGATGGTTCTTCGGAGGAGGAAGCGCATTTTTCCTGGCTCAACTCTTTGGCGCCGTAACCATCGGTCTATGGGCCATAGCCGCCGGCTTTGTCCTGTTCAAGGGATTGGACCTTCTCTTCGGACTACGCGTATCCAAACGGGTAGAAGAAGAAGGATTGGACATATACGAACACGGCGAGACAGCCTATAATAATTAAAGGACACAAAAAAAGGGGGGGAGGGAGCGTACATTATTTATATATATCTTTGCGCTCATCCCCCGTCTTTTAAGGATAAAACAACACAGACAATCAGGTATTACAATTTTATACAATCCAAATTATCAACAACAAAACAAAACAAAATGAGTACATTAAGATTCAGAGTAGTGGAAGCGGCTTTTGAGAAAAAAGCCATTGACGTGGCATTGCCCGAAGGGAAACAATCGGATTACTTCGCCTCCAAGGTTTTCAACCGTGAGAAAATGTTCAGGTATCTCTCCCCGGAAGCTTTTGCCAAGGTAGACGACTCGATTGAAAACGGAACCCCTCTGGACATGACTACTGCCGATGCCGTGGCCTCCGGTATGAAACAATGGGCCCTGGCCAACGGTGCGACACACTACACTCACTGGTTTCACCCGCTTACCGAAGGGACGGCCGAGAAGCACGACACCTTCCTCGACCCCGACGGAAAAGGGGGACTGATAGAAAAATTCTCCGGCAAACTCCTCGTGCAGCAAGAGCCGGACGCTTCCAGTTTCCCCAGCGGAGGTATACGCAATACCTTTGAAGCAAGGGGATATACCGCCTGGGATCCCTCCTCGCCGGCATTCATCGTAGGCGATACGTTGTGTATCCCTACCATCTTCATTTCCTATACGGGCGAATCGCTCGACTATAAAGCTCCTTTGCTGAAAGCGCTCGAAGCCGTGAACCGGGCTGCCGTAGACGTATGCCGGTATTTTAATCCCGATGTAAAAAAGGTCTATGCCTACCTGGGATGGGAACAGGAATATTTCCTTGTAGATGAAGGTCTCTATGCCGCCCGTCCGGATCTGCTGCTCACGGGACGCACCCTGATGGGACACGAAAGCAGCAAGAACCAGCAATTGGAAGACCACTACTTCGGGGCCATTCCCATTCGCGTGCTGGGATTTCTGAAGGAGTTGGAGATCGAAGCGCTCAAGCTGGGCATCCCATTGAAAACCCGGCACAACGAAGTAGCCCCCAACCAGTTTGAGGTAGCCCCTATCTTTGAAGAATGTAATCTCTCGAACGATCACAACCTCCTCGCCATGGCCCTGATGCGCAACCTGGCTCGCAACCATGGTTTCCGGGTTCTTTTGCACGAAAAACCCTTCAAGGGCATCAACGGTTCCGGCAAACACAACAATTGGTCGCTCGGCACCGACACCGGCATCCTGCTGATGGCGCCCGGCAAGACACCGGAAGACAACCTGCGCTTCATCACCTTCGTAGTAAACGTATTGAAGGCTGTTTACCGCCACAATGCTTTGCTGAAGGCCAGCATCGCTTCGGCCGGTAACGCCCATCGCCTGGGCGCCAACGAAGCGCCGCCGGCCATCATCTCCAGCTTCCTGGGCGCACAAATCACCAAAGTGCTGGAGGAATTGGAAAACACGGAAGCCGGCGAGGTGAGCGTAGCCGGCAAACAGGGTTTCCATCTGGACATTCCGCGCATCCCCGGACTGCTGCTGGATAATACCGATCGCAACCGCACTTCGCCCTTTGCCTTTACCGGCAACCGGTTTGAATTTCGTGCCGTAGGTTCGGAGGCCAACTGTGCCGCCGCCATGCTGGCGCTGAACGCCGCCGTAGCCGAGCAACTCAAAATCTTCAAGGCCGAAACCGATGCGCTCATCGCCACGGGGAAAGACAAATATGCCGCCATCCTTGAAGTCATACGCAAAGACATCCGCGAGAGCAAGGCCATCCATTTCGACGGGAACGGATACACCGAAGAATGGAAGGCCGACGCCGCCAAACGGGGATTGGACTGTGAGACCAGCGTACCGCTTATCATCGACGCCTACCTTTGGGAATCCTCCGTAAAGATGTTTGAGTCCACCGGCGTGATGACTCACCTGGAGCTGGAAGCGCGTAACGAGGTGAAATGGGAGACCTACACCAAGAAGGTACAGATCGAGGCACGCGTACTGGGCGACCTTGCCATGAACCATATCATTCCCATTGCCACGCGCTACCAGTCCTCTCTCATCGACAATGTTTACAAGCTTCGCGATCTTTTCCCCGCCGATAAGGCCGCCGGGATGTCGGACCACAACCTGGAGATTATTGAGGACATCAGCAAGCATATCTCCTTCATCAAGGAAAAGACGGACGAAATGGTAGAAGCACGCAAGGTAGCAAACCGGATAAGCGCCGAACGGGAAAAGGCCATTGCCTACCACGACACGGTAGTCCCCATGTTCGACGAGATACGATACCACATCGACAAATTGGAACTCATCGTAGACGACGAATTATGGACCTTACCCAAATACCGGGAACTTTTATTCATTCGATAGGGACTCAACAGTTTTGTTGATTGTTTTGTGTTTGCAGGGAGAGGACGTTGAAACAGACGCATCCTCTCCCTTTTCATTGGATATGGCCGGCTGGGGCGGCGGATTCGCTGCTTATCCGCCGAATCTCCTGCCGCCGCCGCCCGGAGGAGGACCGCCGGGTGCGCCGGGTGCGGGGCCTCTCGGGGCGTCGGAGCGTGAGGCGCCGCCTTTAAAGATGCTGAAGCGGTAGATGAAATGCACCATGAAATAACTGTTCAGCGTATTGTATTCCGAATCGGTATATCCCGTGGCGGTTACGCTTCGGGATATATTGCTGCGCTGTTGCAGCAGGTCGTAGATTTTCAAACGCAAGGTTCCCTGGTTTCCTTTCAGGAAAGATTTGGAGGCTGAGGCGTTCCACATCAGTTCTTTTTGCTGGAATCCGCTGGAGTAGCCGGCGTTGGTGGAGTAGGTTATATCGCTTTCCAGTTTAAAGGCCAGGGGTAGATACAGGATGGTTGTGCCTCCGAAGCCGTAGTTGAACGTATTTTGGTTGTTGTCCGGCTGCAGGGAGTATTGGCTGTTGTTGTATCGTATATTCCCGTTCAGTCCGAGGTCGATTAGGTCGGAGCGGTAGTTGAGGCCGGCGGTTTCCATCAGGACGAGGTTTTGGTTGGCGCTTTTTTCGCCGTCGACCAAGGCATTGCTGTTGTTGTAGGAGGCCATGGTCATGGAGTTGACGGTGAATTTTTTGTTTCGGAGCGGCGTATTCATCATAAAGCGCAGGTTGGCGCTGTAATTGCCGTCCACGTTGGCGTAGGTTGTCCGGCGTATGCCGGCCGAGATGTTGGTCACGTCCGAGACGATGTCGTTCAGGGTATAATCGCCGTTGAACATCAGCATAAAGGCGGTTTGCTGTTCCGGGAGGAAACGCTGGAAACGTACGGAGAGGTCGTTCACGTAACGTGGCGAGAGGTTGGGATTCCCGATAACGGTATTGTTGGGATTCGACACATCGGCAACGGGTTGAAGCTGGGTCATGGAAGGCTCGCGGGTGCGTCCGTTGTAATCTACGCGCAGGTTGGTTTGCCGGTTGAAGAGGTAGTTGAACTGGGCCATGGGCGAGAAATTCAGCACCGAGCGGGAGAGTTCGGAGAACACTTCCTCGCCTACGAAGTTCCGGCTTTGGCTGTAGGAGGGATCCAGGTTCAGCCCCAGCGTATAATTGTATGTCGCTCTTTGCGCTTTAAAGCTCAGGCTGGCGCGTTGCGTGGTAAAATCGTTGCGATAGCTTTTGCTGTAAGCCGTATCTAAGAGATTGTATGCTCCGGAGGCATCCGGGGCGTAGGTGTATTTCAGCGCTTCCTGTCGTTGGCGACTGAAGCGGTAGGTGGCCTGCAGGAAATTGTTTCGCCCCAGGGGTTCTACCAAGGAGACGTAGACGCGGTAGTTGTATCCCGTATTCTTGTATTGGTATTGCTGGTCGATCAAGAGGTTGCGGTAGGTGTTTTCTTCGCCGAAATACTGCGTATTGGAATAGTTGAGGCCGTCTTCGTCGGAGAGGTTGTACCCGCCGGAGAAGGATGCGCTCACCACGCGTCCTTTCGCATTGAGTTTGCGGCTTACCTCCAGGGTTGCGTTGAGGTTGTATCCCACGCCTTCGGAGGAGCTTTGTGCGTCGCCCACGTTGAGCGTATCTTTACTTCCGGTGTGCGCCGGGTCGTATCCTTGGAGGGTGAGGTAATCGCCGCTTTCCCGGCTACGGCTTTCGCTGTACGTAAAGTTTGGGCGGAAGATCAGGTTGGTGAGCGTATCCGGCTTCCATTCCATGCGGAGGTTGGCTCCCAGGTTGTTGTTTATCCGGTTGCGCACATCTTCCTGGTCGGTATATTGCGTGGTATCTCCCCGGAGGAGGCGTTGCTCGAAACTTTTGTTGGTGGCGTGGTTATCGGAATAGGAATAGCGCAGGTTTCCATTCAGCATGAGGGTTTTTCCGATTTCCTTGCCGAAATTCAGTCCGGTATTTCCCGAAGCGGTAATTCCGCTGTTGCCTCCCGAGAAGCGAAATCCCCCGGCTCCTCCTCCTCCCCCCTGGAACATGGTGGAAGCCAGGTCGGCGAAGCCCATATTGTTGGTATTGTTGAGTCCTCCCATGAGCGTAACCTGGTCGTTGTCGACAAAGCGGTTTACCATCAGGTTCCCTTCGTAGCGTTCCCGGCTTCCGTATCCTGCGAAGGCGTTGCCGAACCATCCTTGCTTCATCCCCGGTTTCACGGTGAGGTTGATGATGGTTTCTTCTTCCCCGTCGTCAAATCCCGTCATGCGTGTCATATCGCTTTTGCGGTCCACCACTTGTAATTTATTGATCATATCGGCGGGCAGGTTCTTGGAGGCCACGTTGGGGTCGTCGGAGAAAAATTCCTTTCCGTCTACCATTATTTTTTTCACTTGTTTTCCATTCACGGTGATGGTTCCTTCGCTGCTCACTTCCACGCCCGGCATTTTTTTGAGCAGATCTTCCAGCACGGCGCCTTCGGTCACTTTATAGGAATCGGCATTGTATTCGATGGTATCGTTCCGCACCACCACCTCGGCCGCTTTTCCTATCACTACGGCTTCGCCCAGGGCCACGGCTGCATCCCGGAGTTCAATTTCCCCCACATTCACCGGATTATTCCTGCCCGTTATGCGCAGGGGCTGGTAATAGGGTTCATAGCCCACGAACGTAACCGCCAGGAGATAGGTCCCGGCGGCGATGTCTTTGATGGCGAAGCTACCGTTGCGGGCGGTCGCCACGCCATGTACCAATGTACTGTCGGTTACATTCAGCAGCCGGATGGTTGCCTGTTCCACGGGGCTTTTTGTTCCCTCTTCGAGCACGAAGCCTTTCACTTCCACCACGGGTCTCCCGGTGGGATTACCCCTTTGCGCCGACAGGCCAAGGCATGTCATCATTCCCGCACAGATAAGTAACAAAAAGTTTGTTTTGAGTTGCATAAAAGTTTCTGTTGTATTAAAAATTCTATAACGATAGACACCGGGAGAGGTTTGAGGTTTAAATTCCCGGCCGCAATTGCGGATTATTAACAAAAACAGTTCCTTCCGAAACCCAGGGAAGCCTCCGCAGTTTTTCTCCTCTCCAAAAACGTGGGAAGATTGGGGCCACAGAAAAAATTCTACCCCAATTCCAAAATGGAAATAGGGCTGGAAAAAAAAATCTACCCCCATTCCAAAATGGAAATGGGGCTGGAAAAAAAATTTTACCCCAATTCCAAAATGGAAATGAGGCTGGAAAAAAAATTTTACCCCAATTCCAAAATGGAAATCGGGCTGGAAAAAAAAATTTACCCCAATTCCAAAATGGAAATGAGGCGGAAAAAAAATTTTACCCCAATTCCAAAATGGAAATCGGGCCACAGAAAAAATTCCAGCCCTTCCCCAAATGGAAAT
>JAITKB010000042.1 GCA_031278605.1 Tannerellaceae bacterium
ACTTGTATCATGGTAAAGGAAATCAAGATAAAAAAAGGTTTGGATATTCATTTAAAAGGCAAAGCTCCCGAAGTATGGCTGAAAGCATCGGAAAAGAGCAATAGCTACGCCGTGCTTCCGGACAGCTTTAACGGCATCGTCCCCAAAGTAGTTGTGAATGCAGGCGAGAAAGTCCGGGCCGGCTCCGTGCTGATGACAGACAAGAACCGACCGGAAATTAAATTCGTTTCGCCCGTGAGCGGCGAAGTAACCGCCGTTTGTCGTGGAGAAAAACGCAAAGTCCTCCGCATTGTGGTGAAACCCGACGAGAGGATGGAATACGTAACGTTCGGCCCCTTCAACGATCCATCGCTCCTGTCGCCTGAGGAAATAAAAACGGCGCTTCTGCAAGCCGGTATCTGGCCTTTTATCACGCAACGCCCGTACGACATCGTGGCATCCCCGTCCGATACGCCCCGGGATATTTATATCTCTACCGTATACACGGCACCCCTGTCGCCCGATTTCGGGTTTATTGTAAAGAATCGGGAGGCCGATTTTCAGACAGGTCTGGAGGCTTTGGCCAAACTCACCCCCGGAAAAGTATTTGTAGGCGTAAAGAAAGGCTCCGCACAGAGGTGGCGCGGCGTGGAACTCATAGAAGTAGAAGGCCCGCATCCCGCAGGTAATGTGAGCGTATTGATCAACCATACCCGCCCCATCAACAAGGGCGAAACCGTATGGACAATCCGACCGGACGATGTAATCATAGCCGGACGCCTGTTTCGGGAATGAATCGCCGACTTCAGCCGCTTAGTGGCCCTGACCGGTTCGGGAACCACCGAGCAAGGTTATATCCCCGCCATAGCCGGATGCACGATCCGAAGCCTCGTGGAAGAGAAACTGACAAAAGGGAAAGAACATCTGCGCATCATCAGCGGAAATGTCCTGACGGGAAAAAAGGTAAGCAAAGACGATTACCTGTATGCTTCGGACAATCAGATCACCGTGATACCCGAAGGAGACCAGACACACGAATTCTTCGGTTGGGCCACGCCGGGGACAAACAAATTCAGCGCAAGCCGCACCTTTCCCGCCTGGCTGACAGGCCGGAAAAAAGAATACGTGATAGATGCCCGCATCCGGGGAGGAAAACGAGCCATGATCATGTCGAACGAATACGACAGGGTATTTCCCCTGGATATTTATCCGGAATACCTGCTCAAAGCTATTATCGCTTGCGATATCGACAAGATGGAAAACCTGGGAATATATGAGGTGGCGCCCGAAGACTTTGCCCTGTGTGAATTTGTGGATACATCAAAGATAGAATTACAACAGATTGTGCGCAAAGGGTTGGATCTTTTGTACAAGGAAATGAATTAATAATCAAATAAAAAAAACGAATTACATTGAAAGCGTTAAGGAACTATCTAGACAAGATTAAACCCCATTTTGAGGAAGGCGGAAAACTTGCAATGCTGCGCTCCGTATTCGAGGGAATGGAGACTTTCCTGTTCGTATCGAATGAGACCTCGAAATCCGGCGTCCATATCCACGACAGTATAGATGCCAAACGAACCATGACGGCCGTTATCATCGCCCTGCTTCCCGCCCTGCTTTTCGGTATGTACAATACCGGTTATCAGCATTATTTAGCCATCGGCTCCGCTCCCGGCTTCTGGGCTACGTTCGTTTACGGACTTCTGGCGGTATTGCCCATTGTGGCTGTTTCCTATATAGTCGGACTGGGGATTGAGTTTACCGTTGCCCAGTGGAAAAAGGAAGAAATACAGGAAGGGTTCTTAGTCTCCGGCATATTGATTCCATTGATTGTGCCGGTAGATACTCCACTCTGGATGATAGCCGTTGCCACGGCGTTTGCCGTTATTTTTGCCAAAGAAGTATTCGGCGGGACAGGGTACAATATATTTAATGTAGCGCTGGTAACCCGCGCCTTCTTGTTTTTTGCCTATCCCTCGGCCATGTCCGGCGATCGGGTGTTTGTCCGTACCGGAAGCACGTTCGGCATAGGCGAAGGCGCCGTGGTGGATGGCTTTTCCGGAGCCACCCCACTGGGACAGATAAATATCGCATCAAACGAACTGGCTGGTTCGTTTCATGCCGTTGATGCACTTGGGAATCCGCTTAGTAGTTGGGATTTGTTCGTCGGACTGATCCCCGGTTCAATCGGCGAGACCTCGGCGATTGCCATCCTGATTGGGGCGGCTATTCTGCTCTTTACCGGCGTAGCAAGCTGGAAAACGATGCTCTCCGTATTTGCAGGAGGAGTTTTCACGGCTGCCGTCTTCAACCTGATTGGCACAACCGTGGCTATGAGCGTATCACCCCTTGACCATCTGCTCCTGGGCGGTTTTGCCTTTGGAGCGGTCTTTATGGCTACCGATCCTGTTACATCAGCCCGTACGGAAACCGGTAAATATATCTTCGGGTTTCTGACTGGTGTCGTAGCAATTGTTATTCGCACCTTGAATCCGGGCTATCCCGAAGGAATGATGCTCGCTATCCTGCTGATGAATATATTCGCTCCGCTGATAGACTATTATGTGGTGGAAAGCAATATAAAGCGCCGTATGAAAAGAGCGGTCGCGAAATAATAAATCCTGAAAGGTAAATTAATTATGAATAGAGACAGTAATATATACACGATACTATACGCTTCCGTAATGGTGGTGCTGGTAGCTGTGGTTTTGGCATTTACCTCACAGTCGTTAAAGAGTTTCCAGAAAGAAAATGAAGAAAACGACAAACGCCAGCAGATCCTGCGTTCCATCAACGTCCAGGTTTCGGCCAACGAAGCAAAAGCCAAATTCGGCGAATTGATAGAAGATTCGTTCCTTGTTGATGAGCAGGGAGCAAAAGTGGAAGGCGACGCTTTCGCCGCAGATGTGGTAAAAGCTTTTGAAAAACATACCTATCCGGTATTCGTAGCCCGTGTAGACGGACAAGTGAAATACATCATGGCGCTGTCGGGCGCCGGCCTGTGGGGGGCGTTGTGGGGATATATTTCCGTGAACGACGACCGGAATACAATCTATGGCGCCGATTTCAGTCACGCGGGAGAAACACCGGGATTGGGCGCCGAAATCGTACTGCCTACCTTCAGCGGCCGGTTTGCAGGGAAGCGCATTTTCATAGAGAACGAATTTAAGTCGGTAGCCATCGTCAAACCGGGCAAAAGCGCCGCCGGACAGGATTATGTGGATGGTATCTCAGGAGGCACCATCACGAGCCAGGGCGTAGATAAGATGATATTTGACAGCCTGCATGGGTATGTTCGTTTTTTAACCTCACAAAATCAGTAAAAGATGGGATTATCAAATAAGAGTAAAGAAATACTGGCAGGGCCGTTGAGCAAGAACAATCCTGTCATTATCCAGATGTTGGGAATTTGTTCGGCGCTGGCCGTAACCTCCAAGTTGGAACCTTCTATCGTCATGGCCGTTTCAGTAACAGCCGTCGTGGCTTTTGCCAACGTTATCATATCACTGCTAAGGAACACGATACCCAACCGCATCCGCATCATTGTACAATTAGTGGTAGTGGCGGCTCTGGTAACAATAGTAAGCGAGGTGTTAAAGGCTTTTGCCTTCGACGTAAACAAACAGCTCTCCGTCTTTGTGGGGCTGATCATCACCAACTGTATCCTGATGGGACGCCTGGAAGCCTTCGCTCTGGGTAACGGCCCCTGGGAATCCTTCCTCGACGGACTGGGCAACGGCCTGGGATATGGGATCATATTAGTGATTATCGGCTTTTTTCGCGAACTCCTCGGATCGGGCACCCTATTGGGATTTCAGGTCATTCCCGAAGTATTCTACCAATGGGGTTACGTAAACAACGGCTTGATGATACTGCCTCCCATGGCACTCATCGTTGTGGCCGTTATTATATGGGTGCACCGTGCGAGAAACAAAGACCTTCAGGAAAACTAATTATTCATTCTGCTAATAACAAATACAATGGAAGAATTATTAAGCACGTTCATGCGGGCTGTTTTTGTAGACAACATGTTGTTTGCCTACTATCTGGGCATGTGTTCTTTTCTGGCCGTATCCAAGAATGTAAAAACGGCATTAGGATTAGGCATCGCCGTAACGTTCATCCTCGTATGTACGTTGCCCATCAATTATATGCTCGAAAATTATGTGCTGAAAGAAGGCGCGCTGAGCTGGCTGGGAGCCGAATACGCCGGGGTAAACCTCAGTTTTCTATCGCTGCTTATTTTTATAGCCGTCATAGCCTCCTTCGTGCAATTGGTTGAAATGGTTATCGAGCGCTATGCGCCGGCTTTATATACCTCCCTGGGGATATTTTTGCCGCTGATTGCCGTAAACTGCGCCATCTTGGGCGGTTCGCTGTTTATGCAGCAAAAGGCATTCGCTAATGCCGGTGTAGCCACGGTTTACGGTTTAGGCTCCGGCATAGGATGGCTGCTTGCTATCGTAGGAATGGCTGCCATACGCGAGAAGTTGACCTATTCAAATATCCCCAAACCACTGAAAGGGCTTGGTATAACCTTTATCATTACCGGTTTGATGGGTATCGGGTTCATGTGCTTCTCCGGTCTTAAAATTTAGTATTAACGCATTAACGAAATATACAGAGATGATTCTATTAATGTCAGGCGGGCTTACCATTGCAGCGGGGGCGGTTGTTTTCTTGTTGATTACGCTTATCTTAGTCGGTGCATTATTGTATGCTAAAGCCAAACTGATTCCCTCGGGACATGTCAATATGGTGGTCAATAATGAAAAGAAATTTGAAGTCCCCTTGGGCGGCACCTTGCTTGGCACATTGCAGAGTAACGGTATTTTCTTGTCTTCGGCCTGTGGCGGAAGCGGAAGTTGCGGACAATGCCGGTGTCAGGTAGTCGAAGGCGGAGGGAATATCCTCCCAACCGAAGTAGGGTTCTTTTCGCGCAAACAAATTAAGGACAATTGGCGCCTGGGTTGCCAGACAAAAGTAAAAGAGGATATCAAAATCATTGTGCCCGAATCGGTTTTCGGCGTGAAAGAGTGGGAGTGTACCGTGGTGTCAAACCACAATGTGTCCTCTTTTATCAAAGAATTTACCGTGAAACTGCCGGAGGAGGAAACGATGAATTTTCAGCCGGGCAGTTATTCGCAAATTCTTATCCCCCCATACAACATGTCGTATAAAGACATCGACGTAGACAACCGTTTCAAAGACGAATGGGATAAATTCAAGATGTGGGACCTTACGTGCAAAAACAACGAAGAAACAATCCGAGCCTATTCCATGGCCAATTATCCGGCTGAGGGTAATATCATTACCTTGAACGTACGCATTGCCACGCCGCCTTTCGACCGGACAACGGGTACGTGGAAAGCCGGCGTCAAACCGGGTATCGCATCCTCGTTTATCTTTACCCTGAAACCGGGTGATAAGGTGAAAATGTCCGGACCCTACGGCGATTTCCATATCCTGAATACCCAACGCGAAATGCTCTATATCGGAGGCGGAGCCGGAATGGCGCCCCTTCGAGCGCATTTATTGCACCTGTTCAAAACCTTGAAGACGACCAACCGCAAGGTGTCTTACTGGTATGGCGCCCGATCAAAGAACGAAATCTTCTACGAAGAAGACTTCCGCGCCATTGAAAAGGAATTTCCCAACTTTAAGTTTCACATAGCCCTCTCCGAACCGCGTCCACAAGATAAATGGACGGGCTACACAGGGTTTATCCACCAGGTGATTTTTGACAATTACCTCAAAAACCACGAAGCGCCGGAAGATATCGAATACTATATGTGCGGCCCCGGGCCCATGTCGAATGCCGTGAAAATCATGCTGGACAACTTAGGCGTACCATCTGAAATGTTGATGTTCGACGACTTCGGCGCATAGATTCGACACCCCATATCCCTCTGCATGAATGTTGCGAAAAACCTGGAACTTTTGTTTCAGGTTTTTGTGTTTGTAATCAACAATAATGCTATATTCGCGGATCATTATTAAATTTTATTCAGAAAATAAACTTATATGAAAGTAAAAAAAAGTAAGATTTGCCGGTTGTTTCTTCCTCCGGCCGTGATGGCATTTTGTGCTATATCTTCCTGCGTGGAAAAGGGTTATGAATGGGATAATATCAACAAGGAAGGGGCTTTCAGCCACGACAACGGGATCTCCGTACTTATAGGAGACTTCGACACCATCCGTTTCAGGACACAGGCTGAAATACCTTCTCCCGTTAGCATCGTATATTTCAAAGAGGTAGAAGATCTCTTCTCGGAAGAGATCTACAACTATTTCGTTTACGACAACAAAGGACAAGAGGAATCACTTGGCGCTATTTCGTTCGTGGCAGACTTTGTATCCAATATAAACGACCCGGCCGACAAACAGTTTTCCGACTTTGAATTATCCACTACCATCCTGAATGATAATGGGCAAGACACCGGAATCAGCATAGAAAAACAAATCTACAGGGCCGATGTGAATACGCCGCAATCATTCGTTGTCAATATTAAAACAGAGGATGTTGTGAAGTTGAAAGACGCCCATATTTTACTACTTACGTTTGAGTTTCAAGCCAGAAAGGTCGAAAGAGAAGACTATGTATTGATCAAAAACGTAAAACTAATACTCTCCGGCGGCATCAAAATCAGCCTGGAATAAACGCACATTAAAACAAAAAACAAAATGAAAGCCTTTCTTTTCCATATATTTATTGTGCTTGCAAGTTCAACACTCACAGCGCAAACCGTTTATAGTGATTATTTTATGAAAAACTCCTACAGTCGCATGGCGCTGAATCCGGCCTTTATCCCCCGTCAAGGATATATAAGCATAGCCGATGCGGCACTTGGGAGCAATACGAGTATCTATCTGGATCATTTGGTGTTCGATAAGAACAACGAAAAAGTAACATTCATGCATCCCCAAGTCAGCACTTCCGAGTTTTTGTCTAAGATACCCAATCAAAGCAATCTGTCGGCCAAGCTGAATTATCAGCCTCTGTCTTTTGGTTTTTTCACCCAAAGGGGGAGTTTCTGGAGTTTCGGCGTAGGCATCAAAGCATTGATAGACATAAACATACCCAAGCCCCTTTTCGAACTGCTGAAAGTCGGGTTCACGGCCAACGACCACACACTCACTTATCCGATACGGGACCTCAGGCTATCCGTCAACGCTTACACGGAAATAAGCGCCGGCTATGCACGTACCTTTTTAGACAACCGCTTGTCGGCAGGAGCAAAACTCAAATTGCTGTCGGGCATGGTCGCCGCAGATTTAAACATTGAAACCCTGGATGTCAACGCCCAAAAAGACCAGTGGACAGCCCGCTCGAAAGCCACATTGAAAGGAGCAGGCATCCGGGCCAAATACAACGAAGACGGCATGTTTGAATCCATCGAAGCATCGGAATTCGGCGCCAACGGATTGGGATTGGGGATGGATTTGGGCGCCGCCTATATCCTGTCGGAAAAAGCAAAAGTATCTCTGGCTCTTACCGATTTGGGATTTATCTCCTGGTCGGCCAACCAGTCCGTTCACTTAAAAGCGCCCGAAACCCTGATCACTGTTTTGCCCGGAGAATATTCCACGGGCCAAGGCAGCTTCAACTTGGAAGAAAACCTGAATACGGCCATCGACGACATCCGGGAAGCTATCAATTTCAAGGAATCCGGAAAGGCCCAGGGAAATACAACCATCTTGCGCACAACCGTGAATCTGGGGCTGGAATACGAAATCCTGCCCGGCAATCTCTCGGCAGGGCTTTTATCGTCTACCTATTTCGGCAACACCACCCTTAGCGAGCTAACCTTGTCGGCCAATTATAACCCAACTCAAATCAAATGGTTGTCGGCTGCGGTGAGTTATTCTTTTATCCGTACGAATTACAGGACTTTCGGCATGTCACTCCACCTGGCGCCCAAACGAGGCGTCCATTTCTTCATAGCCAGCGACTATTTACTGCCCAAGGTCAGTTCTAATTTACTGCCCGTCAACAGTAAAACAGCCAATATCCAATTCGGCTTATCCATTCCTATCGGAAAAGTTCACGAAGCAACTTCCGAATAAAAATTCGTTAGCCTCACTTGTGGGCACAAGTGAGGCTAACTTGTGCGCTCAAGTGAGGCTAACTTGTGGGCTCAAGTGAGGCTAACTTGTGCGCACAAGTGAGTCTCACGAATGGGAACCCCTCCGAAGGCCGGGAAGATTAGTCTTCTACCGGACCATCGTCACCCCCTCCGCTATCGCCACTATTGTCCGTCACCGTAAGCGGCGTGGCGTAGTCAATCCGCCGCACCTCCTTCAAATGGGGGGTAGAACCGGTGTATCGCGTATGGATGTAGAGCGAATACGTTCCCACCGGCAGTTGCGGCAAGACGGCAATGATTTCCTTCGGATGATTGACAGCCAGGGGTTTGATGGGATACTCCTTGGTCCCATCCGTGAGGAATACGCCAAGACCCTCTTCATCCACCGGATCGATCTTGATGCGCTGTCCTGCTATAACGATTTGTCCTCCGGGCGTGACGTTACCGTCTGTCTGTCCGCTGGTTACGTCGGTTACGAGACCGATGTATTCGCCTCCTTCGCGTATACCCAACACCTCGATGCCTACTTCGGCCAGCGCGACGCGCATCTCGGCCGTGGGTGTGATGCTAAGGGTGATTTTATGCTTGGACGTATCGGCCGCCGTTGCACCGAGCCACGATCCGATGATGCGGGGCGAGAGGTGGCAAATGCCGGTCTGCACACTGTAACCTTCCTGCAACTTTTCGCGCCGGATGCGGTCTGTCCGGTCTATCACATCCAGCAGGGTTTCGAACTGGATCTCCGAACCGGATTCAACAAAGAGACGCGCCACGTCCACATTGCGCAAGGTCTTTCCCACGGTGGATACTTCGGCTATAAAATCGTTATCCACCTCCTTGGTTAAATGATTCTCTCTTAACCATGCTTTCCAAAAAAACTTTTTCATCATGCTTCTTGTTTTATGGCGCCGGATAAAACGGCGCCGGGTTTAAACCGTACAACTTTACGTGCCGGTATGTCAATAGGTTCTCCTGTTCCGGGATTGCTCCCTTTATTAATCTCTACTTTGCTTGGCGACGTCTTGGCCGCAACAGCGTTGATACATTCTTCTTTGTTCATAATCAAATCGTTTTAAAATAAGTAGTTTGAATTGTATAAAGTAAAACATGCTCAAATGTAGCAATATATTAAATACGAGAGATGGAATGAACTTGAAAAATATTTCCCTTAAATCGCAGAAGGTAAGTATTCGCCTGTTAGGCTAATTCATCGTAGGTTGGTATGTCTTCGAGGAAAGAGCAGGTTGAGGTTTCATAGTCTATCCGGCAACAAAAATGCCGGATACCGTTGCTGACGGTCAAGAATCTGACTTTTAATGAAATATTATAACGGCTTATTTGGTCGAATACCGCCTTTTTTATCGGTACGTCGGGGGATTTATACTCTATTATCATCAGAGGGGTTAAAAAACGATTATACACAATTGTATCACAGCGTTTGGTTGTAGCGTTCAGTCGGAGGGTAATTTCGTTTCCCAATAAACCTGCCGGATAGAGCTTTTCAACAATCAGGTAATTCACAAAGTGTTGCCTCACCCATTCTTCGGGAGTAAGGGCTACGTACTTCCGGCGAAGAGAATCGAATATCATCCGTTTTCCTTCTTTTTCCGTTACTTTTACGTCGAACCCAGGCAAGTTCAGTGTCTGCATGTTATTTTTCCTATATTTGCAATCCGGTCACCAAAAATCCGGTCACCAAAGGTAATTATTTATGAAAACAAAACAAGAAATTGTAGAGAACTGGTTGCCACGCTATACCAACCGGCAACTGTCTGAGTTTACAGAATACATCCTACTCACGAACTTTACCAAGTACGTGGAATTGTTTTCCGAATATTTTCAGGTAGAAATCAGAGGCTTAAAAGATTCTATGCCCAATGCCTCCAATGGCAAAATGACGATTATAAACTTCGGTATGGGAAGTGCAAACGCAGCAACAATCATGGATCTTCTATCGGCAGTGAAACCCAAAGCCGTATTGTTTCTTGGAAAATGCGGCGGACTGAAAAAGGCTAATAAAGAAGGTGATTTCCTTCTCCCAATAGCAGCTATCCGTGGAGAAGGCACCTCCAATGAATACCTGCCTCCGGAAGTACCCTCTTTGCCGGCATTCTCTATGCTGCGCGCCATTTCATCGGCTATACGAGACAATGGGCACGACTATTGGACGGGCACAGTGTATACAACCAACCGCCGTGTATGGGAATACGACGATACCTTTAAAGAGTATTTGCGAAGAACTCATGCCACAGGTATAGACATGGAAACTGCTACGTTACTGACAGCCGGCTTTGCCAACAAAATCCCAACCGGCGCCTTACTGATGGTATCGGATAAACCCATGGAAGAAAGTGGAATAAAAACCACAGAAAGTGATAAGAGAATCACACAACAGTTTGTAAACGAACATTTCAAATTGGGCGTAGAAGCTCTACAACAGATTCTTGACGGAAAAAAAACAATCCGACATATACGATTTAGTTGGTAATTCTCCATTATCCAAACAATATGGCTAAAAAAGAAGAACTTACATTCGAAAAAATTTCCGAAACGATAAAAGCAAAAAAATTTGTTCCGGTTTATATACTGATGGGCGAAGAACCTTTCTTTATAGATAAAATTACCGATTTGTTGATTGAAAATGTTTTAGATGATTCAGACCGGGATTTCAACCAAACGATTTTCTATGGGGCTGATACGGATGTGGCAGCGATTTTCAACGCAGCTCGTCGTTTCCCTATGATGGCAGAACGGCAGTTGGTTGTAGTACGCGAGGCACAACTGATACGCGACATAGAAATGTTGGCTAATTATGTGAAAAATCCACTCCATTCTACTGTTTTAGTTATCAATTACAAATATAAAACCTTAGACAGACGGAAAGCATTAGCCATAGCATCCGATAAAATTGGTATTTTATTCGAATCTATAAAGATTCCCGACTACAAAATACCAGCTTTTATCACTTCTTTTCTGCAATCACGTGCTACAGGAATAGACAGCAAAGGGGCTCAAATGTTAGCGGATTTTTTAGGTAACGACTTGGGACGCCTTTGTAAGGAATTGGACAAGTTAGCTATTTTGCTGCCCGAAACCGGGCCCAAACGCATTACTCCGGGACTAATTGAACAAAATGTCGGCATCAGTAAAGAGTACAATAATTTCGAACTGTTAAAAGCAATTGCTGTAAAAGATGTATTGAAATCCAACCGGATTATCCAATATTTTGAAAAGAATCCCAATAATAACCCTATTCAAAGAACCCTTCCTCTTTTATTCAATTATTTCGCAAACTTGTTGATATGTCATTATTCTGCCGACCATTCGGATAACGGTTTGATGAATACGCTTGGATTTAGTTCTGTCAGAGACTATTCAATAGGCATGAGGAATTATTCACCCCTGAAAGTCTTTTATCTGATAAGGGATATCCGCACCGCCGAAGCTTGTTCCAAAGGTGTAGAAAACGTTTCTCTAACCGATGCCGATATTATGAAAGAATTACTATATAAGATACTTCATTAGCACACACTATAGACAAATAGTGCAATACACAAGTGTAAACACCCCAAACAGACCTCATTCGCAGTTGCTGATTGTGAACTCACAAGCAAGAATTCTAAGCTCAACACCAAACACTGCCTAAAGACGCTTGTTTACATTAGTGAATCACCCATTCATCTTTGTCGTAAGTTTTGATTTTTGGAGTTTTTAGAGGTTCCTTTAATTATATGGGATTCGACATCTTGCTTAAAATCGGTTATTTTAGTAGCCATAGAGAAGAGTTGCAGATAAAAAAACGCTTTTTCATCGGTGCGAAATCCGGAAATCCATCAATTTTACCATTTTAGTATCCTTAATCCGGAATTTGTTAGTAAGCAATTATAGTTTACTACACTGTCTTTCAGGCGCACAAATGTAAACGAACGAAAAGAAATAGAATCAGTCACTATTAGTCAAAACAATACTACGAGTGTCGCAATTGTAAATCTCATGCGTTTACAAAAGAAACTCATTCCATGAATTTTATTCGGCTAAAAATAGGTTCACATTTAGATATTCAATGCGTCGATAATACTAAAACCCAATAGATTATACATGTTTGCTAAACATTTTAATAAATAGAAGGGTAGGGTAGGGGAGATATTTGTGAATTCACAACTTGTAAATCAAAAAACATTGTATTTATAGTTTAGGAGCCAGGTGTTTAATTCGATTATGCAAAGTAATTGTTTGATGAATTTTCTGATGTAAATACATCTGTGCTCTTTGCATCAGACCTAAGGTAAAACATTTGTGACTAGTGTGATTCATAAATGTAATTATCGTCTTTGCGTAGATTTGTGTTGTCTGTTTATTTATGTATATATTTGCATTGTCGTAGACAGATGACTGTTGTTTATAAAAGTGAATAAGACAATACCACATTATGAAAGATCGTATTTTACAGATTATGCACCGCGAAGGTCTCACTCCTGCGAAGTTTGCTGAAGTGATAGAGGTACAACGTTCGACCATATCCCATATAGCGAAAGCACGGAATGAGCCGAGCCTTGATGTCATTAAGAAAATCCTCGAAAAGTATCCTTATGTAGATCGTGACTGGCTGTTGTTCGGAACAGGAAGCATGGTACGCAGCAAAACGGCATCGAAAACTATACAGCCTGACTTGTTTGCCGATAACATCCCAATAAATACACCACCTCAAACCCCTATTATCCCCCCCAGGAAAACAACTCCACCCGAAAATCGTAGGGAAATAGAGGTAGAGAAGCCACAAAAGAATAATAGACCGCTTGTGCAAGAACCTGTTGTAATAAAAAAAGTAGAATCCAGAAATGTAAGCAAAATCATGATCTTCTACTCGGATAATACATACGAGACTTTTATCCCCGAAAAAATAAAGAAAGACTAAACCATCCGTTGAGCGTATCTCCGTCAATCGTATATCTTTGCATATCAAAGAAAACATGGTATGAGAAAATATATGCGTGATATGACGGTAACGGAAAATATAAGCCTTCATGGTAGTTACTGCTTGTTGAAATTAACTTCCCTTCAGATACTTCCGGATATGTATCCGGGGCAATTTGTGCAGGTCCGGATTGAAAAATCCTCTACTACATTCCTCCGACGCCCTATCTCTATTCATTACGTTGACAGAAAAAACAATGAATTGTGGTTGCTTATTCGGAAAATAGGCGACGCTACACGTGCGATAACCCAATATCGGACGGGCGACCAACTCAATCTGCTCCTGCCGCTGGGAAAGGGGTTTACTATTTCCCAGCGGCCTGTAACAGCAGACAAACCCAAGCTGTTGCTTATTGGCGGCGGTGTAGGGGTTGCTCCTTTGCTGTTCTGGGGGGCTTACCTGAAAGATGCAGGATTTGATCCGTTCTTCCTTTTGGGTGCACGCACAAAGGAAGAACTTCTGCAACTGGAACATTTCCGGAAGTGGGGCACAGTGCATACTACGACCGAAGATGGTTCACATGGAGAAAAGGGATTCGTTACCCAACATTCCATCCTGAAAAATATGCGTTTCGATCATTTATATACCTGTGGCCCCAAACCTATGATGATGGCTGTGGCGAAATATGCTTTTTCCGCTTCCATTCCCTGCGAAGTATCCCTCGAAAATACAATGGCATGTGGCATTGGCGCCTGTCTTTGCTGTGTGGAAGATACAGTTGGAGGGAATGTATGTGTGTGTACGGAAGGCCCTGTTTTCAATATAAATAAACTAAAATGGCAGAACTAAGAATTAACATCGGTGAATTATCGCTGAGGAATCCGGTCACAACGGCGTCCGGCACATTTGGATACGGGACGGAATATGCGGATTTTATGGATATTGAACGTCTGGGGGGTATATTTGTGAAAGGTACTACCCTCGAACCGCGCGAAGGGAATCCTTACCCCCGAATGGCGGAAACATCGGCCGGTATGCTGAATGCCGTTGGACTGCAAAACAAGGGGGCCGACTATTTTATTCATTCCATTTATCCGGGGATAAAGGATTTGAACACCCATATCATCGTCAATGTAAGCGGTTCTTCCATCGAATCCTACGTAGCATGTGCGCAGAAGATGGCCGGGCTGGAAAAGATACCGGCCATTGAACTGAACATCTCATGTCCCAACGTGAAAAAAGGTGGGATGGCTTTTGGCGTAACTCCTGCGGGTGCGGCCGAAGTTGTTCGCGCTGTGCGAAAGATATATCCCAAAGTATTGATTGTAAAATTATCGCCGAACGTGACGGATATTACGGAAATAGCCCGGGCAGTGGAAGCCGAAGGCGCCGACGCCGTGTCGTTGATAAATACCTTCCTGGGCCTGGCGATTGATGTGAAAAGGCGAAAACCTGTACTATCGACCATCACCGGGGGGCTTTCCGGACCGTGCATCAAACCCATTGCCCTCCGGATGGTTTGGCAGACCTATCAGGCGGTGAAGATTCCTATTATCGGATTGGGGGGGATTGCTTCCTGGGAAGACGCCGTGGAATTTCTACTTGCCGGAGCAAGCGCTGTGCAGATAGGAACGTCCAACTTCATAGACCCGACTACTTCCCTGAAAGTAATCCACGGGATAGAGGCTTACTGCAATGAATTCGGCTTCAGGAGCGTTTCCGAGCTCACCGGCGCTTTGATGCAATGAGGAAGAATCCCTATGGCCTATACGTTGATCTTCAACACCGCAGGGCAATGATCGGAATGGATGGCATTGTTGAGGATATAGGCGTCGCTTATCCGTGATTTGAGGGATTCACTCACCATACAATAGTCTATACGCCAACCTTTATTGTTCATCCGGGCATTGAAGCGGTAGCTCCACCAGGTATATTGTTGTTTTTGGGGATTTTTATAGCGGAAACTATCTACAAAACCGGCGGAAAGGAAGCGGGTCATCCAGGCTCGTTCTTCGGGGAGGAATCCGCTGTTTCGGGCATTCCGGACAGGGTCGTGAATATCCACGGGCGCATGACAAATATTATAATCGCCGCAAAGAATAAGATTCGGACGCGACTTTTGCACTTCCAGCACATAAGCCTGAAAATCCTCCAGCCATTTCATTTTGAACTCCTGACGTTCATCGCCGCTTGATCCCGAAGGATGGTAAACGCTCACGATGGAAATATCGCCGTAATCGGCCCGCAGGAAACGACCTTCGTGGTCATATGGTTCCATGTCCATGCCTATTTGGATATGATCGGGTTTCTTTTTGGTCAGGATTGCCACACCGCTATATCCTTTTTTCCGTGCACTGAAAAGATAGGCATGATAGCCTTTTTCCGAAAAGATGATCGCCGGGAATTGATCCGGCTGAAGTTTTGTTTCCTGTATACAGAGCACATCCGGTTGTTCTTCTTCGAGCCATTCCGGTAAACCTTTTCCGATGGCCGAGCGAAGACCGTTTACATTGTAGGTTATAATTTTTAGTTCCATACTTTCAGTTCCATACTTTTAGTTCCATACTTTTAGTTTCATACTTCGTAATCTACGCAAGCTCTTTCGGCTTTTACCGGGGCGATTAAATCTCTTGACACAGCCACATGTGCGGGATGCAGGGCATAAGCCTGTACGTCGTTGAGGGAATCCAAGTCGGCGGTAAGGATTAAATCCCATGTTTCCGAGGGATTGATATTGAAATCAACGCGCAGGGAGCGGAGCGGGGGTATTTTGTTTTCCAGCGATTCCAGTGCGTGTTTTATCTCGCTCATTTTTGCTTGTTTTTCTTCTGCGGAGGCGAACTCCTTTAGTTTAAACAGTACGATATGTCTGACCATCTTTTTGCTTGTTTATGTATTGTTTATGTATTTGATAAATTATTTTCCCGGCGGCAAAGATAAAAGGATTGCGACGTATATTTGCAACCATACTAATTTTACACAGGGAGTCATTATGGATTACGGGGATTACGGATTTATAAAGGTAGCGGCAGGGGTTCCGCGGGTATCGGTGGCGGATTGTTTCTACAATGTGGGGCAGATGGAAAAATTAATGCGCGAGGCTGCCGGCCAGGGCGTAGCGATGATGACTTTCCCCGAACTGTCGGTGACGGCTTATACCTGCCAGGATCTTTTTGCCAGTCAAACCTTATTGAACGGCGCCGAGGAAGCCCTGCTGGAGCTTGTGCACAATACGTCGGATGTGGATTTGTTTGCCATTGCAGGCGTTCCGCTGGTTACGGAAAACCGCTTGATCAATGCCGCTGTTGCCTTCCTGAAAGGGGAGATACTCGGCGTAGTGCCCAAATCCTACATCCCCAATTGCAAGGAATACCAGGAGCAGCGTTGGTTTACTTCGGCTTTCGATCTGCGCGAAACGAGGATACGGATCGGAAGGAATACCTACCCGATGTCCAACCATCTGCTTTTTACCGGTGGCGAGGTTGTGGCGGGCATCGAGCTGTGCGAAGATCTCTGGACGCCTGTTCCGCCGAGTTCCCTTCTGGCCATGGAGGGCGCCAATATCCTTTTCAACCTCTCGGCCAGCAACGAGTTAACGGGCAAACATGCTTACCGGCGATCGCTGGTCTGCCAGCAATCCGCCCGTTGCCTGTCGGGATACGTCTATGCCATGGCAGGCTATGGGGAATCGACCACCGATTTGGTCTTTGCCGGCGGAGGCATCATTGCCGAAAACGGGATTATCCTGAAGGAGTCCGAACGTTTCCAAATGGAAGACCAACTCGTGGTAAGTGAGATAGATCTCCATAACCTGCAAAACGACCGGCAGGTGAACCGCAGTTTCATGCACGGGGCACGGCATCTTTTGCCGGCGGAGCCCCTGCGGGTTGCTTTTTCTTTGCCGACCAACCCTGCGGCGGAGTTGACCCGTGCGATTGATCCCCATCCGTTTGTCCCTTCCGGCCATGCCCTTGCCGAGCGTTGTGAGGAGATATTCAACATCCAGGTGGGGGGACTGGCCAAGCGCATCACCCACATCCGGGCCCGTAGTGCGGTGATTGGGGTATCGGGGGGGTTGGATTCCGCCCTGGCCCTTCTGGTGGCGGCAAGGACCTGTGATGCGCTCCGTCTGCCGCGCCGGCAAATCACGGGAATCACCCTGCCGGGCTTCGGAACCACCCACCGCACCTATAGCAATGCCGTCAAGCTGATTCGCGCTTTGGGGGCAAGTTTTCGCGAAATACCCATAGAAAAAGCCTGCCTGCAACATTTTCAGGACATCGGCCACGAGGCTTCCCTGCACGATACGACCTACGAGAACTCCCAGGCAAGGGAACGTATGCAAATCCTCATGGACATCGCCAACAGCGAAAACGGCCTGGTGGTAGGCACCGGCGACCTTTCCGAACTGGCCCTGGGATGGACGACCTACAACGGCGACCAGATGTCCATGTACGGCGTCAATGCGGGAATCCCCAAAACCCTGGTCCGCTACCTGGTTCAATGGATTGCCCGGAATGAAACGGACCAAAAGGTTGCCGCGATCCTTTCCGACATAGCCGATACGCCCATCAGCCCGGAGTTGATTCCCCCGGATCGGGACGATACGATTCGTCAAAGGACAGAAGATTTGGTGGGGCCTTACGAGTTGCATGATTTTTTCCTTTACCATTTCCTGCGCTTCGGCTCCACGCCCGAAAAGATGCTTTACCTGGCCCAAAAAGCTTTTGCCCACCGGTATAGCCGGGAGGTTCTTCGGAAATGGCTGCGTATATTTCTGGAACGATTCTTTGCCCAACAGTTCAAACGCAGCTGCCTGCCGGATGGGCCGAAGGTGGGTTCCATCAGCCTTTCGCCCCGCGGCGACTGGCGGATGCCCAGCGATGCTTCCCCGGCCCTTTGGCTGGAGTGGTCTTGATTTTAGGTTGAGGGAGTCTCCGGCGGCGCTTCCGTCTTCCGGTCGAAGAAGGGATTTTTGGAGGAGATGCTCACGGGGATGGCCATCACGATCCCGCAGTCGCCCAGGAGACCCAGACGCTGGGCGGCCAGTCCGGCGCTGAACATCACACGGGTATCCACCCGGAGATCGGCGGCCGTGGCACAGGCCGAACCCACGGCAATGCCTACATCCACCGCATTGATTGCACAGGGGACCTTGGGGGGCTTCCCCGCACAGGTTTCAAACCCGCAATGGGCGCAATCCAGCCCTTGCGTCCGTTGCGCCGTGCCTATCAGGAGTATGGCTCCGGCATGAAGCACGTTTGCGGCGTCGCGAAGGATGAACTTCAAACCCGTTTCTCCGGCCAAACGGTACATCTCCCCGGACAATTCCCGGATCGTTTCGTCGGTTATCATTGCGATCTCTATTATATCCAGCCCTTTTCCTTTGGGTGCGGTGCGGGCGGCGGTCATCATTTGGCGGGCGATGTCCAGGATCTGTTCCCCGCGGGCATTTCTCTCGTTTTGTATCATGTAGATAGTATATTAGTAGATAGGTATTAATTGCCGGCTTACAGTTTCAGATTCGTCATTTCCGGCGTTACGTCGTAGGGGTAGGGGGGATATTCATAGAGGGGGAACCGCGGTTCGGTTTCTCCTTCGCAATACTGCCAGAGGGTGGTGTATTCGTCCGGGTTTTCGCCCATATCCTTCAACTGCCGGAGATAGGCGGCCGGGGATTTGTTTTCTACGATATAGACCTCCTTCATGCGGTGGATAATCGGGCTGTGGCGCCGCGTGGCGTCGTGTTCAAACTTCAGGATGCGTTTTCCTTCGTCCGTGATGCCGACGGTGACGAAGGTCATGCTTTTCCCGATGGCCGGGAGGTTGAGCATGTTCCGGTCGATTCCGGCAAAAAGGAGTTTGTTGTCTTCCAGGAAGCGCAGGAGGTGTTTCCCCAGCGGTTTTTTGCATTGGATGAGGTGGAGTAATTCCCCGTTTTTCCCCGGGGGGATGCGTCCGAAGGACTTTTCTTCGTTTTCGGCCTGCAGCAACCGGCAGTGCGGGGTGAACATGGCGTAATTCTCCCGGAATCCCTTGACGGAAAAAGTATAATAACTGACTACGCCGATGGCGTTGAGCGTTCGTCTCAATGCGGCTGCGTGTCCGCGCCGGGAGGCGGCCACGGTGTAGACCATTTGGTTGGTAACCGTCCATCCGGCTTCCAGAAGGGCGTCTACGGCCCGGCGGGATTCGGGCGTCACTTCCAGGGGCGATTGGAAATGGGTTTGCACAAAGCATTGGGAGATACCCGCTCCGGCGGCTTTTTCCTTGAATTCCTTCAGGAGGTCCACCAACTCGCCGGTTATGCGCATGGGGAGATACACCGGCAAACGGGTGCCCAGGCGTACACGTTGCAGTTCGGCGTACCGGGCGTTGGGGGGACGTTTTTCGTTGGCTTTTTTCTTCCGCAGGGCCATGCGGTAGACGGCTTCCAGGATTTTGCGCAGGGTTTCGTTGCGGCTCATCAGGGCGTCGCCCCCGGTGATGAGGATGTCGCGCAGTTGGGCGTCGTCTTCAAAGTAGCACATCAGGCGACGCAGTTTATGTTCCCAGTTCTCCTTAGGTCGAAGGGCTTCAAAGTCAAAGTTCAACCTCCGGCTCTGGAAGTCGTACATCCGCTGGCAGGGGGCGCAGAGGCCGCCGCAGGAGCGTCCCATGGAGTCGGGAATGAGGATGGCCACTTCCGGGTAACGCCGATGGATATTCTGTCCTTCGGGGAGCAGCCATCCGGCGGCGTTGGGTTCTCCTTCGGTCACGACGTCTTCTTTCTCCCAGGCTTTTATCGTTCCAAAGGTCTCGATGAGTTCCTCCGAGTAGATCACGTAGGTGCGAAGCGTGGCGTCGTTGTATCCGGCCTCCAGGGGGTTGAGCAGCGAGAGGTAATAGGGGGTGACGAAAAACGGCATTTGCTTTTTCCTGGCCGTAGCGAGGCGTTGCAGGGTGGGTTCATCCAGGGAGTGGTTGAGGAAGGCGTTCACTTCCGCGGGGCTTTTCAGGGCCATGGCCAGGTGGAAACGACCGGTGTTCCACCATTGTCGCACCCGGGTATATTTTTCTTCGTCCGAGGCTTGGGCTTCAAAGCGATAGACAGAAGAATGGGGGCGATGTTCTATCTTATGTACCAGGCAGCGAATGATGCGTTCCCGGTTGGCTTCGTGCAGGGCGAGGACTTCTTTGTCCAGTCCGGAGGGCCAACGGTTCATTTGCCGTTTCACCTGATACAGGCTGGGGACAATCTCGCGGGGATGCGCCAGGAGATCGAACTGACGATAAAGGTCCAGCAGCAGGTCGACCGGGGTTTCCGCGGGCAGTTTATCGTTCAAAAACTCCCAAAGGCGGGTGATGGTGCGTATGGGGAGGCGATCGCCCGTGGACAACTCCCCAACCGAAGTCCCGTCGTAATGTATGAATCTCAGCAAGCGTTCGGCCGCTTTTTGCCTCGGGGGCGAGGCGGGGTTGCGGGCTTCCTCCAGAAGCCTGTCCCGCAGTGTTTTCTTAAAAGCTTCGGGTGTTTCGCCGGCCTTTGCCATTGCCGTGAGGTAAGGGAATTGTTTGTCAAATTCTTTGCGGATACGGCTACGTGTGCAAGTTATGAAAAGGGTTTCCGTCATGGGGCTGTGATTTAAATGATAAAGCTTAAAGACATTGAACAGGACAAATATAATCAAAAACTTAGCCTAAGCAAGGGTTTTCTTGTTTGTTTTCACTCCGGCACAGCCTGTGCGAGGGGTATTTTTTTTGTTTTTATCCAGAACATAAACCAAGCGAGCTTGAAAACAACGGTTCTCAAGCTCGCTTAGTTTTGTGACGGGGGATAAAAAAATTCGATTTTAGTCCTCTATGGGTTGGTTGTCGATGTTATCGTTGTCGTTGTCGTCGATGTTATCGTTGTCGTCGTTGCCATTATTTTCCTCGTCTTCGTCTTCGCCGTTCTGGTCTTCGCCATTCTGGTCTTCACCGTTCTGGTCTTCGCCGTTCTGGTTCTTTGCGGCGCGACGACCGGCGCGTTGCTTCAGCAGGTTGTCGTATTTCTTCAGGATATCGTTCCAGTCTACCACGAAATCGTATGTGGCGTTTCCTGTTGCGACCGCGGGGTTGACGTTCAGGGAATCTTCCACCGGTCCTCCGGGCGTTTCTTCCGGCTCTTCCGGCTCGTTGCCGTTGTCCGGGTCGTCGTCGTCCAGCACCGTATCGCCCCCCAGTCCGTCTACAAAGAGTTGGGCGTCCAGGATATTTACCCCGGTCAGGTAAATGGAGTCGAGCTGTGTGCGTATTTTCTTTAATTCGCCGTGGGGTTTTTTTACGCTTTCTTCATGCCGTGCGATAAAAATATGCTTGAATTCCTGTTCGGCCTGTTCCAGGGCGGTAACCCAGTCGGTCAGATTCAGGAGGGTAATCTCGGCGGCATAAGGCCCGTTGAGGTCTTGCAGCAAATTGTTCAAAGCGCCCGATTCGGCGCTGTAAGAACTCTGCTGGATGGATTTGCGGTATATCTCCAATACGCCGGCAAGGCGTTCGGCGGCTTTGGCCTTGTCTTGATCGGGTTGCCGGAGGGACCCTTTGACCACGGTTAATAATCCGCGGAAGAGGTTGTCACGCTTTTTGTCGGCATTTCTCAGCTCCTTGGTGTAGGGGCTTTTCTGTACCAACTGCAGCATCCTGTCGGCCTTGTGGTAAACCGGGAGATATTACTTGAA
>JAITKB010000046.1 GCA_031278605.1 Tannerellaceae bacterium
TGATACCGGCCGCTATCATGTGGTGATAGCGGCCGCTATCATGTGATGATAGCGGCCGCTATCTTGATGCCCAGCCGCCAGGGGTAGAGAAAGCCCATAACGTGATTCGTTAAATTTCCTAACTTTGCTCCCCTGCAATACCTATATTAATTTAAATACAATACGATTATGTCAGTAGCAAAACGTGATTTGGGAGAGAGAAAAGTTACCACGCATCGCTTGATGGAGATGAAACAAAGGGGAGAAAAAATTTCCATGCTCACCGCCTACGATTACTCCATGGCCCGGATTATAGACGAGGCCGGTATGGACGTTATCCTGGTAGGCGACTCGGCCTCCAATGTGATGGCCGGAAATACCACCACACTCCCTATCACCCTGGATCAGATGATCTACCACGGTAAATCGGTCATGAAGGCCGTTAAGCGGGCCCTGGTAGGCGTTGATTTGCCTTTCGGCTCCTACCAGGGGAACTCCCGGGAAGCGATCTCTTCCGCCATACGAGTGATGAAGGAAACACATGCCGATTTTATTAAGCTGGAAGGCGGCTCGGAAGTGCGGGAATCCATCGAGCGGATCCTTTGCGCCGGGATTCCCGTGATGGGGCATCTGGGGCTGACGCCACAGTCTATCAATAAATTCGGGACCTATACCGTGCGTGCCAAAGAAGAATCGGAAGCCCGTAAGCTCATTGCCGACGCGCATCTGCTGGAAGAAATCGGCTGCTTTGCCCTGGTGATGGAGAAAATCCCGGCCACACTGACCACTCGCATCGCCTCCGAACTCACCATCCCCCTGATCGGGATAGGCGCCGGAAGAGGAGCCGACGGACAAGTCCTGGTAATGCACGACATGCTGGGCATTACCGAAGGTTTCTCGCCCCGCTTCCTGCGTCGCTATGCCAATCTGAAAGAAATCATTACAGGCGCCGTGCAGTCCTATATAGAGGATGTGAAACGGCAGGATTTCCCCAACGAAAAAGAACAATACTAAGGCCGCCGGGGGCGACCCTTATGGAGTTAAGGGAGTTACGGACTTACTGCCCGTAATAGGCCTTCGCCCCATGCTTACGGCTGAAGTGCCTGGCGACAAGGTGCGGATTCATGTCCGGTGAAGGGTTGAGGGCAAAAGAAATACAGGCCATACGAGCCACCTCTTCCAGGACTGCGGCATTGTGCACCGCCTCCTCGGCATCCTTTCCCCAGGAAAAGGGACCGTGGTTCTTTACCAGAACGCCGGGAATGTGTTCCGGGTTTAATCCCTTGAAACGCTCTACGATGACCTGGCCTGTTTCTTCTTCGTAGGCTCCTTCTACCTCCCTTTGCGTCAGGGAGCGGCTACAGGGGACGTCTCCGCTGAAATAATCGGCATGGGTCGTGCCAACAAGGGGTATATCCCGTCCGGCCTGCGCCCAGGCGGTGGCAAAGGTGGAATGGGTATGCACCACCCCCCCGATCTCCCGGAAAGCCTTGTATAACACCAGATGGGTAGCCGTATCGGAAGAAGGCTTCCGGTGTCCCTGCACGTGATTCCCGTCTAAATCTACCACTACGATGTCCTCGGGCTGCATCCGCTCGTAGGGAACCCCCGAAGGCTTAATGGCCACCAAACCCTCGGAACGCAGGATAGCGCTTGCGTTTCCCCACGTAAACAAAACCAGGCCATGCTTGACCAGCGCAAGGTTGGCCTCCAATACTTTTACTTTCAATTCCTGTATCATTGTTTTCTGCATATGAATTTAATGAAGACAAAAGTAGGTCTAATTCCGGATTCCGGCGACACATAGATTTCCTTTATCAACGAATAAACGGATTGAGTTGGAAGGAACCGGTCCGAGATGATACTTTTGCCATAGAGAAATGAATAGTATTCACCAATTAAAAAACAAAAGATTATGCAACCGATTATTAATTCACAATTGCCCGAATTCAAAGTTCAGGCCTATCACAACGGGAGTTTTAAAACAGTTACCCACAAAGATGTATTGGGGAAATGGGCTGTCTTCTTTTTCTATCCGGCCGATTTCACCTTCGTTTGTCCTACCGAATTGGAAGATATGGCGGATAAGTACGCCCGATTCCGGGAATCCGGCCTGGAGGTTTACTCCGTGAGTGGGGATACCCACTTCGTGCACAAAGCCTGGCATGACGCCTCGGCAACGATCCGGAAAATCAACTATCCGATGCTGGCCGACCCCACCGGAGCCTTGAGCCGTGCCTTTGGCGTATGGATTGAAGAAGACGGTTTGGCCTATCGCGGAACCTTCCTGGTTAATCCGGAAGGTCAGATCAAGATTGCGGAAATTCACGACAACGGCATCGGACGTAATGCCGATGAATTGCTCCGGAAAGTGGAAGCAGCACAGTTCGTAGCCGCCCACCCCAGCGAAGTCTGTCCGGCCAAGTGGAAGAAAGGCGATGCGACGCTGAAACCAAGTATTGATTTAGTAGGGAAAATCTGATGCTGGATTCCGCAATACAAGAACAGGTGCAAGGCCTTTTTGCCGGATTGGAAGCAACCTATGTTTTGGACATTACCTCCCCGCCTCAGCATGAGCGCAGGGAGGAAATGTTGGAAATGCTCGGCGACGTGGCCGCCGCTTCGGATAAAATAACCTGCCGGCTGCAGCCGGGCGACTTCCTCGGATTCTCCTTGCTGAAGAATGGCGAAACAACCGGGATCACCTTCCGGGGAATACCCAATGGGCACGAATTTAGCTCCTTGCTGCTGGCTATCCTGAATAGCGACGGCAAAGGAAAGAATCTCCCCGACGAATCTGTTTGCAACCGGGTAAAGGCTTTGAAAGGAAACATACGTCTGACAACGTATGTTTCGCTTACCTGTACCAACTGTCCGGATGTGGTGCAATCCCTCAATCTCATGGCCTTGTTGAACAAGAACATCACCCATGAAATGGTGGATGGCGCAATCTATCGGGAGGATGCGGAAGCCTTGAAGATACAGGCGGTTCCTTCTGTTTTCGCCAACGGCAAACTGCTCCATGCAGGCCGGGCCGGATTCGGGGAATTGCTTGAAAAGCTGGAAGCATCCTGCGGAACAGATCCTATGGAGGCAACTCATACGGTAAAGAATTACGATCTTATCGTAGTGGGAGGAGGACCTTCGGGATGTTCGGCGGCGATTTATTCCGCACGTAAGGGACTGAAAGTGGCACTCCTGGCAGAAAGAATAGGAGGACAGGTGAAGGAAACGGTAGGGATTGAGAATCTAATATCCGTCCCCCGAACAACGGGCGAACGCCTGGCCGTGGACCTGAAGACGCACCTTCAGGATTACGCAATGGACCTATTGGAGCATCGCCGCGTAGAGCGCCTTGAGGTAGCGGGGAAAGACAAACGTGTCTCAACCCCGGGAGGAGAAACATTCGTGGCTCCGGCCCTGATTATTGCCACCGGCGCAAGCTGGCGCAGGCTGAACGTTCCGGGCGAAGCGGAATACATAGGTCGGGGCGTGACCTTTTGTCCGCATTGCGACGGGCCTTTTTATAAAGGAAAACACGTAGCGGTGATTGGTGGCGGCAATTCCGGTATCGAAGCGGCCATCGACCTTTCGGGTATCTGCTCGAAAGTAACGCTGTTCGAATTTCTGGACGAACTGAAAGCCGATAAGGTGTTGCAGGAAAAAGCCCGACGGCAAGCGAATATTGAGTTGTTCACCTCCTCTCAAACCCTGGAAGTCATAGGCAACGGAGCAAACGTCACCGCCATCCGGGTAAAGAATCGTAAAACAGGGGAAGAACGCCTCGTGGAACTGGACGGCGTATTTGTCCAGATCGGATTAACGGCCAACAGCGCAGTCTTTAAAGACATTGTAAACGTCAACCGCATAGGCGAAATAGAAATAGACACCCACTGCCGCACCAACCGTCCGGGCATCTATGCCTCCGGCGATGTAACTACGGTTCCCTACAAACAAATCATCATTTCCATGGGCGAAGGGGCGAAGGCTGCTTTGTCGGCTTTTGAAGATCGTATGCGCGGCAACTTGTGACAAGCTTTTCAGAAGGAGAAATGGAGAGCGATGCGGATGCCGCTTTTCCGGATGTTGGGATGATCCAGCCAGGAAAGTCGACGGTAATAATCCACACGCAGAATCTTGAAGATGTTTTCCAGGCCGAAGCTCACTTCCATATACGGTTTGTTCCCCAGTCCGGTGGTTCCTTCGGGCAGAAGAAAGAGGTTGCTGTGTCCTAAGGCAGGGTTGTTCCGGTCGGAAAGGTTGCCGTAGATTCCGTTAAACGAAACGACTTCGCGGAACTTCAACCATCGGATGAGGGGGATACGGTTCAGCAGCCAGCCTTTCAGATAATACGTAGCATTCAGTGAGACATACCGGTCGGCAACAAATTCCATGGCGCGCATCATGTGGAAGGCCTCCGGCTGAATCGTGATAGACTGATTGGTATTGGGCAGTATCAATAGCGGGAAAGGCACCTGATTCCATACTTTTCCGGCCTTGAATTGGGTGTCGATATGTCCGAAGGAAGAGAGCCAGATGCGTTTTTCGGCGCTGAACTCCGTATGGTGGTAGTTGTAATCGCTACCCAGTACCCCCTTGATTCCCCACTGGTGGGAGAGTTTGAAGATCGGAGCGTCTTTCGATACGTTGAAGAGCGATTCTTTCCCCTTGCGTCCCCCGTAGGCGCGTTCACCCGGGGCGAAACGCACCTGGGCGCCGACCTCCGAAGAAGTAATGCTTCGTTGACGATGGGTATTGCCGTCTTCATCACGGCGGAGGTATTGGAGCGTTCCCGCCGCTTCTTCATTCTGGTTGCGCAGCCAGGTCTTCAGCGTGAGTCCGTTGAGCCAATCCTTTTCGTATTGCAGCAAACTTCTCTTTACGTAATTCATGTGTGTCACAGGCTCTCCTACTTTCCAGGCGACGAACATATTGTCTTTGCTGGTAAAGAGGAAGTCCTGTCCCGGGGTATACACGTCGTATTCCTGTAGGAAGGAGAGGTTGTTGACGGGATTTTCTCCTTCGTGGTATTTCTTCTTGTCAAAGCTGTAGGTCAGTTTGGCGTTGTACTTGAATTTACGGTCGTCCATCCCGTAGGCAAGATAACCGGAGGCAAAGAGGTGGGGATGCAGGTTGGCCGTGGTCATTCCGCCCACACGTATGCGGAAGCCTTCCAGGTGATTGGCGCTAAATACCGTATTCATGGGGCCTATGTCGAAGTAGTTCAATTCGCGTTCGGGTCCCGTCTGGATGTATCCGGATATCAGGATTTCGGCGGTTTTGATGAGGACGTTGAACACCGGTATTTTGCGGAGTTCAACCAGCAAATCGTCCAGCACGTCTTCCTTCTTGCTCAGAGGCACAAAGCGATTGTTTACCCAATACGTATCGGGCCGTTCCGTTGCTTCCGCCAGGATGTGCACCGCCCCCAGGAGACCGAATACCGAATCTCTCTTTTCCACCTGGAACTTATAATTGGAATACACCCGAAGCTGGTGGGCATACACCTGTTGCGTCCCCTCGATGAGGTAGAAATTAAGATGCGTATTTTCGGTATCCACCACCCAGGTACTGTCGGGTGTCCGTTTAAATTCCTGTTCTATACTGAGGTTGTTTATGAAGTTGAGATTGATATTCTTGGGTGTATTCAGGCGGAATTTCTTTACCGAGTACTTGCCGTCCAGGGTGATATAGAGCCTGCCGGTGAAGCCGTACCCTTGGCTGTTGACCGGCACAAAGGCCAGATCCACGCAAGCGTCTCCGGATACGTCCAACGTATCCATGATATAGTACTTGTAGTAGGAAGTAGCCAGCAGCGAGGAGAGCGGGCTTACGAAGTTGTTCAGCAGTATTTTGATGTTGTTGTCGAACAGGTTGACGCTTCGGAATATCTCTTGCAGGTTGGAGGTAATGCCTCCTTCGTCTATTGTTTGGTCGATGCCCTGTGTTTGTTGGGCCTTCACGAGGGTTTTTTGTGTTTTGGGGTTCTTCCGGTAATAGCTGTCCGAAAGGGTTTCTCTGACGGAGAGTGTCAGGATGGGTTTGCCGGTGAGTTCGGACGTATCCATGTAATTCTTTATGAACTTGAGTTTGTTCCAGAACTTGTTCTTTTCAAAGTTCGGGTTGAAATTATCCAGCGACAGGGTCAGTTTTTCGTACACTCCCACTTCGTATTCGTCTTTGGATTCTATGCGGTTATCGTCTTTGTGATCAATCACCTGGCGGATTAAATCTACGGCGGGATTGTTTTTCCGCGAATAGCGTTCGCGGGTTGGTCTTACCAGCACCTCGGCCAGGTTGATGGAGGAAGGTCCAAGGCGTATGTCCAGGTTTTCGTTCTTGCGGTTTGCCGTCAGCGGGATGTTTTTCTTGTTATAGCCCAGGGAGGAGACGCCCAGGGTTGTCAGTCCTTTGTCGTTTTGGAGGGTGAAGTTTCCGTAATCGTCGGTCATTGCGCCAATGGTTGAGTTCTCAAAGAAAACCGAAACGTAGGAAAGGGGTTCGCCCGTAACCGAATCTCTTACCGTTCCGGAGGCTGTTGTAAGATTTTGGGCGTTTAACGTGAATACACTCTTTAGAAGAAGAAATCCCGCAAACAATACGTATCCTGTATAATAAGTTTTTTTATTCATCTTTGTCATACTGATGCAAATATATAAAAAAACACTTCATATACCGACAAACGGGCTCTCCCGTATTGTCCGGGTGTTGGCGGGGTTGGTATTGTCCCCTGGTGAGATCCTGTTATCTTTGCGGCCGAAACACATAACCTAATATTAGAATAATGAGACATATTGGTATTTTCCTCCTGTTCTTTTCCTGCTGTATGAGTTTGGGTGCAAAAGATCTGCGTCGTTTGCAGCAGGATTTTGTCGATTTGAAGTTCGGCATGTTCATTCACTTCAATATCCCGACGTTTACGAACCACGATTGGCCCGACCCCGATGCGGATCCGGCGCTGTTCAATCCCCGGAAGTTGGATTGCAGTCAGTGGGCCAAGGCGGCCGTTTCGGCCGGGATGCGCTACGGTTGCCTGACGGCCAAACATCACAGCGGATTCTGCATCTGGAACACGAAAACAACGGCTTATGGCGTGATGAGCAGCCCCTGTCGAGTCGATGTGGTGCGGGAATACGTGGAGGCTTTCCGTCGGGAAGGACTGCCCACGATGTTGTATTTCTCTATCCTGGATACGCATCACAAACTGCGTCCCGGCTATATCACGCGCGAACACATCGCCCTGGTGAAGGCGCAACTGACGGAATTGCTGACCGACTACGGAGCAATCGACGCCCTTGTTATCGACGGCTGGGATGCTCCCTGGTCGCGCATCTCCTACGAAGAAATTCCTTTTGAGGAAATCTACCATTTGGTGAAACGGCTTCAGCCCAACTGCCTGCTGATGGATCTGAACGCAGCCAAATATCCCGCAGAAGCCTTGATGTATACCGACATCAAGTCCTACGAACAGGGCGCCGGGCAACACCTCTCGAAAGAAAACAACCAACTGCCGGCTTTGTCCTGTCTGCCGCTAAACAGGAATTGGTTTTGGAAAGAATCCTTCCCCGTCACGCCGGTAAAAGACCCCGTCACGCTGGTAAGGGAACACCTCGAACCCCTCAATAAGGCCTATTGCAATTTCATCCTCAACGTGGCTCCCAACCGCGACGGTTTGATCGACGGCAATGCCCTGGAGGCTCTCCGGGAGATAGGCCGGCTGCGGAGGGACAACCGACAACCTTCGCCTTTGTTGCCCTTGTATGCCGCGCCCATTGTGTCGGAGAATATCGCGAAGCATCAGCCGACCAACTCGACCTGGAGCAACGATATGATGATTATGGATTTTGGCAACGACGACGACTTCGGCACTTCCTGGGAGTCGAATCCCGAAGTATCGGTTCCCTGGTTGGAGGTTGATTTCCCTCAGGAGCGTTCTTTCAATGCGATTACCGTTTACGACACCCGCCGCTGCATCCGGAAGTATCGCCTGCTTTACGAGCGGAACGGCCTGTGGGAAACCCTGGCCGAGGGCATGGGGGAAGAGAAGATGAAGGTGCACCGCTTCGAGCGTGTGTGGGGCGGCAGGGTGAGGATTGTTATCGACGAATCCACGGCCCCTCCCGCCATTGCCGAGTTCGGCATTTACGACGAGCGGCGATAGGTGTTGGGCGCGGATCCGTCCTCAGTGGGGTAGGGGGATGGCTTTCTGCTCCTCGGCGCTTTGGAAAGCCGCCTCGATGATGCGGATTACGGGCAGGACGCCGGCGGCGTCGGTCTGGGGGGGCGTGCCCTGGCGAAGGGAATGATAGATGTCATCGTAGAAAGCGGCGTAATTGCCCGGCAGGGTTTCCACTTTGCCTTTGAAGTGGAGGCCGTTCATTTCGGTATTCAGTATGCCCCAGGCCGATTCCTCTTCGCTCCCCCAGCCGGCGCCGCAGGGAATGGCGCCGGCTTTCAGCCTCTCTTCCTGAGGATCCAATCCATACTTAACGTACGACCCCCCCGTGCCGTGCATGCAGTAACGCGGGGTTTCTTCGCGCATCAGGTAACCGGCGCGGAGCGAGACTTTCAGCTTGGGATAAAGGAGTTGGATGTGAAAGTAATCATCGACCTCGCTTTGGTGGCGCAGACGGTCTATATCGGCATAAACGGCCCGGGGGAGGCCAAAGAGGGTTACGGCCTGGTCTATCATATGGGATCCCAGATTGAAGGTAAGTCCCACGCGCCGGTCGGCTTTTTCTTTCCAGGTGTCGGCTTCGATGTGGTTGCGGTATCGTTGCCAGGAGGATTGAAACTCCACCACGCGTCCCAGCGCCCCGGACTGCAGGATTTGCCGCAGGGTGAGGAAATCGGCGTCCCAGCGCCGGTTCTGATAGACGGCCAGGAGGCGGCCTTGTTGTTTTGCCAGGGCCGTCAACTCTTCTCCTTCTTTGGCATGGAGTACAAAGGGTTTTTCCACCACGACGTCCTTGTGGGCCAGGAGCGCCTGTTGCACCAGGCTGTAATGCGTAACATCGGGGGTATTGACAACGACCAGGCGGATTTCCGGGCAGGCAAGCATTTGCTCGAAGCTGCGCACGGTCCGTACGTAGGGGTATCGTTTGCGTGCGTTGTCCCGGGAGCGTTCCACGATGGTGTGGATATGGAACCCGGGATGAATATCCAGGAACGGGGCGTGGAACACGGAGCCGGACATTCCGTAGGAGGCGATGCCTGTTTGTATGGGTTTCATGTCTTGTGGGGATGTGGGTTTATATCCTTACCAGGATCTTTCCGGGTTCTCCGCGCAGCGTTTCCTTGCCGGGCGCATAGAGGATCATCGTGCGTTTCAGAACTTCGCAATAGACGCCGGTGGTTGCGTCGATTATCAGGTTCGGAGGACATGCCGGGCAGAGGCAGAGGGAGCAGAACGGATAGTCGCTAAAGGTGTAGGTATGATTTCCGGACGGATATTCATTCGTATGGCCGGTGATCCGCAGTTGATGGTCCGCTTGGAAATCATAGATGATTTCGTTGCAGGAAAGATCGGTATCCGTTACGAGATCTTTCATCAGTTTCCATTGTCCGGTGATCTCGTTTGGTTTCCCGGGGACGGTTTCCGTTTGGCAGAGAATGTTTTGCAGGAAACGTTTGCAGTATACTTCCCGTATGTCGGCCTCGAAGTCCGGAGCGTTATAGCTTCCGGCGGTGTGGACGTTGCGGGGGGGATATTCGGGGGATGTGTAATACAGGGTATCGTTCCCCCAACGGGTAAACCACAGGGCGGATGTGCCGAGAGGGGTTTCCCTTACGATTTCATATCCGTGCTCCTTACGGTTTATGGCTGTGATTTTGGTCCGGACGACCGAATCCTGCACTTCCACCCAGAGGAATTGCGTTTCCGAGGCGTCGGCCTCGATAAGGAAAGGGCGACCGGTGATTTCCTTGCCGTTTTCGCTGAGCGTTTGCCAGGGATTTTTCATTAGGTTTATAAAATCTTCCCGGCTCAAATCTTTTAATTCAATCCCCTGTCCTGTTGCCTTGGGTGTGGGGTTGTCTGTCTGGTTTGTCGTGCAACCGCTGAGTTGCGCGAGTAGAAGGAAACACATCGGAATCCAATGGTAATGAACATGCATAGCTGTGTGTATTTAATTTATTCACGAAGTTACCCGGTTTTATTATCTTCGCCTCATAAATCACCTAAAAAAAACAGAGAGACGTATGAAACCCACTTTATTTATTTTGGCTGCCGGCATGGGGAGTCGTTACGGAGGATTGAAACAGTTGGACGGCCTGGGGCCGAACGGGGAGACGATCATGGATTATTCCATATTCGACGCCCTGCGCAGTGGCTTTGGCCGCTTGGTTTTTGTTATCCGGAGGTCTTTTGAGGAAGATTTTCGGCGGATCGTTGTGGCCAAATACCGGGATCTGCTTCCGGTGGAGGTGGTTTTCCAGGAGTTGGACTGTTTGCCCCGGGGTTTTTCCGTTCCCTTGGGCCGCGAGAAGCCCTGGGGGACCAACCACGCCGTGTTGATGGGCCGGGACGTCATTGACGAACCTTTTGCCGTGATCAATGCCGATGATTTCTACGGGCGTCACAGCTTTGCGCTTCTGGCCGGGGAGTTGGAGGCGATCCGGGGGGGACGCAATCGCTATTGCATGGTGGGCTACCGCCTGGGGAACACCTTGAGTGAAAGCGGGTCGGTGGCTCGCGGGGTGTGTGAGGCAGACGCGGAAAACTACCTCACGGGCGTGGTGGAGCGCACGGCCATTGAGCGCATCGGGGGCGAGATTTGCTTCGTGGACGAACGCGGCCAAAGGCAGGTTTTGGACAGGGACACGCCGGTCTCCATGAACATGTGGGGATTTACGCCCGATTATTTCCGTTACTCGGAGGATTATTTTGTCACGTTTCTGAAGGCGCACGGCAAGGAGCTCAAGAGCGAATTTTTCATCCCCCTGATGGTGAACGAGCTGATCACCCGGGGCG
>JAITKB010000062.1 GCA_031278605.1 Tannerellaceae bacterium
TTCGTCTTTTGGAAGCGCGAAGAGTTGTATCCGGCTGCCGGCCTTCCGCATCGTTTATGTCCCGGAAAATTTTCCACCCCAATCCATCAATGGAAATTGGGCCGGAGAAAATTTTCCACTCCAATCCATAAATGGAAATGGAGCAGAAAAAAATTTTCCACCCTAATCCATCAATGGAAATTTGGCCGGAAAAAATTTTCTACTCCAATCCATCAATGGAAATGGTCCCGGAGAAAATTTTCCACCTCAATCCATCAATGGAAATGGTCCCGGAGAAAATTTTCTACCTCAATCCATCAATGGAAATGGTCCCGGAGAAAATTTTCTACTCCAATCCATCAATGGAAATGGTCCCGGAGAAAATTTTTTACCCTAATTCCTAAATGGAAATTGGGCTGGAAAAAAAATTCTACCCCAATTCCTAAATGGAAATGGGGCTGGAAAAAAAATTCTACCCCAATTCCCAAATGGAAATTGGGCTGGAGAAAAAAATATAGCCTTTTCCTAAATGGAAATTGGGGTAGAAAAAAAAATATAGCCTTTTCCCAAATAGAAATTGGGGTGGAGAAAAAATTCCAGCCCTTTCCCAAATGGAAATTGGGGTGGAAAAAAAATTCCAGCCCCAATTCCAAATGGAAATTGGGCTGGAAAAAAAATTCCAGCCCAATTCCTGATTGGAAATTGGGCTGGAGAAAAATTCAGGCCCCAATTCCGAAAAATGCTTTTATGGCGTGAAGGGGTGTTTTCGGTGCATCAGCATAAATTCTTTGAACGCCGGATAGTTGGGGCCTGCTTCGTGTCCGCCTTGATGCCGGCGGTAACCGATGTGGCCCGACAGGTAGGATTTGTTGACCGTCGGCATGGGGATTTTCTTCCCTTCGTATGTCATGACGTCGTTCATTACAAGTCCTTTTTTGCCCAGCAGTTCGTACACGGGGCTTGCGGATACGGCTGTGAGGTATTGGCCGTAGGGATCTACCCAGGCATCGCCACGGGTGGACTCGCCGCTACCGATAAAGAGAGGGCGAGGGGCGCAAAGGGCTACCAGCGATTCGGCATCGACCGGCAATTGCATCACCTTGCGGGGCATGTATCCGTCGAGGCTGCTTTCGTCGATGCCGGCATAGCGCATGGCGTTGCCGGCCAACCAGTGGTATTCCGAATCCCAGACGCAGTTTTCGAGGTCTTCGCCCCAGTGTCGCCGGCTTTGCGCCACGCCCATGGCGCCGGAAGAGCTGGGAAAGGCTGTTGTGATGCGTGTGTCGTAGGCCATGGCTACCAGGGTGGCTTTTCCGTAACGCGAATGGCCGGTCAGGGCTAGTTGTCCGGCGTCAACCGGGGTGTTGTTCTGCTCGAAGAAGTCGATGAAGCGGCTTATCCCCCACGACCATGCCACCAGTGTCCCCCAATCGGAAGGCGTGCGCCAGGCGCCCCGGTTGACCAGCCCGATCAGGTAGTCGGTGAGGCCTTCGCCGTTATCGGGCTGCAGGGCGCCGGCGTTGAAGTAAAGTACGCCGATGTCGCTTGTGGCCATCGTATCCCACAGGCTCTCGTCGCTCATCACGTAGGATCCGTCGAAGCTGTATGCGTAGTGGATAACTATCGGCGTACGGCTCCCTTGGGGAACGCTTGCCGGAATGCGTAACACTCCGCTCAGAACAGGCCTGTGGCGCAGGCCGGGGAAGGTTGACGTGTCTATGTTGCCCGTAATCCTATACTGACGGAAGGGGATGGTGGGTTTCAATCCCTCGCGGGTGTATACCTCTTCCACCAACACGGGATCGGTTATGGTCCATTCGATCTTCAGCCTGCCGGCTTCGTTGGGGATGGCGCCGTAGATCTTTTGCACTTCCTTAAACAGGACGGCTCGGCGTTCGGGCCAGGTTTGCGCCGTGAGGCCTGTGAGGTCGTGCAGTGGGAGGGGCTTGTAGAATTTTGCTCCGGTGTAGTAATCGCCCCCAGGCTCCCATTCCTGCACGTAGTTGGTCCACAGACCGAAGGCCGATTGCGCCGTATGATAGGGCGAGGGATTGGGAGGGGCCTGGGAAGAAGGTGGCGAGGAAGGTAGCGAAGGATAGGTTTGGTTCAGCTGTTCCATCATCTGGTCGTGATCCAGGCGTGTGGTGGCGCCGGCCGAAGGGGGAATGGCCGGAAAGGGCGAATGATTGTTGGCGTAAGCACTCTCCGGTGCGCCGAGGTAAGAGGGTTGCAGTCCGCCGAAGTCGAGCAGGATTTTCTCAAATACAATGCCCGGTTCGAGCACGCGGATTCGCAACGTATGGTTGCCCGCCCTGCCGATTGCCATGGAGGTTATGCTCCGGATGATGCGTTCGCCCTGCCATTTGCCCAGGGAGCCGTCGTAGTGTCCGTTGAAGTTTACGATTTCCTCCTTTCCGTTGTCGAACGAGAGCGCATAGCGTAGCCCTTTGTTGGCGTTGAAATTCAGCGTGGGGGCAAGAAGCAACTGTACGGATACGTCCCCGCCGGCAAAGGATGTCTGTATATCGTACTCTAAATAAACAGGGGCGTCGCTTGGGGGATAGGCCGCCTGGGGGAAGGTGGTGACGCCCGAAGCGGTATGGCCTAAATTCGGGATGATTTCCCAGCGAATCCCCCCGTGGGACTTTGCGCGGGCAAAGTGGCAAGCTTCGATGGAGATATACCCGTTGCTTTCCACAAAGCGTTTTTCGGTTGGTTCCTTGCGGTAGACGTATTCCACTTTCGGCAGGATGTTCGCCGGCGGGTTATTCCACGAAGTGTACCCGATGCGTTGCTGATCCATCTGGTGGGCCCATTTACCTCCGGCGATATCCTTATTATAATGTAGGGTGAGGAGGGAATCGCGAAGGAAACATTCCTTCACCCGGTCGGCCCAGGCATTGGCCCGCATGTCATAGGTGGCGGCATATTTCTTATTCAGGGCCAGGGCGTAGTACATTTCATAAAGGTTGCACATCCCGTTGATGGGGAACAGGACCAATTCGTCGAAAGCGTCGCGGAAGGGAAGGGGCAGGAGGTTGTACATCCGCAGGGCATCGAGCGCCAGGTCCTTGTAATCCTTCAGCACGTTCTCAAACTCGTTGTAATGATCCGAGCTGAAGGTTTTCTCGTCGAGCAGTTCCGGCGTTACCCGGCTGTTGTACTTCGTATACAGATTCAACATGCGTGTGATTTCCCCGGGGTAATATCCCCCGAATTGCTGCTTTACCCAGGCTTCGGTCCATTGCGGGAGGTTTTGTGGGTTGAACCGGTTGGGGTTCCAGGCCAGGTCGAGGAAGAAACTGATGGGGAACTCCATCGGCTTGAGGTCGCCTACGTTGACTACCCAGATCCTGTCTACCCCGTGGCGGAAGGCGAGGGACATTTGTTCGTAGGTCCGTTCGTTTTGCGTAACGTTGAGCCATTTATAGTTTCGCGGCCCGCCTACATAGTCGAAGTGGTAATACATCCCGTATCCTCCTTTGCGTTTCGGGGCGTTGGGGTCGGGCAGTTTGCGTACATTTCCCCAGTTGTCGTCGCATAGCAGCAGGGTGATGTCCTCCGGTACGCGCATGCCTTTGTCGTAGTAGTCCTGCACTTCCTTGTAGAGCGCCCAGGCCTGCGGTCGTTCTTCGGCTTTCTTTCCCGTTACCTTGGCGATGATGTTTCGTTGGGCCTGTATGATGCGTTGCAGCAGGGCGATATTGGCGCCTTCGCTCATGGGGGCGTCGCCATCGCCGCGCATACCTACGGTTACGATGGTTTCAAAGTCTTTCATCCGCTCCATGCCTCCTTGCCAGAACTCCTGCAACACCTTGGGGTTCTTTTCATAATCCCATGCCCCTGAGCCGAGGTAGTTCCATTCTTGGTGGGCGCGTCCCATAGGCTCGTGATGCGAAGTGCCGAGTACCACACCCATTTCATCGGCCAGGGCTCCGCTCCGGGGGTCGTCGTAGTAGATCGCATTGCCCCACATGGCCGGCCAGAGGAAATTACCTTTCAGGCGGAGGATCAGTTCAAACATCTTTTCGTACATCCGGGAGTTGACCCCGCCGAACTTCTCCCGGCACCAGCCCTGGAAAGCGGGCGCTTCGTCGTTGATAAAGATGCCGCGGTAGGTCACGGCCGGTTCGCCGTCGGTATATATGCCGGGTTTCACGTAGAGGTCCCTTTGGCGTTCAACCGGCACATCGGCCCACCAGTACCAGGGCGATACGCCGATTTGCCGCGAGAGTTCGTATAGGCCGTATATCGTTCCGCGCTTGTCGCTTCCGGCAATGACGAGGGCTGTCCGGATTCCTTCGATGGGATTTTCTACGGTTTGGATGATATACTTTTCCCGTTTACCCGTCAGTTCGCGGGCGTTTATTTTCCCTTCATCCAGGAGGCGGTCGATTCCGGCGGAGTGGCCTGCCGTTCCGACGATAACGGCAAAAGGAGTGTTCCCCTGGGGCGTTGTTGTACCGGTTACTTTATACAAATCGTCCCGGAGGTCGTTTACGGCGCGTAAGACGCCTTTATGATCGGAGGCATCAAATAGCACGGCAACCGGTTGACCGTCTGTGGCCAGTGGGAACCAGGAGGGGTTTTCCCTCTCGGCGAAAACAAATTGCCCGGGAGCCGGAAGATCGGTCGGACCGGCTTTTACACCGGGGTGGAATCGGATCCAGTCTATCTCCACCGGCCCCCGGTCCTCGAGTGTGACAAACAAATCCCCGATGCCGAAGGGGATGTCTTGGAGTGCGACGGTTACATGGGTCCATGCCTGGCTCCGGGGGGCTTGTATTTCGGCTATCACCTTTCCGTTGGCACTGCCTCGACGCACCTTCAGGGTTCCGCCTTTCGGCGAGGCGAGGCGGGCTTCCAGGGTTTCCAGGGTTCCCCGGTCTTTGTTTCCGAAGTCAACCCGGTTGTATTGCACCCAGGCGCCGGGGCTGCTCAGGATGGTTTTCCATCCCTCGAAGGTATTGTTTGGGTTGAGGAAGTCGATGCCGGCTCCGCGGTTGCTCAGGTTGCTGTAACGGTCCGGGTGAATTTCTTTCCGGGCGTCGGTTATGCCCACGCCGCGCAGGGTGGGGATCACCTTGCGGATGCTCCCGTCGGGCAGGAAGAAGAGGGAATCCACCCGCACGGAGCGGTTTTTGTCAAATCCGGGCGAGAGGTCGTTGTGGTGGTAGAACAAATACCATTGGTCCCGGTATTCGATGATGGAATGGTGATTGGTCCAGCATCCCGTGGGCGATTGATCCATGATTACGCCTTTCATCTCAAAAGGCCCCAGGGGATGGTCGCCCATGGCATAGACCAGCGATTCCGTGCTGTCTTGCACCCAGGGGAAGGTAAAGTAGTAGCGCCCGTTGCGCTCGAAAACAAACGGTCCTTCCTTGAGGCCTTTGTCTGGGGGCGGGAGTTCGCGGATTACCACCGGTTCGGAGGCCAGCTCCAGCATATTGTCCTGAAGTTGGGCGCCCATCAGGTTGCCGTATCCCGCCCAGTAGATATAGGCCCGGCCGTCGCGGTCTATCAACGTACAGGGGTCAATGCCGTGGATTCCCCGGATGGGTTCGGGGCGCGGGACGTAGGGGCCTTCCGGACGGTCGGCCACGGCCACGCCGACCATGGAGCCGCGTCCCGTGAGGGTGTCCTTTACGCTGGCCGGGAAGTAGAAGTAATACTTTCCGTTGCGGAAAACGCAGTCGGGCGCCCACATGGTGTAGGATTCGGAGTCGACCCAGGGGACTTTGTCCTGACTGACAATTACGCCGTGGTCGGTCCATTCCGTCAGGTTCTCGGACGAGAAGACGTGATAGTCGGCCATGCAGAACCATTCCTTTAGCCGCTCAATCGGGCTGGGAATGTCGTGCGAGGGATACACATAGACCCTGCCTTCAAAAACCCGCGCCGTAGGGTCGGCGCTGAACTGGTCCCGTATGAAGGGATTCTGTGCGGACAAAGCGCCGCAGGTTGCCAGCATGGCAAGGAGGAAAACATTTTTTCTCATGGTAAATTCTTATTTCGTATATCATTTCGTTCGGAAAGGGGAAGCCGGCAATCCCTGTCGGTTCCTTAGATTGGCGCCTTCGGGGTTGTCTGCCCAGGCGTAGCATACGGCCTGGGGATGGTCGATGCTGTGACACCATACCACCACCTTGTTTCCGTCAAGGAGGGCCTCGGCCGGATGGAAAACGCCGTCGGGGCCGCTCAGGGCGAACCCTTCGAGGGAGTCGACAGGCTCCAGGTCGTTGGTATTTTCCCGGAAGGAGAGGATGAGCCGGTTGCCCTCCCGCTCAAAGGATTCGAATACGGGGCCTTCGCTTACGATCTTTTCGCCGTAAACCACCCGGCGCGTTTGCAGGGCAATGCGATGGGCCAGATCTTTTTTGTTGAGCGGATGGATGTCATTGGCTTCGCCCAGGTCGATGGCCACGGCCAGGTGGGTGTTGGGGATGGTTTGCGCGAGTTCCCGCTGTACGTCGCGGAGTTCGGCCCAATTGCTGTGGGGCTGCACCACGGCCGGCTCCATGAAGTTGGGCAGTTGTACGATAAAGAACGGCAGGCGCTCGCCCCGGTTCCACAGGCTTCGCCACTGGCCGATGAGGGCAGACATCAGGCCGTAATACGCGTCGTAGTTGCCGGTATTGGATTCGCCCTGGTACCAGATAACGCCCCGGAAGGCGAAATGCTTCAGCGGGGCGATCATCGCATTGTAAAGGCCGGTGGGTTTGTTCTGAAAGGCGACGCCTCCTCCCTCCTGGGAGGGCATTTCTGCGCCCAGCCGGTATTTCCATTCCCCCTGGAGGCTTATCCGGTGTTCGCCGGCCACGATTTCGTAGGGTTTTCCCTTTACGAATCCGGGCCTTCCGCCCTGACTGATCAGGCGTACGGCAATCAGGTTGCGTCCCTCTTTCAGCATCCCGGCTTTCAGGCTGTAATTGCGGGGGGGATACTGGTAGGAGGTGAAGCCGACCGGTTGTCCGTTCAGGTATACGTAATCGGCGTCCACGATACGGCCCAGGTAGAGCATGGCGTCCTGGTTGGTCATTTCGCTTGGGATGTCGACCTCTTTGCGGAACCAGTGCACGCCGTTGCGCGAACGCTGCCCTTTGCGTCCCCATTCGGTGTCGAACAGGTCAAGGCTTTTCCATTGCTCGTCGTTGCAGTCGGGCATTTCCCAGCCTTCCTTTCGGCCCGTATCCTGTTCGTTCAAGACCTCGTTCCACCGTTTTCCCGCCAAGGGGGCGAGGCGTTGCATCTCGGCCACAAACTCATCCGAGCGGCAGATGCGCATATCGTTCAGCAGTGCGGGGTAATCCCCCAGGGCGTCTTCGCCGATCCAGGCTTCCACGGGCGATCCCCCCAGGCTGGAATTGATAATCCCTACGGGCACTCCGGTTTTTTCGTACATCTCTTTGGCAAAGAAATAGGGCAGGGCCGAGAAGTTTTGCGCCGTTTCGGGCGTTACCTCTTCCCATTTGCAGATCCCCACATCGTCTTGCGGGCCGTGGAAATGGTAGGCCGCAGGCACTTTTACGTACCGGATATGGGGATTGGAATAAGTCTTTATTTCATTGCCGAAGCGCGTCATTACGCGGGAGACGGGTGTTTCCATATTCGACTGTCCGGAGCATAGCCAGATGTCGCCAAAGAGCACATCCTCCAGGTGAATCTCCCCTGCGGTACGGCTTCCCCGAAGGGTGATACGGTGCGGGCCGCCCGCTTTTTGGGCCGGGAGTTCTATCCTCCATTGTCCGAGGCTGTCGGCTCCGGCTGTGTAAACCTTCCGGCCCAGGGAAAGGCTTAGCGTTTCCCCGGGGTCGGCCCATCCCCACAACTCCACGGGCGTGTCGCGCTGGAGCATCATCCCGCTGCCCACCAAACGCGGCAAGCGGACCTCGGCGGAAAGGCCGGCCGGGGAAAGAAGGAAAAGGAGGGCGAAGGAAAGGTATGAAAGAAAAATATCGTTTTTCATGGAATTGCATGTATGATTTTTGTCCCCAAACCCGCCGGAAACAAACCCCCCGGAGGGGGAGGGAAACGCAGGAAAGCAGGGGTGAAATTTCTCAGTAGTGGAAAATAAATTTTTCAGTAGTGAAAAATAAATTTCTCAGTACTGAAAAAATAAATTCTCAGTACTGAGAAATTCGAGCTTCCGTCAGGGAAGTTTATTTTTCTGATTTTCAGTCGGTAAAGTCTTCCACATATCCGGGATTCTGATAGGCCAGCTTCTCGGCGGCGGTCATTTCCATGCGTTCGAGCTGAGCGCGGGGAATGGGTCGCAGATAGTGATGATTTTCTATCGTACGCGTGTATACCTGGGGCGTATGGTCGCCGGCGTTTACTCCTCCTATTTCGTAACTTCCGGCCTTGGATTTCCAGGTTTGCGTCCGCACGAGGTCGAACCACCGGTAGCCTTCGCCGTAAAATTCGCGCGAGCGTTCGTCCAGGATGTAATCGAGGGTGATCACCCTTGGCGTGGCTTCGGTCATTTCCCCGCTGTGATCGGTATTTTTGGCCGCATTGCCGTTGTTATCCCAGCGCCATTTGCCGGCGCGTGCACGGAGCACGTTCACCAGGGCGCGTGCGGACCGGCTGCCGGAGGCTCCCTTGAGGGCCGCTTCGGCGGCGATGAGGTAAAGTTCGGAGAACTTGGCAATGTTGTACGGACGGGTGCTCCCGGCGTTGGGCTGTCCGAGGCCGGAGCCGTTGTCGGTGCGGTAAGGGCCGAGCTTCCAGAGGCCCGGATAGATGAGGCGGCTGATGCCGCGGGGCGATACCACGTAATCCGCCCGGTCGGGCAGGGTGCCGGCGCCCACGCCGTTGTTACCCGTTCCCTCGGGGTAGGTGATGGAGGTAGCGGGTTCCTCGTCCAGGAAACTCAGGATGGGGTCTTCGGGATAAACCGGCAGGTTGTTGGCATTGTAAAGCACGGAGTTGCCGATGCCGCCCTTGGGCCAGTTGCCGCGGTAAACGGTGGTGAACGTACCGTCGTAGCGCGAATCGAAGGTTTTGTCGGCAAAGGTATTTTCAATCACCCCGATGGTGGGGCACATGCGTATCCAGGGACGTCCCAGGGCTTGCGCGGCCTCGCGCTGTACGGAGCTTACCGAGCCGTTGCCGTCGGGGTCGGATGCGCTGCGGATGTTGGTATAGTTCCACGTCATCATCCATCCGGCGAAGTTGTCGGGAGCGCCGCCGCTGCCGTAGGTGAGGCTTCCGCCGTTGTAAAATTCGCTGGATTCGGTATGGTCGGCAAAGAGGAGAATTTCCATGTTACGGTCGTTCTGCGCCAGGTTCACGTCGTAGAACGTGGCTTGCAGACCAAAGGGACCGGGATTGTCGATCGCCTCGGTGGCCACGTTGTAGGCTTGCTGATAGTACCATGCGGGGTCGTGTCCGTCGGGGTCAACGCGCGGCGTTTCGGGGTAGGTGGGTATGCCGTTGGGGTTTTCCAGCCACCATCCGTAGGTGAGGTAGGCCTTGGCCAGATGCAGGCGGGCCGCCGTTTTGGTAACGCCGCCCACGATGCGGGGCGCTTCCGGGAGGTCCTCCACGGCCGTTATCAGGTCGGGGAATATGCCCTTGGTGTACACCTCAGGCACGGTGTTGCGGGTAGAAATGCGCACCGTGGACGTGTTGAACAGCAATTCCCCGGCGCCCAGGTCCAGGGGCACGCCGCCGAAGGTTTGCACCAAAAGGAAGTAATCGAAAGCCCGGAAGAAACGCGCCTCGGCAATGAGCGCGGGGCTGAGGCCTACTTCAATGGCGTTTTCTATCACGCCGCTGGCCGTGTTGATATTGGGGAAGGCGGCGTTCCATACCACGTCGGCGCGACTGGTCGAGGAGGTCATTTGTCCGCCGCTGGTCAGGTCGGCGTCCTTGAAGTTGGAGTCGGCGCTTTGCGCCCAGGTCACCTCGTCGGTCCCTGTGAGGCAGATATTATAGTAATAAGCCTGTCCGTAGATATACCTCAAATGGGCATACATGGAAGTAAGTCCGCCCAGCACGCCTTTTTCGGTTTTGAAATAACCGGGTTCGTAGATACCCCGAGGCTGCTCTTCCAATATATCGGAACAGGAGGTTGCCAAGCTTAGGCAAAGCAGGCCGATGCCTACCGTAAGATAAGTATGTTTCATGTCTGTATGGGTGTTAGAAGGTAAGATTGATGCCAAGCAAATAGTTCCGTGTGGCAGGCGAGTTGGTCCCGATTGTGAGGATGCGCCTCAGTCCGCTTACGGCTACGTTTTCGTCGCCATAGGAGTTGGTCTCGGGGTCCATGCCCGATTCGCTATGGTAGGGGGAGAAGAACACGAAGGGGTTTTGAACGGTGAGGTAAAGCCGGAGCCTGTCGGAGTAGATGCTCCTCAGCCAAGAGGCCTTGACGTTATAACCCAGTGTGATGGTCCGCACCTTGAGGTAGGAAGCGTCGAAGTATCCCAGCGTACTGCCGTATTTGGGATTGTCGCCGCTCTGCATACCGCCGGGTTTGGGGTATTTGGCGTCGGTATTTTCCGGCGTCCAGTAGTCTACTTTCACGTTTCCCCGTCGTCCCGTGAGCATGTTCAGGTATCCGTTGGCGGCGTAGAGGGTGCTCACCAGGACGCCTCCGCTTTTGAAGAGGCCCACGATGCCCAGGTCGAAATCCCCATAGGCCAAACGCGTGTTGAAACCGCCCTGGAAGTCGGGTTCCGTGTTGATAATCTGTCGGTCGTCGGCGCCTATCTGGCGTACGGGCGTACCGTCGGCATTGTAATCGCCGGTGTATTTCACCTTAATCATCCCCACGTTTCCTCCCGGTTCCAGGATGTCGAGGTAGGGATCGCCCTCTTGCCACAGACCGATCTTCTCGTAATCGTAAATGGCGTCGATGGGATAGCCCACAAACCACTGGTTGCCTTCGTCGCGTTCCTGGCCGGAAACCAGCGAGACCAATTTGTTGCGGTTGGAATAGAGGTTCAGCCCGGCTTCCCAGGTCCATCCGTTCAGGTTATCCAGGATCACGCCATTGAGCGAAAACTCGAAGCCCTTGTTCTGCGTCTCGCCGATATTGGCCATATAGCTGCTCACACCCGAAGTGGCCGGGAGGTTGACGCTCAACAGCACGTTGTTGGTGTTCTGTATGTAATATTCGAACGTACCGCTGAGGCGGTTGTTGAACAGGGAGAAGTCGATGCCGTAGTTCCGGGTCTGGGAATATTCCCATCCCAGTTCGCTGTTGGGCAATTGCGAGACATAATACCCCGTATCGTAGATGTCGCCGAAGTTATAGGGGCGGGTACTTAGAAGACCGAGTGTTTGGTAGGGATCTACGGCCTGGTTGGAGGTTTGTCCGTAGCCGGCGCGGATCTTCAGACGGTCGAGCCAGGATACATCCCGAAGGAAACCCTCCTCGCTGATGTTCCATCCGGCCGAGACGGCGGGGTAGGTGTGCCACCGGTGTCCGGGCGCCAGGCGGGAAGAGGCGTCGGAACGGACCGTGGCGGAGAGCATATAGCGTCCATCGTAGGAATACATCACACGCCCCATGTAGGAAAGCAGACCGCTAAGCTCGTAACTCTGTCGGGCAGGGTCGACGGTAAATTCGCCGGCCGCCTGCCCCAGGTTATAGAATTGGAAATGATCGGCGGGAATATCCCTGGCCGAAACGCGCGAACTGTTGTAATGCGTTTGTTCGGCGGAATACATGGCCACGACATTGATCTGATGTTTTTCGTCAAAGGTGCGGTCGTAGGTAACGAGGTTTTCCACCGCCCAGTTCGTGCGCAGGGAGTGGGTGATGGCGGCGGTGGAAGGCGTATCCTCGGTTGAGCTGTTGATGCCTTCGCCGGTATATTCGCCACCGGCGGTTGTGCGGAAGTTAAGCCCCAGGTTGATGCGATACTTCAATCCGTCCACGTAAGGGATTTTTACTTCCCCGAAGAAGGTATTGTAGGAACCGAAGGCCTTGTTGGTATTGAGCCAGCGGTCGCTAACCTCGTCGAGCACTTCGCGGGTATACATCCACTGGTTGTCCAGGGGCATACGGATGATGCGCCGCAGGTTGCCGGAGGCATCGTAGGGGCCGGCCAGGGGCGACATGCTGAGCACGCCGTACATGCCTACGTTCGAGCCGTTGGTTACGTTATAGGAGGTATTGGTGGTGATGCCGAAGCGGAAGCGGTCGCGTATTTCCTGGTCGAAGGTTCCGCGTATGGAATACCGCGTATAATCCTGGGTGGGGATTACGCCTTTGTCGCCATAATATCCCACGCCGAAGTTGTATCCTCCCTTGCCGGCGCCTCCGGAGAAGCTCACGTCGTGGCTGGATATGGCTCCCGGTTGGTAGAGCAAGTCTTGCCAGTTGGTGTCGGTGGCGTCGCTTTCGTCGTCGCTGTTCTTGTACATGCCGGCGGCCAGACGCATGGCGGTAAACTCCGGCCCGGTCATCATGGGGAAGGGGGCGAATACATCTTTTGCACCGTAATACCCGTTGTAGGAAACCTGGGGTTTGATTGCCTCGGCGCCCCGGAAGGTGGTTACGAGGATTACGCCGTTGGCTCCTCTGGAGCCGTAGATGGCTGTGGCGGAAGCATCCTTGAGGATGTCGATGCTTTTGATGGTATTCGGGTCTATATCGCCGATATTACCGGCGAAGGGAATCCCGTCGAGCACCACCAGGGGGTCGTTGCTGGCGTTGAGGGAGCGTGTGCCGCGGATACGGATTTGCATCTCGGCGCCGGGTCGGGAGGAGGTTTGCGCCATTTCCATACCGGCCACACGTCCTTGCAGTGCCTGCGTGATATTGGTGGCGGGCACTTCTTTGATTCTTCCTTCGCTAACGGAAGCCACCGAGCCGGTTATCGCCTCGCGCCGTTGCGTTCCGTAGCCGATCACGACCACTTCTTCCAGGATTTCCGAATCGTCGGCCAGAAGAATATCCAAGCGGTTACGTCCTTGCACGGCAACCGACTGGGTAACGTAGCCAACGTAGGAAAAATCCAGCACGGCATCGCGGGTAACGCTTAGGGTGAAGCGTCCGTTGAGGTCGGTTATTGTTCCGTTTGCAGTGCCTTTTTCCACGATGTTGACGCCGATAAGCGTCTCGCCGTTTCTGTCGGTGACCGTACCTGTTACGGTCACGTTTTGCGCCGTCACTGCCAGGGAGAGGAAGAAAAACAACAACAGGACTGTTGCTTTACATAAGATAAAACTTTTCTTCATGGTACATTTTTTTAATTTAATTGTAAGAGTTAATTGCGTAAGTTCACAAAACTTAGACGATGTGGTTTACAAGGTCAATAGCTCAAAGGTAGGTCTGTGGGGAGGCATGGGGCGATAAATAATGTAATGGATCGTTTTGCGTATGTCTTACCGACATTTCCGGTTGTTTCAATTTCGTTTGCGTTTGTTTCCCCGCAAATAATTCGTTATTTTGTCGCAAGATAAATGTACTGCCATGAAAAAACAAATTCCTCTTTTGCTTCTTTTTTTTGCTTCCGTCGCCACCTTGACACAGGCCCGGAGCAGCAGGCTGTATGGCGAATCGGGCGATATGTCGTGTACGCTTATCAACGACATTTGCCAGGACGCCCGCGGTTTTGTGTGGATTGCCACGGAGTATGGTCTCAACAAGTTCGACGGCGCCGGTTTCCTGCAATACCTGCATCGGGAGGGCGATACCTCATCCCTGGAAGGCAACAACGTGAGGCGCCTGGTAGCGGACGACGATGCGCGGACCCTTTGGGTGGCCAGCAGCATCGGATTGCAGAGGCTCGACGCCGAGACGGAAACGTTTCGCAGCGTCCGCTTTTCCGACGCCTCCAAGCCCCATGTGACCGACGTGAAGAAACTTCCTTCGGGCAACCTTTGGATATCGACCTCCGGCCGGGGATTGTACGAACTCAAAGCCGGCGAATGGGAAGCATCCCCGATCAGCGAAATCAACGAACTGTTTGAGCAGGATTTCTTCAATCCCATTTACCGCGACAGCCGGCACGACGTATGGATGGGGGTCAACGACTACGGCCTTCTGCGTATGGATCCGCTGACGCGGGAGGTGCGGGTCTTCTCCGAATTTCAATCTCCGGGGAGTATGATTTCCGACATGGTCGAGGACCATAACCGGCAACTTTACGTCAGCACGGCGACCGACATTTACCTTTTTGACCGCGCCACGGAGCGTTTTCTGCTTATCCCCGGCAAGGAAAAGCTTCTTATCCGGCGCATGATGCCTGCCCGCAACGGCAACATCTATATCGGAACCGACGGACAGGGCCTTCAATGCCTTGATGTGGAAAAGCAGGAGATTTATCCGGTGGAAAACGAATCCCTTCCCTTTAACTTCCATACTGCGCGTATCCACGCCCTGATGCAGGACCGCGACGGGAATCTGTGGATGGGATGTTTCCAGAAAGGTCTCCTGGTGACGCCCAACAAGCCCACGCAATTTTCCTTCCGGAGCCTTTCGGGGAAGGAATACAGACTGGGGGGCGCCGTAACGTCCATTTGCCGGGACCATCAGGGTCAGGTGTGGTGCTCAATAGACAACGAAGGGATTTTCCTGCTTGACAACCGGGGCAAACTTCTCCGGCATTACCCGGAGCCGCAGGCCACGGTTCGGATTTTTGAGGACAGCCGCCACACCCTTTGGGTCGGCACCTACGACAGGAAGCTGGCGCAGATGGATCGCATCACCGGGCAATGCCGTTACCTTGCCGCAATGCCCGACGGCTACATCAAGGTGATTGCCGAGGACAGGAACCAAACCCTTTACTTCTCAACCTTCGGGGCCGGATTCCTGCGTTACCATATTCCTTCGGGGCGTTGGGATCGCACCGAGATGGGGAACCTGCCGTCCGATACGGGGAGCGTTACCAACCGCTGGATCAATGCCCTTATCTGCGCCGGGGACGGGCGTATGTGGTTTGGGCATTATACGGGCGTAAGTTGTTTTGATCCTTCCCTGGGGCGTTTCGTAAGGACCGGGGCGGAGAGGGCCCTGGCCCATCAGATTTGCCTTTCTTTGATGGAAGACCGCAGGGGTTGTATTTGGATTGGGACCTACAACGGGATCTTTTGTCTGAATCCTCAGACGGGGGATATCCGGCAGTATACCACGGCCCAGGGCTTGTCCAGCGACGTCATTTGCGCCCTGGCCGAGGACGAAGACGGCAACGTATGGTGCAGTACGTTTCAGGGCATCAATCAGATTAAGGTAGAGGAAGACCGCATCATTCCTTATTATACGGGCAACGGCCTGGTGGATAAAACCTACAACCGGGGCGTGTATTTCCGCGGGTCGGAGGGGATGATTTACTTTGGGGGGAACACCGGCGTCACTTTTTTCTCCGGGGGGGACATCACGCCCGAAAACCGGGAGCGGGAAATTCTGCTGACCAACCTCTACCTGCACAACCGGCGTGTGGACATCCATACTTTTTCGGGTGGGCGACCCGTGCTGAGCGGGAGTTTGTTTGCTACCGAAAGGTTTCGTTTGTCTTATGAGCACAATACGTTTACGCTGGAATTTTCCACCATGGACTACGGGGATCCCGAAAATATTTCCTGGGAATACCGCCTCCGGGAGTTGAGTCAGGCGTGGAGTTTTACGCAGCCCGGCGTCAACCGGATTACCTACAACCACCTTCCGCCGGGGAAATATACCCTGGAGGTACGTGCTTCTCAGTACGGATCGTCTTCGCCTTCCCGGCAGTTTTTGTTGCAGATTTTGCCGCCCTGGTGGCGCAGCCGTCCGGCCTGGATGGTTTATTTCGCCTTGTGTCTTGGCTTGGCCTTTTTGGTTGCTTACCTGGTAAATAAGAACCGCAAGGAGTTGATCAGCGAGGCCAAGTTGCGTTTCTTTATCGACATCTCGCATGAGATACGTTCGCCCGTGACGCTGCTTATCGGTCCGCTGGAAAAGCTCCTGAAGGAATCGCACGACGCTGCCACGAAACGCACCCTGGAACGTATGCACCGCAACGCCCGACGGATCCTCGGATTGATCAACCAGCTGCTCGACATCCGGAAAATAGACAAGGGACAAATGATCCTCCGCTGCAGCGAAACCGATATGGTGGGATTCATAGAGGAACTCTTTGATGTGTTTGAGGATCAGGCCGTGCGTCGGAACATAAAGTTCACCTTTGAGCGCCATATGCAGCAGCTTCCGGTGTGGATTGACCGCAATAATTTCGACAAGATCCTGATGAACCTCCTCTCCAACGCCTTCACGTATACGCCCAACGACGGGGCCATCACCATTTTGCTCACTTCCGGCATCGACGACGGCGTCTGGGGGCCTTTGCGGCATTATGCCCAGATCCGGATCATCGACACGGGAACGGGCCTTGACGAAGATAAACTGACGAAGATCTTCACGCGCTTTTACCAGGCGCCCAACGAACCTACCTTCGGCACCATGGGTTCGGGCATCGGTTTGAATCTTTCGCGGACTTTGATTGAGCTGCACCAGGGCGTATTGCATGCCCACAACCGCAAGGACGCCCAGGGGAGTTGCTTCAGTATCCGTATTCCGCTGGGGAATGCGCATTTGAGGAAGGAGAATCTGGCTGCCGCACCGCCTGTTTTTCGTCCGGCGCTTCGGCAAGCGGAAGCGGCGCAATCCCCGACGCCCGATAAGAAGCCGGTGCGCAGCAAGACGAACGACAAAATACTTATCATCGACGATGAGGACGAAATCCGCGACTTCCTCCACCAGGAGCTAAAGGGAACTTACAAGGTGCTCACCGCCCGCGACGGGAACGAAGGGCTGCAAATCACGCTTTCGCAAATGCCGCATCTCATCCTTGTCGACGTTGTCATGCCGCAAATGGACGGCCTTACTTTTCTAAAGAAGTTGCGCGGCAATGCCAACATCAGCCATATCCCCATCATTTTGCTTTCTTCCCGGGCCGAGCACGAGGATCGCATGGAGGGATTGGACAAAGGCGCCGACGCCTACCTTTCCAAGCCGTTCCATATGGAGGAATTATTGCTTCTGATAACGAACCTGATCAACACGCGACGCATCCTTCGGGGGAAGTTTTCCGGGGCGCAGGAAGGCCGGCAAAAGATAAAGCCTCAGGACATTAAATCGGCCGACGAATTGTTGATGGAACGGATTACGGACATCGTCCACAAGAACCTCCATCGTCCGGAGCTGAACGTATCCATGCTGGCGACCGAGGCGGCTCTCAGCCGTGCGCAGTTGCATCGTAAGTTGAAGGAGTTGACCGGTATTTCAGCCGGTGATTTCATCCGTAACATCCGTCTCCGGCAGGCGGCGGAATTTCTTGCCACCCGCAAGATGAACGTCTCTCAGGTAGCCTATGCCACGGGTTTTGCCAACCAGACGCATTTTTCCACCACGTTTAAGAAGTTTTACGGGATTACGCCCGTCGAGTACATGCGGAATATTTAATCGATCGTCATCGTAGCGGGGTAGACTACGTTCAGCAGCGTGGCGGGGTGCACATCGTCTTTGATGACTTCGGCCTGGACAGCTCGGTAGAAAATAATTTCAATAATTTCAAATAAAATCTCCTTTCGAACGCTCTTGTCAACTATTGGGAAGATAAAGAAGGAAATCAACGGACAAATTCCGGAGAATTTGAGAAAGTCTTTCACAATGTCTTCGAGGAGTTTGAGTTGTATGGAGAGCATATCCGTTAGCCCCAGCGGTGTGGTATTGAATTGATTCGTGTACAAATGAAAAACCCCGCTTTAGAAGCGGGGTTTCAGGCGGAGAGAGTAGGATTTGAACCCACGGAACCTTTCAGTTCAACGGTTTTCAAGACCGCCGCAATCGACCACTCTGCCATCTCTCCTGGGGGACAATCTTCGCTTGGATTGCAGCGCAAATGTAAGGATTATTTTGTACATCCTGCGTCTTTGGCGAGGTTTTTACTCTTTCACCTGCAAACGTTCGCCGGCATTCGCTACGATGCTGCGGTAGTAGGTCTCGTCGTAACCGGGGAAGTCGGGGGATGTTGGTTGTCCGTAAGGATTGCGTTTGAATTGTCCTTGTTCTTCTTTCTTTACGTTTCCGTCTATGTATTTGACCAACAAATATTCGCCCAACTCTTTCCAGCGACCGACCGCATTTTGGGCCGTTGTCCCGCTGAACCATGTAAGGAAATCACGGGCTTCGGAGGAAGAACGCAAATGCAATTCCAAGGCCGCCTTATCAATGGCAGGCAACAGATCCCTGTAACTGTTTTCCAACTCGCTTTGCACCCTGCGAATATCACCGATCATGAAACTATATTTATGATACGCCATATTAGCCACCCAGTTATGAATCCAGAAAGCCGAGGTCCACGAGAAATTATACAGGTCGCCATTGCCTGCCCGGTAACATTCCGGAACAACCCGCATGGAGCTGTACTGGGGAGTAAAAACCGTCATATCGGCATCGTCTACGCCAAACCAGAGAATGCCGCCGATTTCGTCGGGCAGCCAGTTGCGCATCTGGGGAACAATGACAAAACCTGTTTGCTGCGTTGCTATGGCGCGTTCATTTACATAGGTTTTGCCCTCTATGGTGAAGTTCATCGGACGCCAACGATAGGGCACTTTATAGGGGCCGGCGCCGGGGTCTTGTGTCATATCGAGGTCGGTGCCTTCGTAGTGGTCGCGCATACAGTTTTGGACGTCTTGTACCGAGAGTTTACGGTTGGGCTTAATGTATAGCGGCATGGGGCCTTTGCTCGGATCGCCCTTGATGAAATCCGCATACTGCTCCATGGCCGGATCGTATTTGCGGAAGAAGGACCATACGCGAGCCTCGCAAGCACGTAAACCGCCGAAGTCGTACGGGTTGTAGGCCCGGGCAAAGCTGAAATCCTTGTCGTCGCCCTGGAAATAGCCTTTCTCGCGAGCCAGGGAAATCACATCGGCCGAGTAGAGGCAATTTTCCCGGTCCCCAAAGGGGATCTCGTGTATACGCGCCTGATTGGCGTGGGCGGAAATACAGTCGTCCGGGATACGGATAGCGACCCATACGGCGCCTTTTTTGCCGGGTCCTTTTCCCGTCATTTCCATGATCCACACCTCGTTCTTATCGGCAATCGAGAAGGATTCCCCCCCGCTGTAATAGCCGTATTCCTCGACCAGGGAGGTCATCACGCGAATGGCCTCGCGGGCTGATTTCGAGCGTTGGAGCGCGATGTAAATCAAGCTGCCGTAATCCAGGATGCCGGTGGTGTCTCTCAGTTGGCGACGTCCTCCCCAGGTACTTTCCGTGATTGCCACCTGGTATTCGTTCATATTGCCTGTCACGGAATAGGTTTGTGGCGCTTGCGGGATGCGTCCGAGGGGTTTTCCCGTATCCCATTCCCGCACTTCCAGCATGGCGCCTTTGGGCCAAAGGGCGGCCGGCCAGTGATACAGTTCGCCATACAGATTATGCGAATCAGCCGCATAACTGAGGATAACCGAGCCGTCGGTCGAAGCTTTCTTGCCGACCAGTAAATCCGTACAGGCGAGGGATTTTTCCGCACCGCCTGTTTGCATGACTGCCAGGGCAGCCGCTATAATCCATTTATTTCTCATAAGGTATGTATTTCCGGCAAAAATACGCATTTATTTCTTCCCGCCCGGAGCGGGGGAAGGCAACCTGGAAAAAGGCATAACTTTGCGTCCGTATCAACCTGTAAAATTATGAAACGAAAGATGATCCTCTACATCCTTGTCGGGCTAACGTGCCTGACGGCTTTAGCCACTGTCGTGGCGTACTTTGTGCTGAAAAACGAAAGGCCCTGGATGGCCTTCTACATCGCCTGTTGCGGTGGCATACTGGTGTTGAACCTGTTGGCGACAACTTTTTTTATTCACAAAAACTTCAGGAACTAATTTTTGTGCGGGAAATCTCACGGCAGGGTGCTGTCGTAGCCTGCCGTGAGATGCTTGTTTGAATGGTGCGACGTCTGTGTTCCGAACACGGAGGTCGCACCATTTTGGTTTGAGGTCTGTGTTCCGAACTTCAAGGTCAAACCATTTTGGTACGACCCTTGTGTTTGAAACTTCAAGGTCAAACCAAAAGGGTGCGACCCTCGCGTTCCGAACTCTAACCTCAAACCAAAATGGTGCGACCCTCGCGTTCCAAACTCTAACCTCAAACCAAAATGGTACGACCCTCGTGTTCCAAACTCTAACCTCAAACCAAAATGGTACGACCCTCGTGTTTCAAACTTTAACCTCAAACCAAAATGGTACGACCCTCGTGTTCGGAACTCCGGCATCAAACCAAAATGGTGCGACCCTCGTGTTCGGAACTCCGGCATCAAACCACAATGACACGACACGATTCGAGGCAGGCGTGAACATATGCACGTGATGTAATTCCATTCAAGTGGTTGGGAAATATATGTTTTGTAACAGTTGCAAAGGATTTGTTTTTGTCGGATACAATCCATAATTTGCGGCCCTTTTGAAAATCATATCTAGTTATTCACATAAAATTTAATTCCAGATCGTATGAAAGTATACCAAACAAATGAAATTAAAAACATTGCCATCCTGGGAAGCTCCGGCTCCGGAAAAACCACCCTCGCCGAAGCCATGCTTTACGAGGGTGGAGTGATAAAACGTCGCGGAAGCGTGGAAGCAGGCAATACGGTAAGCGATTATTTTCCGGTTGAGAAAGAGTATGGATACTCGGTGTTCTCAACCGTTTTCAGTGTGGAATGGCAGGATCGGAAACTCAACTTCATTGATTGTCCGGGGTCCGACGACTTTATCGGAGGAGCCGTCGCCGCATTGAACGTAACCGACACGGCCCTGATGCTCCTGAATGCACAGTACGGACTCGAGGTGGGAAGCATCAACCAACTGCGCTACATCGAACGCTTCAACCGACCGGTCCTGTTCGTTGTCAACCACTTGGATAATGCCTCTTCCGATTACGAAGGGACGGTCGCCCAACTGAAAGAACGCTTCGGCAACAAAATCGTACCCATACAGTATCCCGTGAATCAAGGCTTCGGATTCAACGCCGTGGTGGACGTGCTGAAAATGAAAATGTATCGCTGGAAACCCGAAGGAGGCGTGCCCGAAGTGCTGGAAATCCCCGACGAAGAAACGGAAAAAGCCAACGAACTGCATCAGGCCCTGGTGGAATCCGCCGCCGAACACGACGACCGTCTGATGGAGAAATTCTTCGACGAAGAATCCCTGAGCGAAGACGAATTACGCGCAGGCATCAGCGCCGGGCTGATCACACGCGGGATGTTCCCCGTTTTCTGCGTCTGCGCCGGCAAAGACATGTGCGTACGACGCACGCTGGAGTTCCTGGGAAACGTCGTCCCCACAGTAGACCGGATGCCCCGGGTGAAAAATACGGAAGGACGGGAAATCGCACCCGACGCCAACGGACCCGCCAGCATCTTCTTCTTTAAAACCACCATCGAACCGCATATCGGACAGGTCTCCTACTTCAAAGTGATGTCCGGAAAAGTAAGGGAAGGAGACGACCTGCACAATGCCGACCGCGGATCCAAGGAACGCATCGCCCAAATCTTTTCCGTGGCAGGACAAACACGGAACCCCGTCGGCGAAATATGGGCCGGAGACATCGGCGCCACCGTGAAACTGAAAGACGTACGCCGGGGAAATACCCTCAACGCCGTCAAAGGATCCGACTATGCGTTCGACTTCATCAAATATCCCAACCCCAAGTTCCGACGCGCCATCAAGGCCGTAAACGAAGCCGACGCGGAAAAACTGAGCGAACTGCTGACACGTATGCACGAAGAAGACCCAACCTGGATCATCGAACAATCCAAGGAATTGAAACAAACCATCGTCTCCGGACAGGGAGAGTTCCATCTGCGCACACTGAAATGGCGGTTGGAAAACAATGAAAAGCTATCCATCGAATACCTCGAACCCAAAATCCCCTACCGGGAAACCATCACCAAGGAGGCACGCGCCGATTACCGCCATAAGAAACAATCCGGCGGGGCCGGACAATTCGGCGAAGTGCATCTCATCGTTGAGCCTTATTACGAGGGGACGCCCGCAAGGGATGTGTACCGCTTCGGCAACCAGGAATACAAACTGAACGTAAGAGATACGCAAACCATCGACCTCGAATGGGGTGGCAAACTGGTATTCGTGAACTGTATCGTCGGCGGAGCCATCGACGCACGCTTCCTCCCGGCCATTCTCAAAGGCGTCATGGCACGCATGGAACAGGGACCGCTCACCGGATCCTACGCCCGCGACGTGCGCATCCTGGTGTACGACGGCAAAATGCACCCCGTGGACAGCAACGAAATCTCCTTCATGCTCGCCGGACGCAACGCCTTCAGCGCCGCCTTCAAAGCCGCAGGCCCGAAAATCCTGGAACCCGTCTACGACGTGGAAGTTTCCGTGCCGGCCGACTACCTGGGCGACGTCATGAGCGACCTGCAGGGACGACGCTCCGTCATCATGGGAATGAACAGCGAAAAAGGATACGAGAAACTCTCCGCCAAAGTACCCCTGAAAGAAATGGCCTCCTACTCCACTTCCCTCAGCTCCATCACCGGCGGAAGGGCTTCGTTCACCATGAAGTTCGCCTCCTACGAACTCGTGCCGGCCGACGTCCAGGAAAAACTCCTGAAAGCCTACGCAGAAAATCAGGAAGAGGATTAACCCCGCAAAAAAGAAAAATACCCCCCACCCAAGAGGCTGCCTCCCGCTGAGACAGCCTCTTTTCTTGGGTCGCCCGGCTTGACAGGCTTTCAAAAATCATTACATTTGCATTGTGATGTAAGAAAAAAAACTTCGGAAAACATGAATGAGAACAAAACAAGCGAAGATCCCAGGAAAAGCTTAAACTTTATAGAAACATTCGTCGAAAAAGATTTGGCGGAAGGTAAAAACAACGGAAGAATCCAAACACGCTTCCCGCCGGAACCAAACGGATACCTGCACATCGGTCACGCCAAAGCGATCTGCCTCGACTTCGGAATTGCCGAACACTACAACGGAATCTGCAACCTCCGCTTCGACGATACAAACCCCGTGAAAGAAGATGTGGAATACGTCGACTCCATCACGGAAGATATCCGCTGGCTGGGATTCCATTGGAACGAAATATATTATGCCTCCGACTACTTCGGACAACTCTTCGACTTCGCCATCCGACTGATACGGCAAGGACACGCCTACGTGGACGAACAAAGCGCCGAAGAAATCGCACAACAAAAAGGAACACCCACGCAACCCGGCGTCGAAAGCCCCTACCGAAATCGCCCCGCAACGGAAAATCTGGACCTCTTCCTGCGTATGCAAGCCGGCGAATTTGAAGAAGGCAGCATGACGCTCCGCGCCAAAATAGATATGGCCTCGCCCAATATGCACTTCCGGGATCCCATCCTCTACCGAATCATCCGGGAACATCCCCATCATCGGACAGGGACAACCTGGAAGGTTTATCCCATGTACGACTTCGCCCACGGACAAAGCGACTATTTCGAAGGAGTAACCCACTCGTTATGCACCCTGGAGTTTGAAGTTCACCGTCCATTGTACGACTATTACATCGACCTTTTGAAGGAAGACGACCGTTACCGCCCGCGGCAGATCGAGTTCAACCGCCTGAACCTTACCTATACCGTGATGAGCAAACGCAAACTGCTGGAACTCGTGAAAGAAGGACTTGTGAACGGATGGGACGACCCCCGTATGCCCACCCTCTGCGGTTACCGCCGCAGGGGATATACCCCACAGGCCATTCGCAACTTTGTGGATAAGATAGGATACACCAAATACGACGGCATCGTAGACGTAGCCCTGCTCGAACATGCCATACGGGAAGACCTGAACCGGACCGCGCCGCGCGTATCCGCCGTTCTCGACCCCGTCAAGCTCATCCTCACAAACTATCCCGAAGGACAAACGGAATCCATGCATGCCGTAAACAATCCCGAAAATCCCGACGCAGGATCGCATACCATAGCCTTTGCCAGAGAACTTTACATCGAACGGGAAGACTTCCTGGAAGACGCCCCGAAGAAGTTCTTCCGCATGACCCCCGGACAGGAAGTGCGTCTGAAAAACGCCTACATCGTGCAATGCACCGGATGCAAAAAAAACGCGGCAGGCGAAGTGGAAGAAATCTACGCCGAATACAACCCGCTTACCCTAAGCGGTATGCCCGATAGCAACCGCAAAGTGAAAGGGACTTTGCATTGGGTGTCCGTAGCGCATAGCCTCCCCGCCGAAGTGCGCCTGTACGACCGCTTGTTCCTGGTGGAAAACCCCTCGGAAAATAAAGACGGCGACTTCCACGAACTCTTGAATCCCAACTCCCTCACGCGGCTCACCCATTGCAGGGTAGAAGCAGAGTTGCTCAAGGCAAAACCCCTGGATCATTTCCAATTCCAACGCATCGGGTATTTCAACCTCGACCCCGACAGCACGGACGGTAAGCTGATATTCAACCGAACGGTGTCGCTGAAAGATACCTGGAGTAAATTAAAAGACAAACTTTAACCTTACAAAAAAACATGAGGCCGGAATCTATCGCAACGTTGTTGCAACGCTATCTCGCCGCCAACAAAAGAGGCGTTGAGATATACTTTGATGCCGATGAAATAGACGCCCTCCTGGATGCTTTCGAGCTAAAGGAAGACTTTACGCATTACGAACCCCTTCTTGCCCTGGGGCTGAAGCTGCATCCGGATAATACGGAGTTGAAATTGAGGAAATGCAAATTCCATCTCTACAACGAAGAATACCGACAAGCCCTGGACCTGCTCGAGGGGATGCCCGGAGTGAACAGCGAAGATGCAGACCTGCTGCGTCTGGAGTGTTACTGCACGCTGAAACAATACGAGAAAGCCGTGAGCTACGTGGAGGAGTTGCTCCGAAACCACTGCGATTACATAGAAGACGTCTTTGAATTTCTGGTACCCATCCTCGTCGATCTGGATATGAGAAGCGAGGCCAAAGACTTTATCGAACGGGGACAACGCTTCTTCCCCCATAATTTGCTGCTGAAAGAAGAACTCTGCTACCTCCTTGAAGCGGAAGGAAACTATGAAGAAGCCATACGCATCTGCAACGAACTCATCGACAAGGTTCCTTATTCCTATGATTACTGGTACTTGCTCGGACGATTGTACTCGCAAACCAGCGACTACGACAACGCCATCGACGCCTTCGACTTCGCCCTCACCTGCGATGATTCCGACGAAGAACTGAAAGTACTCAAAGCCTACTGCTTCTTCATGAATGAAAACTACGAAAAAGCCATCGAAATCTATTCCGAACTGATAGACGGCGAACTCATAACGGACCGCGTCAACGCCCTGATAGCCGAATGTTACATCCGGCTGGAAGATTTCGAGCAGGCCTATCAGTTGCTGAAAAAGATTTTTGACAATCAGCCCCAGGACTCGGACCTCGAACCCGACGAAACCATCTATATCAGTTTCATCCGTTGCTGCGTGGAGACAGACCGTGAAGCCGAAGCCTCGCAAGCGCTTATCCGGGCAGCCGACATCTTTCCCGACAACGTGCGCATCCTGTCTTTGCTGGCGCTGAATTACCTGGAAAGAGGAAAAGAATCGCTCGCGCTGAATATCACACGGAAGATCCTTCGCCTTTTGGGTACAAGCCGGAGTAAGAAGCATGAGGAAGAATTAGGCACGCTGACCGGTGACGATACGGTGGAATTTACCCAGGAGAACCTGAATAAAATCATCCGATACTACAAGAAGATTATCCATCTCACCCCGCATTTATCCTTGCACAAACCGATCCCGCCCGAAGAACTTGCAAGGGAATATCTGAAGCAAAAATACAACCTGAATTAACCCCCCCCCGCCGACCCCTTTTGCCGGAGTGCACAGAAAATTTTGCTGCTGTGCACAGAAAATTTTGCTGCTGTGCACTCCAGTTTTAGCCGCTGTGCAGAGAAAATTCGAGCCTTGTCCGGAGAAATATCAGACGCCTTAGTATCAGACAATTACCGATCTTGACCCGGAACCCGGTCGCCGAATACGGAACGGGGGGTTTGGCTCGTTCGTTTTATCGTGTATATTTGTTTCCGGAAAAAAAAAATTAATACCCGATAACCCATGAAACCCTTATTCCTTCTTCTGCTTTCCCTTTTTCTTCACCCGGCGCTTTCGGGGCAAATACGTCTGGAGGGATACCGCCAGGGGGACGTCAATCCCGAATTACTGACGGGACGATGGCCCGCGCAATGGATCGCCCCCCCCGACGAACCCCTCCGGGAGTATGGCGTATACCACTTCCGCAAATCCTTCGACCTGAAGGAACTACCGACACAATTCGTGATACATGTCTCGGCCGATAACCGCTACAAACTCTATGTCAACGGGCATTTCGCCTCCCTGGGGCCCGCGCGCGGGGACGTCTACAACTGGAATTTCGAGACCCTGGACATCGCCCCTTTGCTGAAAAAAGGCAAAAATACGCTGGCCGCCGTCGTCTGGAATTATGCCGAACTGAAACCGGTGGCGCAAATCAGCTTCAACCAAACAGGCTTTATCCTCCAGGGAAATACGCCCGCCGAAGCCGAAGTAAATACCGGGAAATCCTGGCTCTGCCTCAAAAATAAAGCCTACCAAGCCTGGATGGCCTGGACCCTGCAAGGCTATTACGCCGCCGGACCCGGCGAATGGATTCAAATGGCCGCCTATCCCAACGGATGGGAAACACCCGCATACGACGACACGCAATGGACACAAGCACAGGCCGGAGAAACAGGCGCCATCAAAGGAACACGCGATTATCCGGGACGATTGCTCGTGCCCTCCCCCATCCCACCCATGGAAATGACAAACGAACGCCTGGCCCGACTCGTGGAAATAGAAAGACTGACCGACGAGGACGCCGCCGCAAACCCGGCTCCCATCGTGTGTCCGGAGGATTTCCCCCAAAGCACAGCCCCCGTGGTAATCCCTGCCAATCAGTCCGTTCGCCTGCTGCTGGATAACCAGCAACTGACCACCGCCTACCTCACCCTCCGCTTCAGCCGGGGAAAAAACGCCGACGTGCGGATCGGATACGCCGAAGCATTGTACGACAACAACCGACAAACAACCACCAAAGCCCATAGCCAACAGGTGAAAAACCACCGGGACGAGGTGAAAGGCAAACAATTCATCGGATACGAAGACCGACTCACCGCCGACGGAGGAGAACAACGCAGCTTCACCTCCCTCTGGTGGCGAACCTGGCGCTACCTGGAACTGCGCATCACCACCGCGGAAGAACCACTCATCCTGGACGATATCTACGCCACCTTCTCCGCCTACCCCCTCCGCAAAGCCTACACCCTGGCCGCACCGGAACGTCCCGAACTGAACCGAATGCTCGACATCGGCTGGCGCACAGCCCGCCTCTGCGCCAACGAAACCTATATGGATTGCCCTTACTACGAACAGTTACAGTACTTTGGCGACACCCGCATCCAAGCCATGATCACCCTGTACAATACCCGCGACACCTCCCTGGTGAAATACGCCCTGGAACAAGGACGACGCTCCATCGTAGCCGACGGCATCACCATGAGCCGTTACCCCTCGGGGCTTCACCAGTTTATCCCCTCCTTCTCGCTCTGGTGGATCTGCATGGGACACGACTACTGGATGTATCGCGGAGACGAAATCTACCTCCGGGATTTACTGCCGTCGTTCCGCGGCGTCATCTCCTGGTATGAACGGCTGCTGAAACCCGATAAAAGTCTGGCCCGGGTGCCCGAATGGTTCTTTGCCGACTGGGCGGACGGATTCCCCAACGGCGAACCCATCCGCGAAAAAGATGGAAACTCCGCCTTCCAAGACCTGATCTACCTCCTCGCCCTCGAGGCCGCCTCCGAAATGGAAGAAGCCTTCGGCATGGCCGCCCTCTCCCAACATTACAGAAACCTCGCCGGACAAATCCGTAACACCCTCCGAAGCAAATACTGGAACAAAGAACGCGGACTGTTCGCCGATACGCACGACCATCGCGCCTATTCCCAACACGTAAACGCCCTGGTGGTACTGACCGGCCTCCTAACGAAACAGGAAGCCAAAGAAGTGATGACCAAAATCCTGGCCGACAAAGACATTGCCCAAGCTACCATCTATTTCCGCTACTACGTGCACCAGGCCCTGGGCCGCGCCGGCCTGGGAGACCTCTTGCTCGAAAACCTTCAGATATGGCGCGATCAAATGGCCCTGGGCCTTACCACCTGGGCCGAAATGCCCGAACCCTCCCGCTCGGATTGCCACGCCTGGGGAGCCAGTCCCAACATCGAGTTCTTCCGTATCCTCCTGGGAATCGACAGCCAGGCGGCCGGCTTTCGGAAAATACGCATCGCCCCGTCCCTGGGAACCTTGAAAACCGTCTCGGGCGCCATGCCTCACCCCCTTGGCAGCATCTCGGTCTCCTACGAAGCGGACAAAAAAGGAAACCTCAAGGCCCATATCATACTCCCGCCCGAAACCTCCGGCGTCTTCCTCTGGAAAGGAAAAGAATACCCCCTGACAGGGGGCGAACAAACCCTGACAACTACGTACGATCACAGTAACAGTATATAAACAAGTGTAAATTTTATTCTTATGAAAAACAGAGATGTTCTGATCGGCTGCTGCATCATGGCGGCAAGCCTTGCAGGAAGTTGCGGACAAAAAGAGAGCCGAAAAACCCGCAACCCCAGTGTGTATGAAGTCATTCCCATGGCTCAGTTGGTGGATACCCCACAAATCACCCCCCCACCCGATTCGCTTCGTCTGGATCCGTTCTACAAAAAGTACATGCAGGTGAACGGCATTCACGTAATCAGCTCGTGGCGTGTGCCGGATTCTTGCTTCCATGCCGCCTACATCAGCATCAAAGCGCTGACGGATGTACTTCCCAAGGAGGTGATGGCCTCGCTCACCGGGCGCAATACACGCATCGGTATCATGGCGCGGTACGAAGGCACAACCGATATACCCGAACACGCTCACCTGGCCAAAGACACCTCCCTCAATTGGGACGTACGCGCCCGCGGCCTGGGAGGTTCGCTCCGTAACCCAATGTCAACCAGCGCCGAGGAAAACATACTTGCTTATCAAATAGACAAGTACCATGCCGAGGATATCCTGATTCACGAGTTCGCCCACACCATTCACTACGTAGGCATACTGCCCGTCTATCCCGAATTTAACGACGAACTTCAGGCTTCGCTCGACTCGGCAACCGCCCAGGGACGATGGCGCAACGTATACGCCTCCACCAACGTAGCCGAATACTGGGCCGAAGGAGTACAAAACTGGTTCAATGTAAATGCCGAAGTCGACACAAACGACGGTGACGGCAAACACAATAAAATAAACACCCGGGAAGAAGTCAAACGCTATGATCCCGGGTTATATGCGATCCTTGCACGCTTCTTCCCCGAAGTAAACGAGCAGGTTAGTCGCCATAAGAAAATAAACCTCTACGACTGGACGGACTCCAGCGACGACTGAGTGGAGAACGATTGATTATTCAACCTGCGGAAAACACAGCAATACATCAACCAAACAAGCGGTAAGGCAACAAACAGGCCCACAATAAATACGAGAATTCCAGCAATCATTATGCCCAACATGGTCAATACCACGAGGAACAAACGTAGCGTGTGGCCTTCCGTTATCTTCCAGCTTTTCTTCAGCGACTCCACAATACCGGCATTATCCTCTACAATGAAAGCCTGATAAAACATAAAGCGTACGCTGATATACAGGGCAGGCAACAGCAAACACAAGGCGCCTGATGCAATAAAGAATAATGCCGGTACCCTGTCTTCCGGCACTACCGGCGCGTAATTAAATCCGCCAAAAACCTCTCCCACAAAAGAGAAACGATAAAGCAAATAAAAGTAAGGGACCAGAAATATTCCATAAACAACAAAAATCAACACAGCGTACAACAAACCGGAAACAAAATAAGTAACGATTTTATGCGCCTGCTGCCCGTAAGCAGAAAAGCGTGGCTCATCTCCATCCAAGGCTTGAAACAGATTCTTTAAATACCCCAAGGAAAATATCAAGGAAATAACCAAACTCAATGCATTAACGGCAAATCCTCCCACCCAGGAGGAAGAAGAGGAAAGAACGGAGGAAAAAACAGTAGCCAAGATAAAAGATAGAAGAACATATCCTATCAGCAAGCCGGCCAAGATCCATATTTGTGACAAAAGCGTACTCCAGGAAGTACACAAAACATTTGAAATAGTAAAATTTGATTTCATAATTCTGCAATTATTATATTCGTATCACCGGCAAAAATAAAAAAAAACCGACACAAATGTGTCGGTTGCCTTTTTCTATAAACTATTTTATCAAAGAATTTTGATTTCTTTCAATACGGCGTTCGTAGCACGAACAGCTGCCGCACTCTTGGCAAAAAGTTCCTTCTCTTCGGAGTTCAACGCCAACTTAACGATTTCTTCAATCCCGTTTTTGCCCAGAATTACCGGAACACCGATGCAAATATCCGATTCTCCGTATTCGCCATCCAAAGCCACGGAGCAGGGAATTTGTTTTCTTTGGTTATGAAGAATGGATTCGGCCACGTAAGCTCCTGCAGCTCCAGGTGCGTACCAGGCAGATGTACCCAGCAAACCGGTCAACGTAGCCCCACCTACCATGGTGGACTGGACGATCTCGGTCAACTTTTCGCTGTTCAACAAACTCCCAACCGGAACCCCCTTATAGGTTGCCAAACGCAACAAAGGTATCATCGTCGTATCGCCATGTCCGCCAATCACAAGACCTTCTACTTCATTCGCGTTGCAATTCAGCGCCTGAGACAAATAATACTTAAAACGAGAACTGTCTAAAGCACCGCCCATACCGATGATGCGATTCTTGGGTAATCCCAATGATTTGTAGGCCAAGTATGTCATGGTATCCATCGGATTGGAAATAACTATCAGAATAGCATTGGGTGAATGTTTCAATGCACTTTCAGCCACATTCCTTACGATACCGGCATTTACACCGATAAGTTCTTCGCGGGTCATTCCCGGTTTACGAGGGATGCCGGAAGTAATAATAATAATATCCGAATCAGCGGTTTGGGCATAATCATTCGTGCATCCCACGACCGTAGAGTCGAATCCCAATAATTGAGCAGTCTGCATCATATCCATCGCTTTACCTTCGGATACACCTTCTTTTACATCAAGCATCACAATTTCGTCTGCCACTTCATTATAGGCAAGGACATTTGCACAAGTAGCGCCAACATTGCCGGCTCCAACAACTGTTATTTTAGACATAATCTCACGTTTTTAATTTATATATAATGTATTGTTTATAAAGATTTCTCTTGAAATGCAACGCCGGCAAAGGTACAATGTATTCGTTTATAACGAAATATTTCTTTATAATTTATACCTGTCCCCTGTCCTGTAGAAACAAGGTCAGCAGGTCTTTTATTCCACATGCACCACAAGGCCTTTCAAATACTCACCTTCCGGATGATAGATATTGATAGGATGGTCTGCCGGCTGAGTTAGCTGATGCAGGATTTTCACACGTCTACCCGACTGGGCTGCTGCACTGAATACCGTTAGCCGAAATGTCTCTTTACTCACCACTTGTGAACAGGAAAAGGTAAAGACTATGCCATCCGGTCTGATTTTATCGAAAGCAATAGCGTTTAGTTTACGATATCCTTGCAGGGCGTTGCGA
>JAITKB010000073.1 GCA_031278605.1 Tannerellaceae bacterium
AGAATTTACCTTCTCTTTTACCCTTGAAGCCACGGGGAAAAACGAGACGTATGTTGCAAACAAAGCGGCAGACCCGATATCTTCTACCAGCCGCACCGATATGTTTTGCAGAACTTGGAGGCTGGAGAAAATTACAATTGACGAAAGTGCTGTTTCGGAAGAAAATAAGAAGCATTATGTTGAAGAATATGGAACAGACTGGAAAACCGAGGCTGAAAAGGATAGAAACGAGGAATATGCGGGTTTAATCGTCCTCTTTTCAAAAGCGGGGACCTATCTGGTACTCTATGCCTACGATGACGCGGACGAAGAAGCCGGATTATCCGAGTGGAAATGGGCAAACAAAGAAGAAACCGAGATTTACTACTCGTGGGCTAATTGGGAAGATGACTGGACCGAGAATATCGTTCAAGTAAAAGACCTGAACAATGCAATATTGAAAATACAAGAAGGAGAATTTCTTTATCATTTGATTCTTGCAAAATAAACAGAATGCGGTAACCATCAAGCTACCGGACGTGCTGCGATTATCGGATGAATGACTGCAAGGTGAATGACCTCGCGTGTTTGCTCCCCGGGCGGTGGGGGGGGATCGAGAGGGATTAAAGGGCTGTTACATTTGTTTGTAACGTCCTTTTTTTGTGTGGGTTGTGTGGATGTTGCATCCGGGAGGTGTAATTCAATTAAATTCCTATCTTTGTCGTCATCCTAAATAAAAATACATGAATGTAGCTATTGTAAAGTATAATGCAGGAAATATCTGCTCGGTAGTTTATGCGCTGAAGCGTATGGGCATTGAGCCTGTTGTTACGGCCGATGCGGAGTTGTTGCAGAAAGCAGATAAGGTGATCTTCCCCGGAGTGGGCGAGGCACATACAACGATGCGGCATCTCAAACAACAGGGTCTCGACCGGGTGATATGCCGCTTGCGTCAACCGGTGTTGGGGATTTGTCTGGGGATGCAGTTGATGTGTCGCTTCTCGGACGAAGGACAGGTGGATTGCCTCCATATCTTCGATGTGGATGTGAAGCGCTTTGCCCCTTGCCGGCAGGAAGACAAAGTCCCGCACATCGGATGGAATACGCTGGAGGAGGTAAAGCTAGGGCTTTTCGACAGCCGACAGACAGGGCAGAGCGTCTATTTCGTGCATAGCTATTACGTACCTGTAAATACCTGCACGGCTGCAACAACGGATTATATCCACCCCTTCAGCGCCGCTTTGCAGAGGGATAATTTCTATGCCGTGCAATTTCACCCCGAGAAAAGCGGTACGGTAGGCGAAGCGATCCTGAAGAATTTCCTGAATCTCTAACCCATTTCCCCCTATATGATTGAATTGATACCCTCCATTGACCTGATAGACGGCCAGTGCGTACGTTTGACGCAAGGCGACTATCGTACAAAAAAAGTATACGAGGAGAACCCGCTTGATGTGGCGAAACGCTTTGAAGATTATGGAATGCGTCGCCTGCATCTGGTGGACCTCGACGGTGCGCGCGCCGGACGTATCATCCATTACCGGATACTGGAACGGATAGCCATCCGCACATCCTTGCTCATCGACTATGGGGGAGGATTGAAGCGGGACGAAGACCTGCGAATCGCCTTCGAGCACGGAGCGCACCTGGTCACGGGAGGAAGCATCGCCGTGAAAGACCCCGATACCTTTGCTTCGTGGATTACGACCTTCGGCAGCCGGCGGATTATTCTGGGGGCAGACGCCAAAGACCGTAAGATAGCCGTCGGCGGATGGGAAGAAACAACCGACGAAGACCTGATTCCTTTCATCCGTAGCTGGCACGAAAAGGGAATTGTCCGGGTAATCACTACGGACATCGGTTGCGACGGTATGTTGCAAGGGCCTTCGGTGGAGCTTTACCGGGAGATTCTTCGGGAGATCCCTTCGGTTCACCTCATTGCCAGCGGGGGAGTCTCCTCGGTGCAGGACATCGAACAGCTGGAGGAGGCCGGTATTCCGGCGGTGATTTTCGGCAAAGCCTTTTACGAAGGACATTTGCAGGGGAAAGACCTGCTTCGCTTTAGCCAACCAACCGATTAAATCCCAAGACGTATGCTTGCCAAAAGAATTATCCCCTGCCTGGATGTGAAAGACGCTATGACGGTGAAAGGCGTCAACTTCGTTAATTTCCGCGATGCCGGCGATGCCGTGGAGCTGGGTGCGCGTTACAGCCGCGAAGGCGCCGACGAATTGGTTTACCTGGATATTACCGCCTCGCACGAAGGACGAAAGACGTTCACGGAACTTGTAACGAAAGTGGCCGCCCGCTTGAATATCCCCTTCACGGTAGGAGGGGGGATCAACGAATTGAGCGACGTAGATCGCCTGCTTGGCGCCGGGGCCGATAAGGTGTCCGTCAACTCGGCAGCCTTGCGGAATCCCCGGTTGATCGAAGAAATTGCCACCCATTACGGCACCCAGGTGTGCGTGGTAGCCGTGGATGCTCGTTACGAAAACAACCGTTGGATGTGTTACCTGAACGGGGGACGCCTGCCTGCCGGAAGGGAGTTATTGCCATGGGTCACAGAGGCCGAAGACCGCGGGGCAGGAGAAATCCTCTTCACCAGCATGACGCACGACGGCGTGAAGCAGGGGTATGCCAACGAAGCCCTGGCAGCGCTGGCTTCCCGTTTGCACATCTCCGTAATTGCGTCGGGGGGAGCCGGGACGAAGGAACACTTCCGCGATGCTTTCCTTTACGGAAAGGCCGACGCGGCATTGGCCGCCAGCGTTTTTCACTTTGGGGAGATCCACATTGGCCAACTGAAAACCTATCTGGCCGACCAGGACATCCCCGTACGACAAGAAGGACAAGAAGTATAATGTAATAATTTAAAGAATACCTCACGTGAAGATTGATTTCCAAAAAATGGGAGGCCTGGCGCCTGCCGTGATCCAAGACGATCAAACCGGCAAAATCCTGATGCTGGGATTTATGAACGAAGAAGCCCTCGACCTGACAAGGGAAACGGGCAAGGTAACTTTCTTCAGCCGTACCCACAACAGACTGTGGACAAAAGGGGAAACCAGTGGGAACCTTTTGCAAGTAACGAATATCCTGATAGATTGCGACCGGGATACACTGCTGATTAAGGCCCATCCCACAGGCCCGGTATGCCATACGGGGTCCGACACCTGCTTCGGCGAACAAAACCAACCGGACGACATCCTTTTTCTCAAGCAGCTCCAGAACCTGATCGAGCAGCGCCGACAGGAAATGCCGGAAGGCTCCTACACCACGACTCTTTTTATGAAAGGCGTCAACCGGATGGCACAAAAAGTAGGGGAAGAAGCCGTGGAGACCGTCATAGAAGCCACCAACGGCACGGAAGAACGATTTATATACGAGGCAGCCGACTTGATGTATCACCTCATGGTGCTGCTCACCAGCAAGGGTCTGCGCATGGAAGACCTCTGCCGCGAATTGATGAAAAGGCATAAAGAATAACGTCTTATGGAAACAACCCGCGACGCTCGGCTCCTGCAATTAGAGGATATAGACATACAGCGGAACGAGCATCTTGTTCTGAACGGGGCCTCGATCACCCTGGGTGACGGGGAATTTGTCTATATTATTGGCAAGGTTGGCTCCGGCAAGAGCAGTTTACTGAAATCCCTCTATTGTGAAATTCCCATCACAAGGGGCAAAGCCGAACTGATGGAGTACGACTTGTGTAAAATTAAATACAAGGAAATCCCTTTTCTACGCAGGAAATTGGGCATTGTTTTCCAGGATTTCCAATTGCTCACGGATCGCTCCGTGAATTCCAACATGGAGTTTGTCCTTCGGGCTACCGGTTGGACCCGGAAGGATGAAATATCCCTGCGTATCAACCAGGTGTTGCATCAGGTGGGTATGCCCAATAAGGGATATAAACGTCCGCACGAACTCTCCGGCGGCGAGCAGCAACGCATTGTCATCGCCAGGGCTTTGCTGAACGATCCCAAACTGATCCTGGCCGACGAACCTACCGGGAATTTAGACCCTGAAACCAGCGCGCAGATCGTACAACTTCTGCACGACATTAGCCGTCGGGGCACAGCCGTTCTCATGACAACGCACAATTATACGGTTGTTCGTAACTTCCCGGCCCGCATCGTCAAATGCGAGAACGGGATACTAAGCGATGTCGGCGAATAAACCTTCCCCTCCCCCAACTCCCCCCCAACTCCCCCTTCCCTTGCCCACTCCACCGGCAGGATCAGTTCCGTTTCGAACGGATCCGTTTGTCCTTTTAATGAGCATAGTAGCTGCGTGTGGAAGGCCTGCAGTCGGAATGTTGTCTGCCGGTCTGCCGACTTTGTTCATTTTGCTGCGAAATCGCAGCCGCTCGGCTGCGAAAGTGCAGTCGCTCGGCTGCGAAAGTGCAGCCGCTCGGCTGCGAAATCGCAGCAAACCGGTTGCGAACTGGCAGATTCTTGTCGACAACCTGAAGAACGGAATCATTCATCACGAAAGTATCCATACGGCCCGGATGAAAGAAAACAATATCTTTGTATCCGTATAAAATTAAAATGAAAAAAAAATGTATATAGCAAATCCGATTTACGATGTGGTTTTCAAATACATGATGGAAGATGAAAAAGTGGCAAAGGCATTTCTCTCGGCAATCATCGGAGAAGAAGTGTTGGAACTTGATTTTACAGGACAGGAACACACGCTTCGTCATCCCCTGGAAAAAGAAGAAGAGAAGGAGGAAAAACTCTTTCTGACGGTTTGCCGCTTTGACTTCTCCGCCAAAATACAACTGCCCGGAGGAGGCTTCAAAACAGTCCTGATCGAACTGCAAAAAGCCAAACTCGCATCCGATATTATGCGTTTCCGCCGCTATGTGGGTCTGCACTACCAGAATCCAAACAATGTATACGGTAATGAGAAAAATCGCAAGGCACGCCAGATCTACTGCATCTTTCTGCTGGGATACGACATCGGTATCCCCGGATGTCCGGTTATACAGGTGGACTGCAAAACCGTAGACGCTACAACACAAAAGGAATTGACGGAAACAAAAAATGAATTTATCCAAAGCCTGCATCACCGCTCATGGATCATACAAATCGACCAACTCAAACAACGAAGACGCAACGATGTGGAAAAACTGTTGACCATCTTTGATCAAGAAAACCGTACCCGGAATCATCACATCCTAAACATAGACGAAGAGGATTTCCCGGAAAGATACCGCCCCGTTATTCGTCGCCTGCGCAAAGCCTACGAAAACGATGATGTCCAAACGGAAATGGAAATGGAAGACGATTTTATGACTGAAATTCAAGACAGAGAACGACTGATAGCCGAAAAAGAGATGCTGCTTGAAGAAAGAGATAAGATCATTGAAGAAAGGGATAAGATCATTGAAGAAAGAGATAAGATCATTGAAGAAAGAGATAAGATCATTGGAGAAAGGGATAAGATCATTGGA
>JAITKB010000033.1 GCA_031278605.1 Tannerellaceae bacterium
AAACAATAATTTCTTTGAAGACGGCAGGTTCATAGCCTACTAATGATGCTTGAAGGGCATAACGTCCTATTGGGAGGTGTTCCAGGAGGAAATGCCCTCTGCTGTCGGCTGCCGTTCCGTTTACAGGGTTTGAGTCGAGGATTACCACCGTTGCGCCCGGCAGGATTTGTCCCGAAGCTGCGTCGATAACGCTTCCGCGTATCAGGCCTTCCGGCCGGCGTTCCTGTGCCGACAGGTGGAAGGAGAAGAAGAAGATGACTAAAAGTACACGAAGGGATTGAACGTTAAAGGTCATAATGATAAAGAGGTTTGTTGTTCAGACTGGTTATTTAATTCGGGATATATCCGTTTTCTGCGATTACGCTTTTTCCCGGTATTTCCGCCACAAAAGGGTCTTGTGCTGCTTGTGCCGGGAAACCGGTTGCGGGAACGATACGGATCATTTCCGCAACCGATTTATTCGGCAATGGGATCTTAGAACTTTACTTCTTTCGGCTCGCCGGTAAAGGACGAAAAGGTTGCTGTAACCTCTTTGAGATACAATACGTGGGTATTGTCGTCGTCGGCCGAGTAGGTCGACTTTAATTCCGGATGTTGGTCGAGCATGTGCTGTTTGGCTTCCCGCCTGTCGTCTGTCACTACGGTTGCTGCGATACGAAGCCATTTACCTGCCGGCAAATCCAGCGCGCAGATTTCGATTTTCGGATTAGCTCTCATCTGCCTGGATACGTTTTTCTTCTTTCCTGTCTGGATGTAAAGTTTGCCTTCGAAAATAGCCGCCGTTCCGAAAGGCCGGACTCGCGGTTGGTCGCCATCTGCTGTGGCGATGAAATAGTGCCCGCACTTTTTCAAAAAATCATACACTTCCTGCATGGGTTGTTCCTCTTCAGATTCTGTTTTTAAAATGTCAACAATATCCGACGCCCAGGTATTGCTCAGACCGGCGACGAGTAATAATACGGATAACAAATAAATCTTTTTTCTCATCTCTATAATTTTAAAATTAAACATGTATTGGGGTTATTTCTGCTACGAAGATAGTATAAAATCAATTGTTTATGTTTAAAAACCGTCGCAATAAGTAAAAGTCTGGATATAATCCTGTTCGTATCCCTCTACTGTTTCGCCCGGGCATAAGCCTCATCCTTTGGCTAGGTATATTCTGCATAGCAGGCCAAGGATGGAAGTTCGTGGACATGACTTGATGTTCTGTTATTATTTATGCTCCCTTTGCGTTGGTTTTCCTATTCATTTGATGGCAGTCGGGGAAATCCACAGAGCAAGGCAATAATTCACGACGTCATTCCATGGTTCCTGTTTTCCGGACGGCTCAGATCACGTGGTGCACCGAACTTTCCGGAATCCGGACGGGAGTCGGCAAGCACAATGTTTTGCGTCCCTCTCCGGTCGGGCGTGCTTGTTCTGTACAGGATGTATGGGATACGGTTTGTCGATTAGCGTGTTTAAGTGTATTTTTGTGCGAATGTTTAATTTTCAGAAAAATGGCAACGAACAAAAAAAGAAAGAAAACCCAGACACCGCATTGGAACAGTACCGTTTCGGTAAAATATACCAAGACCTATTTGGATGCATGTTATGCAACGGCGCGGCGCATCTTCCGGACAATGGGTGAAGACCCCTCGGTATTCGATACGTTTACCAAACGTCAGCGACAAGATATGTTTCGTATTCAGGTAATACCTCCCCGCATCCAGGCCATGTCCGGACACAGGGTGCCGAGACAATATATCCGTTACGTACAGGATGAATTGATTGCGTATCTGAAATGGAGACAATTTGACAAAGAAGCGGGCGTAAGCTGGATGGATATAGCTACCGTTGGACAAACGTTGGAGATGGTATTTTCCGTAGATTCATTTGTAAATAAGTTGTCGCCCTTACAGCGTGAAGTGGCCGATCGTTTGAACAAGGCCTTCAAGGAGAAGAGTCTTTTCGCACAGGCGCAGGAGATGATCGCCGCTCACATCAAAATTTCGCTGACGATGCTCTCACAGCCGAACTTTCGTATCTATGGGCATTGCATGGACAAGTGTATACCATCCATCCATAAGCCCTCTCTTCAACCGATTGTGCGCATCACGACGCATGAATGTCAGTCGTTGCGTTTTAAGTATCACAACAGGGAGCGCACGGCTTTCCGTGTGGCTACCGGCCAATACATGGACATACCCTATGCAGGCGCCACCATTGCGATGAGCAAAATCTTCCCGAACATAAAACATGACCGACAACTGAATATCTACATACAGTCGCACGCCATCCATCGCTTCAAGGAACGTATCGACACGTTTGATCCCATAATGAGAAATCAGTTTTTCGTTCTTTCACTTATGATGACGCAGAGCGTAGTACGTGCTCCCGGGGGAATGCAACTGATTGCCTGCATCGCACCCTCCAGCGGTAGAGATAATACGATCGGCTATTTCGTCTTTACGATAGACGGAGACAATCTACTTGTGCTTACCCTCCTTCCACTGCTCAGCCACAGCGTACCCGAAGGACGTATCCTCTACGAACGTCTGCACTTGTCTGCCGAGGACTTGACATACCTTGGCATGGATAAGCTGAGTTTTTTCTACGATGTCGATATCGAACAGATTCCCGTATTGAAGCAGGTGCTGTTCGACGAATTGCATCTTAACTATATACGTGGGATATACAATAGTTTCCACTCCAAAAATGACCCATTCGACGAGAAGAAAACACTTTTTGTAAAAAACTTTTTCCAGAAACTCGAAGAGCAACCTGCCGATCATACGGAAGTATTCAACGATTTAAAGAATTTAGATGTGTGAGGTTAAAAGCCAGGGCATACATGCGTATTTGCTTCACCATAGCGAGCAAACCGTTGGAGCGGGTAGGGGAGAGGTGCTCTCTTAATCCTATTTTTCTAATAAAATAGAGGTCGGCCTGTAATATCTCTGCCGGCGTATGTCCGGAGAGGATCCGTATTAGTAGTGATACGATTCCTTTGACAATGACAGCGTCGCTTTCAGCTTGGAAATAAACTTTCCCGTCGGTGACAGCGGCGTGTAGCCATACCCGGCTCTGGCAACCTTCTATCAGATTATTAGTGGTTTTGTGTTGTTCGTTGAGAGGAGGGAGCGAATTCCCTAATTCTATCAGCAGGGCATAGCGGTCCATCCAGTCCGGGAGGGCGGAAAATTCTTCGATAACCGCATCCTGTATTTCGTTAATCGTTTGATTCATATTCTTGAATGTTTTAGGGTTTGTAGATAACTTCCAGCACGGTTTGTCCGACGGCTTTTAGCGTCTCCCGACTGATATTTTCCATTGTGTCGTTGTGCGTATGCCAGTAGTCGGCGAATCCATGTGTATTTTCCATATCGTAGTTGATGATGTCAATGCAAGGAATATTGCGTCCGGCGATGACGTACTGATGATCGTCAATGAGGGATCCTCCCCTGGCCTGGATGAAATACTTGCCGTAACCTAAGTCGCGGGCCGTGTTCCATACTTTTTCTACGAGAAAAGAAGCTCTCCGGACGGACAAATCTTCTTTGAAGAAGGTCGCATTTTTCGCTCCCACCATGTCGAGCAGGATGCCATACGTGGCCTTGTAATTGGGAGTATGTGGATTTTTCGCCCAGAACTGCGAACCAAGACACCAAGTATCGTTACCGTAATTGCCTTTATCGAAAGCCGGCGTTCCGTAATCTTCGGCATCGAAGAAGATAATATCAATTCCGCATTCGGGCGCTCGGAGTCCTGTTTGGCGGGCTATTTCGAGTAAGACGGCTACGCCGCTGGCCCCGTCGTCGGCTCCGTCGATGGGTATGCGTTGTGTGGTCGGATCGGTGTCGTGGTCGGCATACGGACGCGAATCCCAGTGTGCGAAGAGGAGGATGCGTTTGGGGTTGGCCGTATTATACGAGCCGATGATATTGCGTGATTGCAGGCGGTCGCCATTGTAGGCGGTGAGCGTCATCTCCTGTACGTGGAGTTGTGCGCCGAAACGCTTCAGTTCGTCAATCAGATAATCGCCACAGGCTTTGTGTGCCGGCGAGTTGGGGACTCTGGGGCCAAAGCTCACCTGCTTTTCCACGTACAAGTAAGCAGTGTCGGCATTGAAATCAGGCGCCTGAGCAATGGCCGGAACCTGTTCTTTTCTTTCTGCCCCTTCGTGTGTGTTTTTGTTTGCACAGGAAATGAAGGCGCAAGTCAGTATCATAAAAAAGATTTTCAATTTGTTCATGTCATATTCGTTATAACGAACACAAATATAATCAACTAAAGTTTTCCACATGCTTTGTTTGACTCCTGCGAAGAAAAAATGTACATTTTACATATTGGGATTAGCTTGGCAACCGCTTGCTTTTCCTGCTGTTGAGTAAACTCTCGGCCAAATACATCTTTCACACCGCCCGAAGGCTTTTAGAGAATTATAGTTAAAAATGCAGGAGAGATGGTTAAATGTCAAAACTGCTGTTATCTTTGTTGAAATTTTATATATTCACCTATTTACCAACAAAGAAAAGTACTATGAAGTCTTTCAACAAACCATCTAAGCCTTTCGGATTAA
>JAITKB010000037.1 GCA_031278605.1 Tannerellaceae bacterium
CTGACCGCCGACCCCTCAGCCACAGTCTCCAACCTCTTCCGCTTCGGCATGCAACTGCCGATGCCCTTGGAATACAACCGCGTGGATTACTACGGACGAGGCCCCACGGAAAACTACGCCGACCGGAATCATGCCGCCCGCCTGGGGCGTTACCGCCAAACGGTTGCCGAGCAGTTCTATCCCTACATCCGCCCCCAGGAGAACGGAACGAAAACAGACATTCGTTTTTGGCGACTGCTCAACGCCGCCGGCAATGGTTTGGAATTTGTGGCCGAGGCTCCCTTTTCCGCCTCTGCGCTGAATTACAGCATAGCCTCCCTGGACGACGGACTCCACAAGAGGCAACGACATTCCCCGGAAGTCCAGCCGGTGAATTACACCAACTTCTGCATCGACAAAGTACAGGCCGGTTTGGGCTGCGTCAACAGCTGGGGAGCCTTGCCCCTGGAAACCTACCGCCTGCCCTACGGCGATTATGAATTTACCTTTACGCTTACTCCTTTGTTTTAGTGATTAGTGGTTAGTGATTAATGCATATCGGCTGGTTTTCCGGGGATTTTCTCTTCCCCCCCTTCCTCGTGAAACTCCTTCGAAAACCGCCGAAAGCTACGTCCCACTCCGGCAAAAGCCCCAGGGAGAAGAAAAAAAACTAACCGCTAATCGCAAAGAAGAATTCCATCCAGACCCAGTAACGGAGGGTTTTGCCGGCGGTCATGCTAAGGGCGACAATCCAGGCGTTGGCACGAAGGAAGCCCAAGGCCACCGCAATAAAGTCGCCCACGCCGGGAAGGAAAACAAAGAAAGCCGACCAGGCGCCCCGGCCCTTGACCCATTGCTGTATCCGGTGCAGCTTGGCGGGATTGAGCCTTAGATACGTTTCGATCCAGGCCGTCTTGCCCAACATCCCAATCCAATAACAGGTCATGCCCCCAAGCGAATTCCCCAAAGAAGCCGCCACCAGGCAGGGAACATACGAGGCGCCCGCCCACAAAACACCCGTAAGCACCACCTCGCTGGCAAACGGCAAAATCGTGGCCGCCAGAAAAGAAGCAATGAAAACGCCGATATAGCCGTATTCGATCAGGAAATCCACGGGATGCGCAGCAAGGAAAAGAAAATGAAAAGGAATACGAACAGATAATACCACCGAAGCTTCCGCTTCCCCTTCTGCACCGTGAAAAAATGTGACAGCAAAAGAGAAACCGGCATACAAATGATGCCGAGAAATTCCTCGGACGAATGACGGTACATCAGGAAAAGACCAAACGAAACCACCGTAAGCAAAATAAGAAAAAACAAAAACTTACGCGTACGCAAACTCTCGTCGTACTCATGCAAAAGAATATGGAGGATGGACGCCGCCGTGAAGAAAACAAGGAGGAGAATCCGGAGCCAACCCCCGGGAAACGAACGGCTGTCCATCTCGGGCCAGGTCACATCCCCCAGCCAGGCAAACGCAAGACGAAACCAATCGTAATCGTGACGCCACACACACCAACCCAACAGAAACCAGTAAACAACCCCCACGCCGAGCAACGAAGACAGAAACGTACGCAAGGTCAGAATCTTAAAATGATACATCCCCAACCAGAAAACAGGCAGAAACCAAAGAAGGTGCACCCACAACAAACTGCCCGTGCCGAGGAAAAAGGCCGCATGGAAGATTTTTTGTACCGCCCCCTCGGCCTTGTGGTACGAGGTGAGCAGCCGGTAAAACGCCAGGGTGAGGCAGAAAATCCCCAGCGAGGTGGATTTCAAAGGGAAAAAATCGGGGTTGGTGCTGATAAGCAGCAGGTACAGCAGCAAAGGCAGGAGGGTTTTCTCGCGGATAAGCAAAAGCAGGTAGTTCGTCCGGTAGATCAGAAAAGCGCCGCCGACGGTCAAGCATACCCCCGCAAGGTAGGTGACGGTTTTATTGGGCAACATCCTACAAACCAGGTTCCACAAAGGAGTCGCCGGAGAATCGCCGGCTATCGGGTACCCGATGGAGGAGACGTAGCCGTTGGCCCAAAAGAAAAAGGAAACACCCAGCAAAAGAAGGTAATTGAAAGGCGTGTCGAGGCTGTACTCCTTCTCGTCGTAACGGAAGGTTTTACCTTTCATCAGACAGGTCGGCGCCAATATCGCGGCGGAAATACATCCCCCGGAAGTCCAGGGTGGAAATTCTGCGGTAACTGCGTTCCAAGGCCTCTTGGAGGCTTGCCCCGTAGGAACTGACAGTCAGTACGCGCCCCCCGTCGGTGAGGACAGCCTCCCCCCGACAGCGTGTGCCGGCATGGAAAACCATCGTTTCTGCAGCGTGCTCGGCGGCGAGGCCGGTGATGGGAAGCCCCGTTTCGTAGGCCTTGGGATACCCCCCGCTCACGAGCATCACCGTTGCGGCGCTACGGGGATCTTCCTCCAAAACGTGTTCATGCAGGCGGCCGGAAGCTACGCCCCCGAACAAATCCACCAGGTCGTTTTGCAAACGGAGCAACACCACTTCCGTCTCCGGATCGCCCAGCCGGCAGTTGTATTCAATCACCAAGGGTTCGCCCGATACGTTGATAAGCCCCAGAAAAATAAAACCCTTGTAGTCGACGCCCTCGGCCTTGAGTCCCTCCAGGGTGGGGTGGATGATGCGCGTTTGCACCTTCTCCATAAAAGACCTGTCGGCAAAAGGCACTGGCGAGACAGCCCCCATCCCCCCGGTATTGAGGCCCGTATTGCCTTGGCCGATGCGTTTATAGTCTTTGGCCACGGGCAGGATTCGGTAGCTGTTCCCATCGGTAAGCACAAAAACGGAACATTCCGCCCCGTGGAGGAATTCCTCGATAACAACGGTTTTCCCCGCTTCGCCGAATTTCCCGCCGAGTATCCCGGAGAGTTCCTTCCGGGCTTCCTCCTTTTGGTCGAGGATCACCACGCCCTTTCCCGCAGCCGGTCCGTCGGCCTTCAGCACGTAGGGGGCGTCGAGGGCGTCGAGGAACCGGAAGCCTTCCTCCAGGTTCGCCCCCGTAATGCTCCGGTAACGGGCCGTGGGAATCCGGTGGCGTTGCATAAATGCCTTGGCAAAGTCTTTGCTCCCTTCCAGACGCGCACCTTGCCGGCCGGGACCGATCACGGGGATATGCCCCAAGAGGGGGTCGTTCCTGAAAAAATCGTAAACCCCTGCCATCAGGGGCGCTTCCGGACCCGGTATCACCATTCGGATATCGTTTGCCAGGGCAAAGTTCTTCAAGGAGGCAAAGTCGGTTATATCCAGGTTTACGTTGACGCCCTCCCGAGCTGTCCCGGCATTGCCGGGCGCGATAAACAACTTGTTTACTTTCGGGCTCTGCCTTATCTTCCATGCCAGAGCGTGCTCCCGTCCCCCGGAGCCTAAGATCAGTAGGTTCATGAATGGGGATATGCGTTATTCCTTATCGGAGCGTTTCTTCTTCATACTAACGGGTTTTTGGGGCGGTCGCCCCTCGGAAGGGTTCTCCCGGTTCGGGTCGGCGCCGGGGTCGTCGGCGTAATGGAGGGCTTTTTTGTAGTCTTTATTGGTTCCTTCAAACATTTCGTAGCACCGGTATTCGCAGGCTAAAGATCCGTTCATCAGTTCGACCTTCTCGCTGGGCCGCAGGGATATCTTCTCAAAACACTCTTCCTTATGGCTGATGATCCATACCTTGTATCCGGCAAACAGGTGTTTCATGCGTTCGCCTATCATGGAGTAAAGTTCCCCCAGGTTATGCGAAGAAATACGTTCCCCGTAGGGGGGATTCGTCACCATAATACCCGGCCTGGGCGCTTGGCCGTACTGCTGGAAAGGCAAAACCTTCAGTTCGACGTACTTCATCAGTCCGGCGTTACGGATATTTTTCTCCGCCATACCGATGGCTATGGGCGATATGTCGCTTCCGTAGCATTTGAAAGTAAAAGCCCGTTCGTTGCTGTCGTCGTTGTAGATGCGTTCAAAAAGTTCGGCGTCAAAGTCCACCCATTTCTCAAAGGCAAACTCCTTGCGGTAAATTCCGGGAGGAATATTGAGTGCAATCATGGCGGCCTCAATCAGCAACGTGCCCGACCCGCACATCGGGTCTACAAAGTGTGATTCGCCTCGCCAGCCCGTTTTCAATATCATGCCTGCCGCCAATACTTCGTTCAGCGGAGCTTCCGTTTGCTCCAGGCGATAACCCCGCTTATGAAGGCTTTCCCCGGAACTGTCGATAGAAAGCGTGCAGTCATTGTGCGAAATATGGATATGGATATACAAATCTGGATTGTTCACCCGCACGGAAGGGCGTTCTCCGTATTTCTCCGTGAAATAATCTACAATGGCGTCTTTGGTTTTGTATGCCACAAACTTGGAGTGATTGAAGTCCTCGGAATATACAACCGAGTCGATGGCGAAAGTCTTGTCCGAAGAAATATAATCCTCCCATTTCACTTCTTTGGCTTTCCGGTAGACCGTATCGGCATCTTTTGCCTTGAAGCGGCCGATGGGTTTGAGTATGCGCAAGGCCGTCCGGCAATGAAAATTCGTTTTATAGAGCATTTCGATGTCTCCCGTAAAAGAGACCATACGCCGGCCGATTTGTATATCTTTCGCCCCTATGGCAAGTAATTCTTCGGCCAATATCTCTTCCAACCCGTGAAGGGTTTTGGCCACCATGTCAAAAATCAGGTTCTGTGTCTGCATAGGAATTACCAAATCATCGTAAGTTTAAAAGTCATTGTACCGGGTCGTATGAATGTGGCGAAATCGCTGTAACCAACATAAAACGCTACCGATCCCGGCATATAGTCGAAGGTAATGGATTCGCTCCAGTATTTATTATTTTCGGCAATAGCCCAAGTGTCCGGCAAGGGGCGCAGCAACTCGTCGCTTGTCCCGTAGTTGACCACCTGGTAACCAAGCACAACACCTTCCCGATAAATAAACTCGGTAAGCGTTGGTTCTTCGTAGACATATTGGTAATAGGAATTGGGATCGCCTTCACCGTTGCCCATCAATATCCAATCATTCGAAGCTACAGTGTAAAGATGAGACCACCATTGGGTTTCTATTCCTGTTTCTCCCGGGGGACCCATCGGGCCTTCGCAAGACAAAAAGCTGGCAACAAACAGTAGGGGAAAAAGTATTTTCTTCATTCAAATAAATTTAGAGATTTACATATCTATATTTCTATAAGGCACAAAAATATACATTATTAGGCAATATCGCACTCAATGATAAAAAAAACCGTATCACAGCGTTTGTTATTTATCTACGGATACGACAGAAAATCCTATCCGCCCCTATTGCTTTTTTTACTATGCGATTTGCGATATTAAAAGAATAGACTTAAATTTGCCCGCTAAAATTCAAGGACGACAATAATTATTTAAATCATTTAAAATGAATATATCCTTCAGTAACCGGGATGCTGTGAGCGGTATTCTGAAAATACAAGTAATAAAAGAGGATTACATCGAGCAGGTAGAAGCGGGTTTGCGCGATTATCGACGGAAGGTAGATCTCCCCGGTTTCCGCAAGGGAATGGCACCCAAGGGGATGATAAATAAAATTTACGGCAAGCACGTGTTGGTGGAAGAAATCAACAAACTTGTTTCCGATAATCTGTTTAAATATATCCAAGAGCACAAGTTAGATATAGTGGGAGAGCCTTTACCGAATAAAACCGAACAAAAAGAAATTTCTTTTGATGGGGAAGGGGATTTTGAATTTTATTTTGACCTCGCCTTGTCTCCCGACATTCATGTGGAATTGACGAAAGACGACAAACTGACTTACTATCAGGTTGAGATAGACGATAGCATGATCGATGAACAAATAAAATTATATCAAAATACCTTTGGAACGTACGAGTTCAATGCCGAAGATGTAGAGGAAAAAGATGTGGTGAATGGTATTGTGCACGAATTGGAAAATGGTATACCCAAAGAAGGTGGGCTTGTTGTGACTGAAACTGTTGTGATACCTCAATACATCAGGGACGAAGAAGAAAAGCACAAGTTTATCGGGGCAAAAAAAGGTTCTGTTCTGGTATTCAATCCACGCAAGGCTTATGCCGGCGAAGAGGATAAGATCTCTATTTTTCTAAAGGTTGAAAAAGCCGACGCAGCAGCCTTTACCGCAGATTGCAGTTTTGAGATAGAAGAAATCACCCGTTATAAAGCAGCTGCACTGGACCGAGAATTGTTTGACCGTGTTTTGGGTGAAAATGTTGTATCGGACGAAAATACCTTCAGGAAGAAAGTAAGAGAATTCATAAGTGAACAATATGCCCCCCGGAGTGACTCCCGCTTCCTTTCCGATATTCGCACCCTGTTGTTATCCAAGGCTATCAATGTTGTTTTTGCCGATGATATCCTGAAGCGCTGGCTGCTGGAGCGAGACGAACCCCCTTTGGTCACGGAAGATAATATAGAAGAAGAATACCCGAAAATAGCGGAAACCTTGAAATTTCAACTGATAAGGGATTCTTTTATAGAAAAGAATGAAATAAAAGTAGAGAACGAAGATATCTTTGAGGTCACCAGAAGAATTGTAAAAGCCAACCTTGTCCGACACGGCATGTATTCCGTTAATGACGACCTTGTGTTGGAATACATGAAGAATTTCCAGAAAGACGAAACTACTATGAGAAATATAATCACTCAAGCGATGGAAAATAAATTTATGGATTGGCTGAAAGGTGTGATTACTTTAGACATACAACATGTTACTCCGAATGAATTTTTAGAACTTGTGCAAGCGGAAGAACCGGCGCAATCGGCGCAGTAAAAAAGTATTAGCCGATTATAGATTGCTTGTTCCTTTCAAAATTTTATTTATAACTTTGCTATCCGTTGAGAAAATAAAGGATAGTTCTTTGTTTGTGTCTTTACGGTAAACTAATTAGATAATTTATGCAATGGAAGATTTTAGAAAATATGCAATAAAGCATGTAGGCCTGAATAGTAATGCGTTAGATGGCTATATGCATATAAGCAGCAGTCTCACTCCGTATATTCTTGAAGAACGTCAATTGAATGTACAAGCGATGGATGTTTTTTCGCGTTTAATGATGGATCGCATTATTTTTCTGGGTACAGCCATTGATGATCAGGTGGCCAACATTATTCAGGCACAGTTGTTGTTTTTGGATTCCAGTGATCCCGGGAAAGACATCTCTGTTTATATCAACTCACCGGGCGGTTCGGTTTATGCGGGATATGGCGTTTATGATACAATGCATTATATCGGAAGCGAAGTGTCTACTATATGTACAGGTATAGCAGCGTCAATGGCTTCTCTGTTATTGGTAGCCGGGGCGAAAGGAAAAAGATTCGCTTTGAAACACTCGCGTGTGATGATACACCAGCCGCTGGGAGGAACACAAGGTCAGGCCTCCGATATTGAAATCGTAGCCCGTGAAATAATAAAGATAAAAAAAGAAATCTATACAATTATATCGGAACACTCCGGCCAGCCCTGTGAAAAGGTTGAAAAAGACGGGGATAGGGATTTCTGGATGAATGCAGAGGAAGCTAAAGATTATGGAATGATTGATGAGATTTTAATGCATAAATAATAGATAGAGAATAAAAGATAATCCTATAATATGGCCAAAACAGGAGATATTTGTACATTATGTGGAAGACATAGTCGGGAGGTTAATATACTTATCAGTGGTATTTCGGGTGCTATTTGTGATGCATGTGCCGTACAAGCTTATGAAATTGTAGTAGAGCAAGGAAAGAGTGCCAAAAAAACCTCCGGCTTGAATCGACTTGAACTCCCTAAACCTGAAGATATAAAGAACTTTCTCGACCAATATGTAATCGGGCAGAACGAAGCTAAACGTTATCTGTCTGTTGCTGTATATAATCATTATAAGCGCTTGTTACAGACAGTGACATCCGATGATGTAGAAATAGAAAAGTCGAATATCCTTATAGTTGGCGCTACCGGTACGGGAAAGACATTATTGGCACGTACGATAGCCAAATTATTACATGTGCCTTTTGCCATTGTAGATGCTACGGTTTTAACGGAAGCGGGTTATGTAGGTGAAGATATTGAAAGTATTCTGACTCGACTACTCCAAGCGGCTGACTATCATGTTGATACAGCCCAGCGTGGCATTGTTTTTATCGATGAGATAGACAAAATAGCAAGAAAAAGCGATACACCTTCCATTACCCGTGACGTAAGTGGAGAAGGTGTTCAGCAGGGTTTGTTGAAACTATTGGAAGGTTCGATAGTGAATGTACCCCCTCAGGGGGGGCGTAAACATCCCGAACAGAAAATGATAGCTGTAAACACCAAAAATATTTTGTTCATTTGCGGGGGAGCGTTCGACGGCATCGAAAAAAAAATTGCCCAACGCTTGAATACCCGTGTGATAGGATACATGGCAGGAAAAAAAACGAGTCACTTGGATACTGATAATATGCTGAAATATCTTACACCTACCGATTTAAAAGCTTATGGACTTATTCCAGAAATTATTGGTCGCCTTCCTGTTCTAACTCATTTGGAACCGTTGGATAGAAATGCGCTTCGTAACATTCTTACCGAGCCGAAAAACTCGATTATTAAACAATATATCAAATTGTTTGAAATGGATAATGTTAGACTTTTCTTTGATGAAGAAGTCTATGAGTTCATGGTAGATAAAGCATTGGAATTTAAGTTGGGGGCCCGTGGGTTGCGTTCTATTGTAGAAGCCATTATGATGGACGCTATGTATAGTATGCCTTCTGAAAAGAAAAAAGAATTGCATGTCACATTGATGTATGCAAAAGAAAAATTTGAAAAATCAGATACTAATTTCTTACAGATTGCATAAAGACCGGCTTAATCCTTGTATGTATGGCAAAAAAGGATCTTCTTACTGAAAGACTGAAAATACATTTTGGTTTTGACACCTTTAAAGGAAATCAGAAAGCAATAATTGAGAATGTATTGGCAGGAAACGATACTTTTGTCTTAATGCCTACAGGAGGTGGAAAATCGTTGTGTTATCAATTGCCTTCCCTTATGATGGAAGGAACTGCGATTGTTATTTCTCCCCTTATTGCACTGATGAAGAATCAAGTGGATGCCATGCGTACATTTAGTGAAGAAGATGGAATAGCTCATTTCCTTAATTCTTCTTTAAATAAGTCAGCGATAGACCAAGTGAAAGAAGATCTTTTGTCAGGTCGCACCAAACTTTTATATGTAGCTCCTGAGTCTCTTACGAAAGAAGAGAATGTGGACTTTTTACAGCAGATAAAGATCTCGTTTTATGCTGTTGATGAAGCACATTGTATATCGGAATGGGGGCATGATTTCCGTCCGGAATACCGCCGCATTCGTCCGATAATAAATGAAATAGGCAAACGTCCGCTAATCGCTTTAACGGCCACGGCTACGCCTAAAGTACAGCATGATATTCAGAAGAATCTGGCAATGATAGATGCCATGGTGTTCAAGTCGTCTTTCAATCGATCGAATTTTTATTATGAGATCAGGCAAAAGGGAGCAGATGTAGATAAAGAAATCATCAAGTATATCAAAACGCATGAAGGCAAGTCGGGTATCATTTATTGTTTGAGCCGACGAAAAGTAGAAGAATTTTCAGATATATTAAAAGCGAATGGCATCAAGGCGTTGTCGTATCATGCCGGAATGGATTCTCAGCAACGAACCGCAAATCAGGATGCTTTTCTGATGGAACAATCGGATGTGATTGTTGCCACGATTGCTTTTGGAATGGGGATAGACAAACCGGATGTTCGCTATGTAATCCATTATGACATACCGAAAAGTCTAGAGGGTTATTACCAGGAAACCGGGCGTGCCGGACGGGATGGAGGTGAAGGACAATGTGTTGCCTTTTACGCCTATAAAGACCTGCAAAAGTTAGAAAAGTTTATGCAAGGCAAACCGGTTGCAGAGCAAGAAATAGGGAAACAGCTATTATTAGAGACGGCTGCATATGCAGAAACAGCACTTTGTCGCAGAAAAGTACTGTTGCATTATTTTGGAGAAGAATA
>JAITKB010000107.1 GCA_031278605.1 Tannerellaceae bacterium
GAAATTTATTTTTCCGTACGGAGAGATAAATTTTTCCGTACGGAGAAATTTTCTTTCGAGTGAGGTAAATTTATCGCTGACAGCTAAGCGGTTACATTTTCAGCCTCGAAATGTAAAAAATGACTAATATTAAGGAATCTTCCCATGTGGGTTTCCAAAGAAAAAAACCCGTGCCGGAGGGTGCGACACAGGTTTTTTTCTGTTCTTTTCGGGAAACAAAGGCCTCGGTTGGGGTTGTTGGGAAGGTGGCAAACTTGCCGGAAACCGCAACGGGCGATGCGAAGTCCGATTGGCTTATCTGTTCAAGGCTTCCGAGCCGCCGATAATATCCAGGATTTCGTTGCTGATGGCCTGCTGGCGTTGTTTGTTGTAGCGCAGGGTTAGATCCTCCAGGATTTCGTCCACGTTGTCTGTGGCAATCTGCATGGCCACGGTTCGCGCGGCCTGTTCTGCCGCCGTCGAATCCAGGAGAATGGCGTATAGTTTGCTTCGCAGAAGGTTGGGAATTAATGCATTTAGCAGGGTTTCCCTATCCGGTTCGATGAGGTAATCCGTCGGGGAGTGGCTCCCCCTGGGCCGGTCGGGCAGGGCAAACGGCAGGAAGCTCTCCTTCACAGGCAACTGAACCGCCATGCTTTTGAAATGGTTGTAAATCAATTCGATCCGGTCGATTTTGCCGGCGAGGAAATCGGCCGTCAGGCGGTTGGCGATTTCCTTGGCTCCTTCAAAATCGGGTTTGTCTATCAAGGAGGTGTAGCTTCCTTGCATTGCAAGCGGGATAGGGCTTTTCCGCACCGCGTCTTCCGCCTTTTTTCCTATCGGGAAGACGAGGATTTCCTCGATCGACGTCCGGCATTTGTCCACTACCTCCCACAACAGGCGGAGGATGTTGGAATTGAAAGCGCCGCACAATCCGGTATTGGACGAAAAGACAACGAGGGCGATCCGTTTCGCCTCGCGCACCTCCGCAAAAGGCGAATGAAACCCTTCCGAAGCCGCACAGAACAACGGATGCAAGATCCCGCCCAAGCGGTTTTCGTAGGGCAAAAAGCGTTCGGTTTGGTACTGTATCTTACGCAGTTTGGCCGATGCCACCAGCTTCATGGCTTCCGTAATCTTCTGCGTCGATCGAACCGAAGCAATGCGTCCCTTTATTTCTTTCAATGAGGCCATGTTTTTACTTATATCCTTGGGCTAATTCCGTTGCGGTTTGAACAAGTAAGCGCTCCGTTTCTTCGCCGAATAGGCCGCGTTTGAGTTCGTCCAACACCTCTTTGCGGTATTTTATTTCCAACACTTCAAGAAATTCTTCGGCAAATTCGCGGACCTTTTCCACCGGGACATCGTACAGCAAGCCTTTGGTGCCGACGCAGATCAGCGCAATTTCCTTCTCCACGGGCAAGGGATGGTACTGGGGCTGGATGAGCAGGGCGGCATTTTTCTTACCCTTATCCAAAATCATCCGGGTGACGAGGTCCATATCGCCGCCAAATTTGGTGAAAGCTTCCAGCTCGCGGTATTGCGCCTGGTCGGTTTTCAAGGTGCCGGCCATTTGTTTCATGGACTTGATCTGGGCGTTCCCCCCTACCCTCGACACGGAAATACCCACATTGACGGCCGGACGGATACCGGCATTGAACAGGTTCGTTTCGAGGAAAATCTGCCCGTCGGTAATGGAAATCACGTTGGTAGGGATGTAGGCGGAAATATCGCCGGCCTGCGTTTCGATAATCGGCAATGCCGTAAGCGACCCGCCTCCTTTGACAAAGGGTTTGAGGTTGTCGGGCAGGTCGTTCATTTGGGCGGCTATTTCGTCGTTGTTGATGATCCTGGCGGCGCGTTCCAGCAAACGGGAGTGGAGGTAGAAAATATCGCCCGGATAGGCCTCGCGCCCCGAAGGACGACGCAGGATGAGTGACACCTCGCGGTAGGAAACGGCTTGCTTGGACAAATCGTCGTAAATAACCAAAGCCGCACGGCCCGTATCGCGGAAAAATTCCCCGATGGCAGCCCCGGCAAAAGGGGCGTAAAGGCGCAAAGCCGCCGGATCGGAAGCCAAAGCAGCAACCACAAGGGTGTACGAAAGCGCCCCTTGCTCGCGCAAGGTGTTGACAATGTGGGCAATCGTGGAGCCTTTCTGCCCAATGGCAACGTAGATGCAATAGACGGGTTTTCCGGCTAAGTAGTTTTCCCGCTGGTTGAGGATGGTGTCGATGGCGAGGGAGGTCTTTCCCGTTTGCCGGTCGCCGATGATCAATTCGCGTTGTCCGCGACCGATGGGAATCATGGCGTCGATGGCCAGGATGCCGGTTTGCAGCGGCTCGTTGACCGGTTGGCGGAAAATCACGCCGGGGGCTTTGCGTTCCAGGGGCATCTCAAGGAGCGGTCCGTTGATGGAGCCTTTGCCGTCAATGGGTTGCCCCAAGGGATTGACAACCCGTCCCAGCAGACCTTCCCCAACGCGAATGGAGGCAATGCGATCGGTACGTTTTACAATATCGCCTTCTTTGATCCGGTCGGTATGGCCCAACAATACGGCCCCGACATTGTCTTCTTCCAGATTCATTACAACGCCCATCTCGCCGTTCTCAAATTGAAGAAGTTCTCCGGATTCGGCATGTGCCAAACCAAAAATACGGACCACGCCGTCGCTTACCTGAAGCACCCTGCCCACTTCTTCAAACCTCACACGGGTGTCGATGCCTTCGAGTTGCATCCGTAGGATTTCCGAAACTTCACTTGCTTTTATATCTGGCATAATGCGATTTATATTTTCTGATTTCTAATTCCTGATTAATTCCACCCGGAGGCGGTTCAACTGGTTTTTTACGCTTGCGTCCAAACGGGCGTCTTCCAACTCGAGGATAAATCCCCCGATGAGGTTTTCATCGGTGATTGCCGTAAAATCCACCGCTTGATCCCGGTCTTTGACGATAAGCCCGACAAGCGCTTCTTGCAGATCAGGGTCGGTGGGTTGTGCCGTAGTGAGTTTGACGAGGAGCTTGTTTTTTTCTTTCCGGCACAGGGTATCGTATACCCAAGCGATGCGTCTCAGGTAGCGCTCCCGTTTGTTTTCTATCACTAAGCGAACCGATTGGCGGAAAGCCTCGCTGGGCGTTTGGCCGACGGAGGTATGCAAGATGCGGATCTTCTCAAGGGGAGAAACGGTGGGGTCTTCCAGGACTTTCTCCATAAGGGGCAAAGCCGTAAATTGTTCGGACAACGTCTGCATCTCCCGGCGGAGGTGTTCTTCTTCGCCCCGGGCCAAGGCGTATTGGAACATCGCTTTGGCATAGCGTGTGGAAATGGTTCCCTGGTTCATGTTTTCTTAATTTTTCTGTGCTTCTTCAATCAGTTTATCGACCCATTCCCGTTGGGCGACCCGGTTCTCCAAATTTCTCCGGAGGATTTTTTCCGCCATATCAATGGACCGTGCCGTTAGCTGGTTCCGGATGTCGCGAACGGCCGTTTCTTTCTCTTTTTGAATGGCGGCTTTCGCTTCGGCCATTAGCCTGGCGGCTTCGATTGTGGCTTCTTCCCTGGCCTGGCCGATAATCTTGTTTCGCATTTCGTTGGCATCTTTCAGGATACGGATTTCTTCCTTTCGCGTACGGTCCAAAATCCGTTCGCTTTCTTCTTTGATTCCGGCAAGGCGTTCGTTGGCTTCTTTGGCCGCTTCCAGGGAGCGGTCGATAAACGCTTTCCGTTCATCCACTATTTTTACGATGACCGGGAAACCGTATTTGGCAAGCACAAGGAATACAATCCCAAAGGAGAGGAGCATCCAGAACACTAGTCCGGGGTCCGGCGTTAACAAGGACATGGGCAGTTATTTATAAGAGGAATCCGCAAACCACAATGGCAAACAGCGCACTGACTTCAATGAGAGCGGCAATGATAATCATGCTCATACGAATATCGTTGGTTGCTTCCGGTTGGCGTGCCATGCCTTCCATGGCTGACGCACCGATTTTACCGATCCCCAGACCGGCTCCAATAACTGCCAGACCGGCGCCCAGACCGGCGCCTAATTTGGCCAAACCGGTTCCTGTGGTTACTTGCAATAAAATTGTCAATAACATAATCTTCGTTTTTTTTTGTTCTTAATTCTCTTTTCCAAACATAATCATACGTCAGCGTCTGTTTCCGGGTTTGGGAACAGGATGCGCTTCAACTTGCGACAAGCCGATGTATACCGCCGATAACATGGTAAATACGTAGGCTTGAATATAGGCGACCAGCAATTCTACAAAATCGCTGAATATGATGAGAATGACCGAAAAAACAGACATTCCCACATTCATGGCGACACCCAAACGCACGGTCAGAAAGACCATGCACGTTAGTCCCAGTATCAAGGCATGACCCGATAATATGCTGGCAAATAAACGTATCATCAATGCAAAAGGCTTTGTGAAGATGCCTAAAAATTCGATGGCCGGCATAATGGGAACAGGCGCTTTCAACCAAACGGGAACATCGGGCCAGAAGATTTCTTTCCAGTATGCCTTTGTTCCGAAGATGTTGACGATTGCGAACGTTGATAAAGCCAATACGCAAGTGACGGCAATGTTTCCCGTCACATTGGCGCCTCCGAGAAATACCGGCACCAAGCCTAAGAGGTTGTTGATGATGATAAAGAAGAATATCGTCAGCAGATAGGGGGTATAACGTTTGTAATTCTTTCCGATGCAGGGTTTGATTACGTCGTTGACGATGCTCATGATCACTATTTCCACAAAAGCGACCCATCCTTTGGGGGAAGCATTTTCCGGTTTTCCCAAGTGTTTTTTGTACCAGTTGGCGCAGGCGAGTATCAGGATAACCAGGACAAGGCTGCTCATGAGAAGCGAGGCGGCATTTTTTGTCAGGGAAAAATCCCAGGGGCGAACTTCTTCGCCCGAAGGAAGGGATTCGACGATTCTCCCTTTGTAGGCGCCTTCTGTTGCTATTGAAAAGCCTTGATAGGCATCGTGTCCGTGGTGAAATTTTGCCGACGAAAATACATGCCAGCCGCTCTCTTTACCTTTTACTATGACCGGCAACGGGATGGCGATCTCCCGGCGACCGAAGGAGGTGATATGCCAATCGTATCCGTCGCTTACGTGTTCGAGGATCAATTCGCGGACGTCCCATTCCGTCTTTTCTTCTTCCGGATGAATTTCTTCCGGGTAAACCTTCATTCCTGCCGGGAGGAGGAATAAAAGAAAAAGAAGCGTAGTTTTTCGCATGAGGCAATTCTTCATTTCCGATTTCTTGTCAGGTAAAGGGTCTCAAACAATAAATAAATCAAATAAAGCGCCGCAAACACCAAGGCGAAGCGTTTTGTCTCCACCTTGATTGCAACGGCATAAAGGGTGATCCATACCAAGGATAGAAGTATTTTCACCGCTTTCAGTCCCATGAAGAGATTCAGGAACCGGCCGGGCGTCGTAATGGCCGGGCTTTTGGGGTTCATCATCCGCATGACCACGATTTCATACAGAAAGAAAAAAGCGATGGCCGCGCCGCTTCCTATCAGGGGACGTTTGTCCGTAAAGACGGATGTTCCAAAGACTGCCAGCGTGATGACCGGCACGATGCTGAAGCATACCAGGTAAAGGATGTATTTATGGTTGGCGGAGGTCATATCGTTTCTGTTTCTACACAAACCGACACCTGGTTGTGCTTTGTTTCTACCACTCCTCCGTTGATGCTGATTTCCGTTTCTTTCCCTTGCACGCAGTACCTCAGTGTGCCTTTTTCCAGGGCGGAAATCATCGGGGCATGACGGTCCAGGATGGTGAACAGGCCATCCGATCCGGGTAAGATTACCGATTCGGCGCTTCCGGCATAGATTGTTTTTTGAGGGGAAAGGATTTCTAATTGCATGGCTGTTGAGGGGTTTGTGGTAATGTAGGGGTAGGGTCACAACTTTTTAATCTGCTCTGCTTTGGCTTTTACGTCTTCAATCGTTCCTACGTTGAGGAAAGCCTGTTCGGGTAAATCGTCCGTTTCGCCGTCCATAATCTGGTTGAACCCTTTAATGGCGTCTTCTATCGGGACCATGACTCCCGGTGTTCCCGAGAAAGCTTCGGCCATAAAGAAGGGTTGCGACAGGAAACGTTGCACGCGACGGGCGCGGTTCACCACCAGTTTGTCGTCGTCGGAGAGTTCCTCCATGCCCAGAATGGCAATGATGTCTTGCAGTTCCTTATAACGTTGCAACAACTGTTTCACCCGTTGGGCCGTATGGTAATGGGCCTCTCCGATAATATGGGGGTCGAGGATACGGGAGGTCGAAGCCAGCGGATCGACCGCAGGATAGATGCCGAGTTCCGAAATTTTCCGATCCAAAACCGTCGTGGCGTCTAAGAATGCGAAGGTTGTGGCGGGAGCCGGATCGGTCAGGTCATCGGCCGGTACGTAAACGGCCTGTACCGAGGTGATGGAGCCGTTTTTCGTGGAAGTGATCCTTTCCTGCATGACGCCCATTTCCGTAGCCAAGGTTGGTTGATAGCCTACGGCCGAGGGCATACGTCCCAGGAGTGCGGAGACTTCGGATCCTGCTTGCGTAAAGCGGAAGATGTTGTCGATAAAGAAAAGAATATCGCGTTTGCCTTCACCGCTTTCGTCGCGAAATGCTTCGGCAATCGTCAACCCCGACAAGGCTACCGAGGAGCGTGCTCCGGGCGGTTCGTTCATTTGTCCGAAAACCAAGGTGGCCTGTGACTTTTCCAATTCCTCGTAATCAATCTTGGACAAATCCCATCCACCCTGTTTCATGCTTTTCTTAAAGTCTTCGCCGTAACGGATTACCCCGGATTCGATCATTTCGCGCAACAAGTCATTGCCTTCGCGGGTACGTTCTCCCACTCCGGCAAAGACGGAGAATCCGTTGTGTTTTTTGGCGATGTTGTTGATCAATTCCATAATCAACACGGTTTTTCCGACTCCGGCGCCGCCGAACAAACCGATTTTACCTCCTTTTAAATAAGGCGCCAGCAGGTCGACGACTTTAATTCCGGTAAAAAGGATTTCGGTTGAGGTAGCCAGGTCTTCAAATTTGGGCGGATCGCGGTGAATTGGCTTGGCGCCTTCGTGGCTGAGCGGTCGCAGGCCGTCGATTGCATCTCCGATCACATTAAGCAACCGTCCTTTTACCTGTCGGCCCACGGGCATGGCCACCGGTCTGCCTAAGTTTTCGACCTTCATGCCCCGTGAGAGACCATCGGTGGAGTCCATGGCCACAGTCCGGACGGTGTCTTGGCCTATATGCTGCTGGACTTCAACGATTAATTCCTTACCGTGGGGATGGGTTATTTTGAGCGCATCATAGATTCCGGGAACGGAACGTTTCGATGTTTCATACGAAACATCCACCACGGAACCCACTATTTGCGAAATATATCCAACGTTTTCCTGCATAACTGCCATGCGATAAAAGATAAATAGGTGATAAAAGGTAAATATGTAAAAGCTTTCATTATAAATATTTTATATCTACAAGATGCAATGCAAAAGTAATATATCCGATGTAAATACCAAATAATTGTTTTAGATTATTACCCAAGGAGATCTCCCCCTCAAAAGAATACCGGAGCCAGGGCCTACAACATCCGGACCGAAGGTTTACGGCCAATTCACCTGGTGCGTGCATCGTTTGTAAGTTGACGAACGGTGCACTCACCCGGTGAGTATAACCTTTGTCATTTTACAAAAGCTGTACCGGGTTTTTTCCGGCTGACCGGATCGACGGTAAAAAAAAGTGCTTACCTTGCGTCTGTTTTTATTATGAATTGTAGCAACTGTCAAACTTATTTGAAAACCATGATTTGGAACGAAACGATTGAGTGCATGGAACGCGAGGAGATGCGTAAACTGCAAGATATTCGCTTGAAACGAATAGTAGCATACGCCTATCACAACACTCCCTTTTATCGCAAAAGAATGCAGGAAACAGGACTTACACCCGGAGATATAGCCTCGGTGGAGGATATAAGCAAACTCCCCTTTACTGTGAAGCAGGATCTGAGAGACAACTACCCCTTCGGACTGATGGCCGTAGCCATGTCGGAAATTGTTCGTTTGCATGCATCCTCCGGAACAACAGGCAAGCCCATCGTGGTAGGATACACACGAAAAGACTTGGGGATATGGAACGAAACCGTAGCCCGTTGCCTCTATGCCGCAGGCGTTACACGAAACGATTCCGTGCAGGTTTCCTACGGATACGGATTGTTTACCGGCGGACTTGGTCTGCATGGCGGTGTGGAAACGATCGGCGGTACCGTCATCCCCATGAGCAGCGGTAATACGCAGAAACAAATACAATTGATGCACGACTTCGGAGCCAATGCCTTGGCCTGTACCCCCTCGTATGCCTTATTCCTGGGAGAAACCATCCGCGAATCCGGTCTCCCACGCGAAGAATTTAAACTGCGGGTCGGCATGTTCGGAGCAGAGCCGTGGACGGAAAATATGCGCAAAGAAATCGAAGAGTTGCTCGGAATCAAAGCCTACGACATATACGGACTGACAGAGATTATCGGCCCCGGAGTAGGTTGCGAATGTGAATGTCAGCACGGCACGCATTTGTGGGAAGACCATTTCTTTCCGGAAATTCTCGATCCGCAGACCCTGCAACCCGTAACGCCCGGCGTTACGGGTGAACTGGTCTTTACCACCCTCACCAAAGAGGGTATGCCCATGATTCGTTATCGTACGCGCGACCTGACGGCTCTGCATTACGAGAAATGTCCGTGCGGACGTACCGCCGTGCGTATGGATCGCATACTGGGACGTAGCGACGATATGCTGATTATCCGTGGCGTGAATGTATTCCCCTCGCAGGTGGAATCCGTCATCCTGGAAATGCCGGAATTTGAACCCCATTACCTTATTGAAGTGGATCGTCTGAATAACCTGGACACCTTCCTGATACGGGTGGAAGTTCGCCCGGAATACTATTCCGACGAGATAAACAAACTCTTGGCGCTGAAGAAGAAAATTACCCTGCGTATGCAAAGTGTAATCGGTATTCAGCCGGAGGTTAAACTGGTGGAACCACGCAGCCTGGAACGCAGCCTAGGGAAAGCCAAACATGTCATAGATAATCGTCAATTGGTTTAATCATTTAAAAAACAGCGCGATGTTGATCAAACAATTATCCATTTTCCTTGAAAACAAGAAAGGCCGTTTTACGGAAGTAGCGAAACTGCTAGGAGAAGCCGGCATCAATATGTCGGCCTTTACCGTGTCCGAAAGTTCGGATTTCGGGATACTCCGTCTCATTGTTTCCGATACGGATAAAGCCATTCGCGTACTTCGCGAAAAGTTGTATGCCGTAAGTATCACAGAAGTCGTATGCCTGTACTGCCCCAACCAACCCGGAGCCTTAGGTAAGGCGATGGATATTATTACCGAGGCCGGTATTTTCATTGAATACATGTATGCTTTTGCACAAGGCGATTCGGCTCACGTCATCATTCGTCCCGATGATATTTCAAAATGTGTGGAAGTCTTACAATCCAATAAATTAAAACTGATTGCCGCCGACGACTTGTATAAGTTGTAATTATTAACGTTTTGAGTATTATTTATTAGCGAAGTTGCACTAACTTTGCGTCCCAAATATATGAAAATGAAAAAGATTATATGTGCATGGATGATGATGATCCTGTTCTCTTCCTGTGGAGAGTACAACAAGGTCCTGAAGAGTACGGACTCCGAATTGAAGTATTCGTACGCCAAAAAATATTTCAATGCCAAACAATATACACGATCGGCTACGCTTCTGGAAGAACTGGTTCAGATTTTTAAAGGAACTGCCAATGCGGAAGAATCCCTCTATCTGTTGGCCCAAAGTTACTACGGGCAAAAAGATTACCAGACAGCATCCCAATATTTCAACACGTATTATACGACCTACCCGAAAGGCGAATACGTAGAGTTGGCGCGTTATTATTCGGGTTACGGTTTGTATCTGGACTCACCCGATCCCCGCTTAGACCAGGCGCAAACGTATAAAGCCATCGAAGAATTGCAGTTGTATCTTGAATATTACCCACAGTCCGAACGTG
>JAITKB010000094.1 GCA_031278605.1 Tannerellaceae bacterium
TGCTTGGTGGTAATGAGCACCACCCCGTTGGCTGCACGCGAACCGTAAATAGCCGTAGCCGCCCCGTCCTTGAGGATTTCAAAGGATTCTATGTCGGCGGGATTGATATCGGCCAAGGCATTGTTATACCCCGAAGATGCAATATCTCCCGACGTTACCGGGATACCGTTTATTACATACAGCGGATCCTTAGAGGAGGAAATGGTTCCCACACCGCGGATGATCACGCGGGGAGGCGTCGACACATCTGCCGAAGGCGAGATGATTTGTACGCCCGATGCACGTCCGGCCATTTGCTGCAGGAAACTGGGCGATGCCTTGTCGGCAATATCCTGTCCGCGGACTTGCGAGATCGAACTGGTAACATCCCTTTTGCGTTGCGTACCATAGCCGACAACCACGATTTCCTCCAGGTTCTGCGTGTCGGACTGCAGGATGATGTTCAACGTAGGCCTTATGGCTACATCCTGGGCAATCATTCCCACGTAGGAGATGGTAAGCGTTCTCGCATCGGCAGATACATTCAATGTAAAGGCCCCGTCGAGGTCGGTAACGGTTCCAATGGCAGTGCCTTTCACCACGATGGATGCACCGATGATTGGCTCGCCGTCGTCAGCAGAGATAACCGTACCTGTTACCCGTGTTGTTTGGGCAGATGCCAATCCCATGCCTGTAAACAGGCAAAGTAAAAGATAAATAATTCTCTTCATAGAAACATTTTTAATGTTGATTAATAAAAAAGTATATTTCATTTTTTCTTAAAAGAAACAAGTTGTGCATAGTATTATATATTATACATAATACGTAATGTGCGAAGGGTGGGTATAAGAGGGAGTGAAGTGAAGAAGTCTGCATACAGTAATAAGTATTGATTTATTTTATGAAAGCAAAGATATAAACATATTTTAGATTTCATATCCTCCGGCACAGGTGCGGAAAAACATTTGCCCCGATGCCACCACTCTATATCCTGTAAATGACTGAGATTAAAAAACAGTATCTTTGGCAACAAAATAAAAAAAACGCACTATGCTGACAAAGATTATACAGGAAGAACAGATTCAAAAGGCAAAGAGATACATAGACAAAGGGAACAACTTCCTGCTCATTGCACACGTAGCCCCCGACGGCGATGCCTTGGGTGCGTCGCTGGGTTTGTTTCATTATCTCAACACCTGCGGGAAGGAAAAGGTATCGGTGGTTGTGCCGAACAGCTTTCCGGCTTATTACCGATGGATGCCGGGCGCTAAAGATATTGTGATTCATGAACGATATCCCGATTTTGCCGAGCAATTAATCCACGAGGCGGATGTGATTTTCTGCCTGGACTTTAACGAACCGAAACGCGTGGGGAAATTAAGCGAACACTTAACAGCTGCCAAAGGACGAAAAATACTGATAGATCATCACCTGCATCCCGCTGACTTTTGCAGGGTAACAATATCGTATCCCGAAATGTCTTCCACCAGCGAGATGATTTTTCGCTTCATCTGCCGCATGGGAATGTACGAGGCCATCGGCAAATCGGCTGCCGAATGCATCTACACGGGAATGATGACCGATACCGGTGCGTTTACCTACAACTCCAACCATCCCGAAATATACCTTATCATCTCCCAACTGCTCAAAAAAGGCATCGACAAAGACCTTATATACCGCAGGGTACACCAAGTGTATTCCGAATCGCGCCTCCGCCTGATGGGATATGCGCTGAACGAAAAAATGAAGGTCTATCCCAAACAACACACCGCCCTGATTACCCTCACACAGGAAGAGTTGCTCCACTTTCAATATACTACGGGAGATACCGAGGGCTTTGTGAATCTACCTCTGAGTATTGCAGGGGTAGACTTCTCAGCATTCATCCGCGAAGATCCGGATTGCGTGAAAATCTCGCTACGCTCGGTAGGGGATTTCCCCTGCAACGAATTTGCCGGGCGCTATTTCAACGGAGGAGGACATAAGAATGCTTCGGGAGGCGAATTCTTCGGGACGCCGGCCGATGCCGTCAACGTCTTTGAAAAAGCCCTGAAGGAATTGGGACCGGATAAAAGAATCCGCTGAAATGCGCATATATAATGGATAATACGTACATTTGCCCTTATACTTCTTATTAATTGAACAATGCATGATGATGAAAAAAGGTTTTTATTTCGGATGGATTTTGTGCGCCGCACTGCTGGTTGACTCCTGCAGCAACAGCCGGCAATATGTTGATATGCTGAATGCACAGGAAAAAGCCATCAACCGCCTGATAGATGAAAATGAGTTTGTAATACTGAAGAACTATCCGGAAAACGGCGTCTTCCAAAGCAATGAATTTGTCATACTGGATAATGGCGTATACCTGAATGTGGTTGATTCGGGAAACGGGAACCGGGCCACTCAGGGAACGACCACCGTACTCTGCCGCTTCAACGTGAAATGGCTGGTGGAATGGTCGGGTACCGATACGGCTACCGTAAACAATTTCCAAAACGGCTCGGAGCCTCTTATTTATAAATACGGCATGTCGGCGCCCTCCTCGAGTGACAGTTATTCTACCACTTTTTTCAGCACCCTCCTCTTCTCCGGACTGCAGCACGTGGGAGATAGCTCCGTGGTAAAGCTCATCATCCCGTTTCATCTGGATGGAAACAACCAGACATTCGGAGGAAGCGGCATCCCGTTGTACTTTAGTAAAGTTCAATATCGTTTCGACATAAGATAACCCCCCATTTCCATGACTCTGATTAAATCCATATCCGGTATCCGCGGTACGATCGGCGGGACACCGGACGAGGGCCTCAATCCGTTGGCCATCGTGAAATTTGTAGCCGCCTACGCTACGTTTATCCGAAGAAATTCCAAAGCGGCATCGAACAAAATCATCCTGGGGCGCGATGCGCGTATCTCCGGACCGATGCTGAAACAAATCGTCCTGGGAACACTCACCGGAATGGGCTTCGATGTGGTCGACCTGGATATGGCCACAACGCCAACCACCGAGTATGCCGTGACAGAAGAACAGGGATGCGGCGGAATCATCTTAACGGCCAGCCACAATCCCCGTCAGTGGAACGCCTTGAAACTCCTGAACGAACGGGGGGAATTTCTGAACGGGAAAGAAGGACAACAGGTGCTGGAGATAGCCGCCGGGGAGGATTTTGTTTTTGCCGACATTGACCATATCGGCCGGGTTTTCCCCACCGACGTATACAACCGAAAACATATCGAACATATTTTAACCCTGGAGCTTGTGGATGTGGAGGCTATCCGCGCCGCCGGTTTCCGCGTGGCAATCGATGCGGTAAACTCGGTGGGAGGAATCATCCTCCCCGATTTGCTTTGCGCCTTGGGGGTGAAGGAGATCTTCAAACTGCATTGTGCGCCGCACGGCAACTTCTCGCACAATCCGGAGCCGCTGCCCGAAAACCTGACAGAAATATCCGAACTGGTGAAACAGGCCAAAGCCGACGTCGGCTTCGTAGTAGACCCTGACGTAGATCGCCTGGCCATCGTATGCGAAAACGGCGAGATGTTCGGCGAGGAATATACCTTGGTGGCGGTAAGCGACTACGTATTAAGTCATACCCCGGGTAATACCGTAAGCAACCTGAGCTCAAGTCGGGCCTTGCGCGACATCACCCTGGCGCATGGCGGAGCCTACCACTCCTCAGCCGTGGGCGAGGTAAACGTAGTAGCCAAGATGCGCGAAACCCATGCGGTAATCGGAGGCGAAGGGAACGGAGGAGTGATTTATCCGGCGGCGCATTACGGCCGCGACGCCCTGGTGGGCATCGCCCTCTTCCTGACACACCTGGCAAAGAAAAAGATGACGCCCAGCGCACTGCGAGCCGGCTATCCCTCCTATTTTATCTCCAAACAAAAAGTAGAACTCACCCCGGGAATCAACCTGGACGCCGTGCTGGAGAAAGTAAAAAAACAATACGCAGCCTGCGAAATCACAGATACCGACGGAGTGAAAATAGATTTCCCCAACCAATGGGTGCATCTGCGTAAAAGCAATACCGAACCCATCATCCGCATTTATTCCGAAGCGCCTACGATCCGCGAAGCCCAAGAATTGGGCCAACAGCTCATCCGTGAGGTAAACGAAATCGGCTAATACAATTTTCCCGTATGCGTCCACCCTTCCTGCAATACTTATATTTACAAAAACCCGTGACAAGCCTTCTGCTTGTGTGCGCCCTTTCCGTTTTGCCTTGGATCGGTTTGGGTAGTTTTTCCACCAAAGGCGAGCCGCGCGAAGCGGCCGTGGCGATCTCCATGCTCAAAAGCGGCAATGGGATTTTGCCCGAAGTATATGCCGACGAATTTGCCTACAAGCCCCCGATGGCGCATTGGCTGATGGCGATAGGCTCTGTTTGGAGGGGAGATGTGTCGGAGTTTACCGCTCGTCTGCCGTCAGCCCTGGCTTATATCCTATTGATGGGGATAACCCTGTTTTTCTTCGGCCGCAGGGTGAAGTTCCAGGAAGCTTTCATTGGGGTATTACTCCTGTTCACCTGCATAGAGATACACCGTGCGGGGATGACGGCCCGCGTAGATATGCTGCTTACCGCCTTTATTGTATGCGGATTATATGCTCTATACCAATGGGAAGACCGCTACGAGTTGAAAGGGTTGCCGCTTGTCATTCCCCTCTTGCTGGGCTGCGCCGTATTGACCAAAGGCCCGGTGGGCATGATCCTTCCGTTGTTTGTTTTCGGCGTCTATTTGTTACTGCTTGGGCGATACCGCCTGCTCATCATTTTCAAGGCGCTCGTTTACATGGGTGTTTCGTCCTTGTTTTTGCCCCTGATATGGTACGTGGCTGCCTGGAAACAAGGGGGCGAGGATTTCCTGAATGTGGTTTTGGCCGAAAACTTCGGTCGATTCTTCCATTTGGAACCCTTAAAAATCCATTACGAGCTGGGGCATGAGAAGGGTCTTTGGTATAATTTCGTAACCCTGCCGGCCGGGTTTGTCCCCTGGACGCTCCTTTTTGTTTTTTCTTTATTCGGGATGAAACCAAGCCAACCCCTGCCTTCGTTCAGGGTCTTGTGGGAAAACATACGCCGGGTTTTTTGTTCGATGCCAAAGCCAAAGCTATTCAGCCTGGCAGCCATCGTCTGTATTTTTTTCTTTTATTCCATCCCGTCTTCCAAACGAAGTGTTTACCTGATGCCGGCCTACCCGTTTATCGCCTTATTTCTGGCGCAATACGCACTGTATATCACTTCGTACCGCGCGAAAGTGATACGCTTTTTTGCCATCTTTTTATCGGTCCCGGTGGGGCTTGTTGTCCTCATAAGCGGACTGACGATGGCCGGCGTCATTTCCCCCGTAGAACTTGCCGCCCACTTCACAAGCCGTGCGTCCGCCCTGTATTCCGTAGAGCTGGTAGGCCGGATGCTAACCTCGCCGGACGGACGGACCCTTGCGATCCTGACGATTCTGTTGGCGGCATTGTTTACCGTGATTTATCAACTGCGCAAGAAGATCAGCCTGAAGATTCTTTATGCGGTAATCTTCCTGGTTTTTTCCGTCAATCTACTGATCGACGGGGGCATAATGCGTGCCATCCGCAACGGGACTTCTTCGCGTCCTTTTGCCGAACAGGTTCTGAGGGAATATCCCCTGAACGCCACCAATATGTACGTGATGAATAACCCAAAGGAATACGCCAACCTGTATGGATTGAACTTCTACCTGAACAACACGTTCCACAATTTTGAAAAAGACCAACCGCAATCCGGCTATTTCTTTGTTGCCGAAAGAGATCTCAAGCGGGTTCTCACCCGATACGCCCACCTGTATTCATTCACTCCCCTGACATCTTCGGAAAAGGAAGTTGGCGAAATAGGCCAAAAAATCCTCCTTTACCGTTTTTCCCGACATCGCTAAACATACACACCGTGAAGCAGCTTCACTCGCTTGGGTGAAGCTGCTTCGTAAGCCTACGGCGAACGACCCTCCCCCGGTTTTTCAGCCGCCGCTTTGCTTGCGTCCCTTGGGGGCAGTGAGCAAGCTTTGCTTCCCGGTAGTGAAAAATTCCTAACGATTCCTCGAAAAATAAGTTATCATTTACCAAAATAAGTTTTCCTTACCGGAAAATAAACCGCTCCGTACCGAGAAATAAATTTTTCCGTACGGAGAAATTATTTTTTCCGTACGGAGAGATAAATTTTTCCGTACGGAGAAATTTTCTTTCCAGGCAGAGAAATTTATCGCTGACAGCTAAGCGATTACATTTTCAGCCTCGAAATGTAAAAATTGACTAATATTAAGGAATCTTCCCTCCGTGGAATGGAAGCCTGGGTGGGACGAACGATTGGGTATCGCCCGTCCAACACATAACGCGCTAAAAAAAAAAAAGAGGTTCTTGACTTAGGGTTTACGGCGTTTCACTCGCCCGGATGCGTCCGGGAGGCCATGCGTTGGCGAATGACTTCGTAAATAAGGATGGATGAGGCAACCGATACGTTCAAAGAAGCAATGGAACCGAAGTGCGGAATCTTCACAATATGGTCGCACAGACGTAAATTCTCGGCGGATATGCCGCTGTCTTCCGAACCGACCACGAGGGCGATGGGCGTATCGTAGTGGAGCGTCGTATAAAGATCGGTGGCTTTTTCGCTGGCGGCAACTACTTTTACACCACTGTCCCGGAGGTAACGGATGGCCTGGCCGATGCTCTTCTCCTTGCAAACCGGCAAGATATGCAAAGCGCCCGCCGAAGTTTTCATCGCATCGGCATTGACGGATACGCTTCCTTTCGAGGGAATTACAAGGGCGTCTACCCCGGCAGATTCGCAGGTGCGGGCTATGGCGCCGAAGTTACGCACATCGGTAACCCCGTCGAGCAATACGATAAAAGGATGCCTCCCCTGCTCGTAAACAAAAGGCAGAATGTCGTCCAAATGCTGGTAGGACACGGCAGACATAAAAGCAATAACCCCCTGGTGATTCTTGCGGGTCAGGCGGTTTAAGCGTTCGGCGGGGACACGTTGCAGGGGGATCTCCCGTTCCTTCAAAACCTTGAAAAGATCTCCGGCAAGCTCGCTTTGAAATTCCCGCTTCACCACGATTTTATCTATTTCCTTTCCGGCTTGTATGGCCTCCATCACGGCGTGGATGCCGAATATCATTTCATTTTCTTTCATTGGGTTGCAATTGTAATAATTCGCACGCATTGGCTATGGAGGCGCCGGTGAGGGAGGCTCCGCTCAACATGCGGGCAATCTCCCGGATGCGTTCCCCGGTATCCAATTTGCGTATTTGCGTAAGGGTTTGTTCGGCTGTATCCTGTTTGTATACAAAGTAATGTTCCTTGCCTTTCGCGGCTATCTGAGGGAGATGGGTGATGGCAACAACCTGCATCTTTGTGCTTAATTCCTGCATGATGTCGCCCATTTTATCGGCAATATCCCCCGATACGCCCATGTCTACTTCGTCGAAGATGATGGCCGGCAAGGCGGTAAACCCGGCTATCATGGCTTTGATGCAGAGCATCAGACGGGAGATTTCGCCCCCGGAGGCGGTCTGAGCAACCCGTTCCAAGTCCCCGCTTTTGTTGGCGGAAAACAAGAAACGCACATCGTCCATGCCGTCGCTGTCGGGTTCATTTTTCGTGATAAAGTCAATGCGGAAGCGGCTATGGGGCATCCCCAGCTGGGAAAGGTTATGCACCAGGTGCGAGGCAATGTCCCCGGCCGCTTTTTTACGCTGCCCGCTCAACTCCCCGGCCTGTCGGAGGAGTTCGTTGCAGGCCTCCTCCTGCCGGGCGGTAAGTGTTTGGGTCTGTTCGTCAAAAGATTCTATCTCCGCAAGCTGTTTGCGGTAGGTCTCCTCAAGGGCCATCAGGTCGTTGAGCGTAGCGAGGCGATGCTTTTGCAACAGGGAATACAGCATATCCAGGCGTTCGTTTACCTGCTGCAAACGCTCCGGATTGGATTCGATGCTTTCCTTCCGGGCATTTGTTTCGGAGGCAAGGTCCTTTAAATCAATGTAAGCCGTGCGCAAACGTTCGGTAATCGCTTTGGCCCCGGAAAGGTAATGCTCCAAAGATTCGGCAACGGATAAAGCTTCCCGGATCAGGCTTACC
>JAITKB010000082.1 GCA_031278605.1 Tannerellaceae bacterium
TGTTCATTATTGCTCTGCTTTTGCCGCCATTACGGGGGGTGAAACCCTTGGGGGTCTGCAAAAATAAGATTTCCTATGTCCGGGGGAGGTCAAGGGATGTTAAAATACAATAAATACAAGTCCGGGTATGCCGCGGGGACAAGGGGTCAAACAAAAAAGGCCGCCCTTCGCAGGGGGACCTTTTCCTAAGGTTAACAAAATATGAGTAAAAACCACTAATGAATCTCTCTGTAATTATTATTGTTTATTTAGTATATAATTGTTTACCGGTCTCACACCGGGAAGAGGTACAAATATAAGCATCTTTTGGGATATATAAAAAACCACAACTCATTGCGCTATATGGGATTTAATTTTTTCTGCCAGGCGAAGCAAGTCTGCGGGCGCGGCTTCGTGTTTTTCTTTTCCGGGATGCATATCCGTTTCCCGGTTTATGGGGATGAGGTGGATATGGGCGTGCGGCACTTCCAATCCGATAACCGTCATGCCGATGCGTTTGCAGGGGACGGCGGCGCGGAGCGCTTTGGCCACGCTTTGGGCGAAGATCATCAGGCGTCCCAGAAGGGGTGCATCGAGGTCGAAGAGGTAATCCGTTTCCTGTTTGGGGACTACCAGGGTATGTCCTTTTGCGATGGGGCGTATATCCAGGAATGCGATAAATTCTTCGTTTTCCGCCACTTTGCAGCAGGGGATTCGGCCGGCGATGATTTGGGTAAACAGGCTTGCCATGGGGGTTGATTTAAACGGATATGTCCATAATTTCAAAACTCATCACGCCCGAGGGCACGGTAATATCGACCTTATCGCCTACTTTCTTTCCGATCAGCCCCTGTGCCACGGGGGTGTTGATGGAGATCTTTCCTTCCTTCAGATTGGCCTCCGAATCCGACACCAGCAGGTAGGTCATGACCGTATTATTCTTGATATTTTTCAGTTTCACACGGGTCAGGATCTGCACAAATTCGGTAGACACTTTGGATTCGTCTATCAGACGGGCGTTGGAGATGAGATGTTTCAGGTGCGAGAGTTTGGCTTCCACCATACCTTGTGCGTCTTTGGCTGCGTCGTATTCTGCGTTTTCGGTCAGGTCGCCCTTATCGCGTGCGTCGGCAATCAAGGCAGAGATTTCGGGTCGTTTCACTGTCTCCAAATAGGTGATCTCGGCTAGGATCTTATTATAGCCTTCTTCGGTCATATAACTGATTGCCATCGTGTTGTCCTCCTGTATTCATTCATAATTTGTAATTTGCATTTTGTGTTCGGTAAAAAAAGAATCCCGGTCAACGTGTGACCGGAACTCTTAGGCTTTAATCAAAAAAAAACCAAAATTTAAAATTCATCTAATTTAAACATTTCACATGATTTCAATTATGTCGCAAAGATAAGCGCCCTTTTTTTATTACCAAATCTAAAACGTATGCTATACAACATAAATCGGGGAAAAGTGAAAAATATTTTTCAAAGGCTTCCCCTTCCCCGGTTCCCGCAGGTTGGAATCCGGCAATCCCTCCGACTTCCCTATATATTATTGTGTGGGGGAGGAAAAAGACCGGGTAAGCGAAGGTTCCAGGGGTTTTTCGTTTGCAACACCCAAGGAATTCGCGGGAAATCATAGTTTTTCGTTTGCAACACCCTCGGCATTCGCGGGAAATCATAGTTTTTCGTTTGCAATACCCCGATTTCCCTCGAATGACGATACCATTGCAAACGAAAAACCCCAATTTCCCGCGAATGCCGATACTATTGCAAACGAAAAACCCCGGGAACCGTCGGCGCCGAGGGATTTGCAGGCGACAAACCCCGATTTCCCGCGAATGTCGAGGGTGTTGCAAACGAAAAACTATGATTTCCCGCGGCGCCGAGGGGTTTGCAGGCGACAAACCCCGGGAACCGTCGGCGCCGAGGGTTTTGCAAACAAAAAACGCCGGGAATTCGGAAGGGAAAAAAGCCTGGGGGATGAAAAACTTTTAACATCAAAAATTTTGTATGCTTTATAAATAAATTTTATCTTTGCCCCCGTGATGCTTAAAAAGAATATAAAATATATCGCTATGCAAATACAGAAATTTGGAATACGTAAGCTACGAAACGAAGAATGGTTCCGGTTTCATACCGAATTTTCCGAGCTTGCCGTTCTCTGCGGATTGATTATCCTGGGTCTCGAGCGACTTTATCCTCCCTTTGAAGCGCTTTACAAGGAAGCCGACGAGCTGCTCGAACGGCTGCGCAAAAGCTTTATCACCATCAACACCACAGAAGCCAATCAGCAGCGGGAACAACAATACCGCGGACTGAGGGAATCCGTCAAGACCTTCCTTTACAGCCTCGACGCCAACGTAAAGGCCGCCGCCGCCAAACTCAATGACGTCATCGGGAAATACCATGCAACCATCATGCGGGGCGGACGTTCCGCCGCTACGGCAGCCATCGACAACCTCCTGCAAGACCTCACCTCCACCCCCGGAGGGATGGACTTCTCCCAGGAAGTACACCTGCTCGGCGTCGAAACCTGGGTCAACAGCCTCACCGCAGCCAATCAAACCTACAAAGAGGCCATGGCCCAGCGAATCGAAGAATCTACCCGCCGACCGGATACCGGACGCCTCAAACAGGTACGCCTTGAAATGGATTTTCTCTACCTCTCCATGACAAGCGCCGTGAATGCACGCCTGGCAGCCATCGGAAACATCCCCGAAGAAGAGGAAGAAGAAGAAGAACCCAGCGGACCCGTGGAAGATCGGAACCTTCCCGATACCGATGACGGAAAAGTAATACACTTCGCCAAAGGACTCAACTTCTGTATTGCACACTACAAGGCAATCCTGAAAGGACGCCACACGCGAAGCGAAAAGAAAACAGATGAATCGCAAGATGATTATAAAGTGTAGAGACTTTTTTTGAGAAATGCCATATTTCTATTAAACAACTACTTCGGCGTGGGAGTGATCTCATGCCGATTTTTTTTCAGGGTTTTCTTCCCCTCGCCGATCTTATAGATATACACACGAAAAATTCAAGCAAATGAAACCAACTATCAAACACCTCGCAGGCTATCTCCTGTGCCTGTTGGCCCTTGAAGGCCTCGCACCCCTTGCCGCACAGGAAACGGAAGAAGATTCAACCTATATCACCGTGAACGGAACGGTGAGGGACGAGAAAACCAAAAAACGACTGGAATATGCCAATATCTCCGTGCCGGGAACACCCATCGGAACCGTCACCAATGAAGAAGGCGCCTTCTCCATCAAAATCAAAACCACGGCACGGGCACGCGTGGTGGAAATCTCCCATGTCGGATACCTCAACGAAATGATTCCCATCGGGGAAAGCGATATCCTCGCCCGCGAAGTGTGGATGACGCCCAACGACAACCTCCTGGAAGAAGTCATCATCCGCGCACGCGAGCCGCGCTACATCGTGGAAGAAGCCATCAACCGGATCGCACGGAATTATAGCCCCAAAAACAATTTACTCACCGGATTCTACCGCGAAACCGCACAAAAAGGCAGACGCTACATCAATATCTCCGAAGCCGTAATAGATATATACAAAACAAGCTATGACCAAAATGCCGACCGGGACCGGGTACAGATCTTCAAGGGTCGATCCCTTCTGAGCCAGAAAAAAAGCGATACGCTGATCGTCAAACTCCTGGGAGGACCCAACCTTTCCATCTACGTAGACATCGTGAAAAATCCGGAAATCCTGCTCGATAAAGAAACCCTCGCCTATTACGCCTTCCGCCTGGAAGAATCCGTCATGATAGACAGCAGACCGCAATACGTGATCAGCTTTCAGCCCCAAGCCATCCTCCCCTGGGCGCTGTACTACGGCAAACTGTTTATCGACAAGGAACGCCTCTGTTTCACCCGCGCAGAATTCAACCTCACCATGGACGACCGCAACAAAGCCACGGAAGCTATCCTGAGGAAAAAACCCTTCGGCCTCCTCTTCCGACCCCTGGAAGTCTCCTTCCTTGTGACCTACAAGGAACGCGAAGGCTTGAGCTTCCTGAGCTACATCCGCAACGAAGTGCGCTTCCGATGCGACTGGAAACGACGACTCTTCGCCACCAATTACAGCATCCTGTCCGAAATGGTCGTGACCGACAGCCGCGACGAAAACATCATAGGCATCCCCTATCGCCTGGCCTTCAAACCCAACCAATCGCTCTCGGACAAAGTCGCCGACTTCCTCGACGAGGACTTCTGGGGCGGATACAACATCATCGAACCCACCGAATCGCTCGAATCGGCCGTGAACCGATTGAAGAAACAACGCTGAAAGACCCAGGGCCAACCCCAGGGCCAACCCGCGCATGAAACACGAGCCATTCCTTTGGGCCCAAATACGGCAAGGGGACATCCGCCGGTTTGAAACCCTCTTCAAACATTACCACGAACCCCTGGTCCTGTATGCCGCCGGCATCACGGGAAACGGCGAGGCGGCGGAAGAAATCGTACAGGAACTCTTCTACACCCTCTGGAAAGAAAGAGAAAAATACGGGATCTTCCACGCCATCGGCCCCTACCTCTACCGCAGCGTACGAAACCGGGCGCTGCAGTATTGCGAACACCGCGCCGTGGTCGAACGACACCGGGCAACCCCCCCGGAACAAACCACAACCCAAACCCCGCAGGACAATCCCCAGGAAATACTGGAGTATCGCGAACTGGAAAACCTGGTGAACCGCACGCTCCGCAAACTGCCGGAACGAAGGCGGAAAATCTTCCTCATGCACCGCATGGAAGGAAAGAAATACGCCGAAATAGCCGCCACGCTCTCCCTGTCGATCAAAACCATCGAAGGCGAAATGACCAAAGCGCTGCGGATCCTCCGAAAAGAAATAGAAAATTACCTACATATCGCATGATGCCACCCACCCCTACAACCCCGCAAACCCTTCGCGCCTGGAATCTCCTGTATGCCCGCTTGCTGCAAGAAGGACTCCTCGCAGAGGAAAAGACACAAAAGCCGCACCGACACATCCCCTTCACGAAGCGCATCCCCTCGGTCGCCGCCGCAGGCCTGATCGCCCTGGTTGTCTCGACCCTTGCGGTGATTTTATATCCCTCCCCCCCGAAAAACCACCGACTCCGCTCCCTGCACAACCCAAACGGAGGCGTTACCCTGATTACCACCCTCGAAGACGGCTCGGTGGTCTATCTGGCAGGGCATACGCGCCTGGAATATCCGGAACATTTTACGCCCGAAAGAAGGGAAGTAGCCCTGGAAGGCCAGGCCCTGTTCGACGTACAGGGAAATTCCAGCCAACCCTTTTTGATACAGGCCGGCGCCGTGGAAATCGAAGTGATGGGAACCTGTCTGCACGTGCGCTGCGGGGAAAACTCCCCCTTTGAACTCGCCGTGCGGGAAGGCGAAGTGAAAGTCGCCCTGCGCAACAACCGACAAGCCCTGTACGCCACAGCCGGCGAAACCGTCACCCTCTCGCCTTCGGGCTATCTCCGTACAAACCCCAGCCCGCCGGGCGAAGTCTTCGGAAACTACACCCAAAGGATGCACTTCCGGGACGAAACCCTGGGGAATATCCTCGGGGTGATCAACGCCAACGCCCCGCAAGGACCCCGTCTGCACACAACGCCGGCGCTCCAAGCCCGGCGAATCACCGTCACCTTCACCTCCCATGCCCCGGAAAACGTGGCCCGCCTGCTCTGCAAGGCTTTGAACCTGACATGCGAGGAAAAATACAACGACCTGTGGCTGTCGGAACCCTGAATACCTGCCGCCCCGTCTGCCTGCTGCTGCTCGCCGGACTGGCCCTCGAGGCGCATCCCGAGGAAGGACTGGATCGGGTGATTGAACTCCCCGATGCACAAGGAGCGGTCTATGAATTGCTGGAAGAAGTGACCCGGCAAAGCGGATACCTCTTCGTCTACGACAGCCGGGTGGTCGATAACGAACAAAAAACCGAAATAAAAAAAGGCGCATACACCATCCGACAGGCCATTCACACCCTTACGGGCAACCCGAACCTGGAGCTGCGCATCGAAGGCGAACATATCCTCATAGGACCCCCGCGGGAAAAGGAATCAACCGGGTATTTCACCCTGGAAGGACGGCTGCTCGACCGCTATACGGAAGAAGCCGTGGCCTATGCCTCGGTGGGCGTTTCCTCGCACCCCCTCGGCACCGTGTCCAACGCCAACGGCTACTTCCGCCTCCGACTTCCCGATTCGCTGAGCCATGCGGTGGTGTACTTTTCCCACCTCGGCTACCTCAGAAAGGATTGCGAACTGCCGTGCACGGAAGCATACACAGGCATCATCCACATGGAACCCAAGGTGATCTCCATCCAAGAAGTGGTGGTACGCCTGGTAAACCCGCGGCGCGCGGTAAACAATATGCTGAACCGACGGGAAACAAACTACGCCGACCGGCCGGTATACTTCACCACCTTCTACCGCGAAGGCGTCGAACGTAAAAAAGGATTCGTAACCCTGACCGAGGCGGTTTTCAAAGTATACAAAACCCCCTACAACCTCCCCCCCTCAGCCGACCGGGTGAAACTGCTCAAAATGCGACGCATCCGCAACGAAAACGAACGGGATACGCTGATCGCCAAAATAAAATCCGGTATCGACGCCTGTCTCCTGCTCGACCTGGTAAAGAATCCCCCCGACTTCCTCCAACCCGACGGAGAACATCCCTACGATTACGTACACAGCGACCTGACCGTGGTGAACAACCGCCCGGTCAATATCATCTCCTTTGAACAAAAAAAAGAAGTCAAGGAGCCGCTCTACAAAGGCGAGCTTTTCCTGGACGCCGAAAACGACGCCCTGCTGTCGGCACGCTTTGAACTCCATCCCCGATACGTGGAAAAAGCGACCGCCATGCTGGTGGCGCAGAAAAGCAAGAACCTGGACATCGTCGCCCGGCGCGTGGTGTACAACGTATCGTATACGCCCTGGAACGGCCGGTATTATGTGCATCACATCCGGGGGGATTTGTATTTCAGAATCCGAAAAAAGTCGCAACTTTTCTCCTCCTCCACCATCCACACCTGGTTTGAAATGGTAACCTGCCGGATAGAAACGGAGAACGTAAGCCGCTTCACCTCGGAAGAGACGCTCCGCACACGAACCGTCTTTGCCGAAACACACTTCAGTTACGACAGCGATTTCTGGGACAACTTCAACATCATCCCCCCCGAAGAGCAACTAAGCGAAGCCATCGCCCGAATCCGTTCCAAGGTGGAAGAGACGCAATAAAATCCCGGCGAATCCGACAGACCCGGAAGAATTTATTACATTTGCCCTGATGGAATTTTTCCCGGAAACCCTTTTATCCTTATCATGTTGCGAAATTGCCCTATCCTCTTATTCCTCCTCCTTTGGGTATCCTTCGGGGGGGATCTCCCGGCCCAAGTCGACCTCGTGCCTGTGGAGTCCCGCCCCGCCGAAAGAAACACCCTGGCGGACTACCTGTCCCTCCAGCGTCGGGGAGCCATCGGGAATCATCTGAGATATAATGAATACATCCATATCGTGTCGAATTATTCGGGCCTTTCCGCCTCCGCAGCAGAGGTGTTGCCGCTGGAGGAACTGCTGCAACGCGGAGTGGAAGGCTTTTACTTTTACCTCCGCCAGGATACGCAGACGTCCTCACTCCTGGCAAGGAATCCCAACGGCAGTTTTTCGCCCTTCGCCCACGCTCTGCTCCGGATAAAAGAAGCCCTGCAAGGCGATACCACCGGGATCTGCACGCTTTTCCTGGATTTCTACGTGGAAATGGATCTGGCAACCCCCTTCCGCGAAGCCGGACTAAACGATTATCTGCTCGAATACGATACGGAAAACGGATGGCCAACCCTCCAAAACATGGTGCAAACCGGAAAACGCATGGTGGTATTCGAAATGCGAAAACACCCCAACAGCCCCGCCTGGTTGCACAACTTGAATGATTACGCCACCGGACTCTTGCCGTCGTTTTTCGGGCAAATGAATGACGGAATCGAAACCTTCGGAGAAAAACTCCGCAAAAACCTGTTTGTCTACACCGGCTACAAGAACCTGATCCTGCCGGAAGAAAGCGAAAACGTCATCCCCTATGCCCGGCAAACACCCTACCTGATCGAAGCCTTCAAGCAAGCATGGACCAGCGAAGGAAAAGTCCCGAACTTTATCCTTGTCGACCGTTATCACTCCTGGGTAAACAGCCTGCTGCTTATCTTCCGGGGATTTCACCTTGTACAGGGATCGGTAACCAACCATAACGAATACCTCAACTATGTAAACTGGCAGGGGATGTCCAATTATACCGGCGGGAAGTTTTCCTTCCCTCTGGAATCAAACGGGCAACTCACCCTCGCTCCCGTAAGCCCCGGTTATGCCATCACACCCGGAAGTATCAAAGTGACACATTCCGGTAAAAAGGTGTCTGTCTATGACTTTACCGCACGCCAGCTGGACCCGGAAGAAAACCTGGAACTTTATCTCCCGCTGAACAACCATACCCGGGACTTTTCCTACAAACGCAACCACGGCATCCCCCGGAATGTGGAATTTGTCAACGATCCGATCCGCGGATACGTAGCCGCACTGGGAGAAAACAGCCGTATAGACCTCCCCACGGCAGAGCAACTCCACATGAAAGATCATGATTTCACGGTAACAGCTTGGGTGAAAATACCGAAATACCTGGCACGCAAAGCCGATTACTGCATCCTGGGAACGAAAAACAATGCCTACCAGCAAGGCCTTCACCTCCTGATAAGGGAGAAAAAACCTTATATGGGATTCTTCAACAACGACCTGGCAGGAAATACAATCCTCGAAGCAGGAAAATGGTATCACCTGGGATGGAGATATAATAAACTGAACGGCGAACAGGCCATTTTCGTGAACGGCAAACTGGACGCCATCTCTCTCAATCGCCCGGCCTACCTGGGCAGCGACAGTATTTATGCAGGTTATGCGGATATGAGCACAGGGTTTCAATTCATCGGAGTCTTGGACAACCTGTCGGTCTGGTCGCGTGTGTTAAGCGACAAGGAGATCATGGGCCTCAGCAATCAGTTGATCGAGTTGAAACTTTCGGCATGGACCCGGTTTTTCCCCAATCTATCCTTCCCGTTGCTGCTCGCCTTTGGTATGCTGTTCATTGCGGGTGGGGGGTATTGGTTTTACGCCTTCGGTCGCAGGGAAAAGAAAAAGACAAAGGAGCTTCCGCCTTTGCCGCCGGTATTTATCCGGGCTACGGAGCGTAATTACATCCAATTGTTCGGCGATTTCTACGTCACCGACAGGGAAGGACGTGATATTACCCCACTCTTTACACCCAAACTAAAGCAATTGTTTTTGTTAATCCTGCTTTATTCCCAGCAAGACAAATCGGGAATATCCAGCAGGGAACTGACCCGAATCGTGTGGGGGGAAGATTCAATGAAAAGCATAAAGAGCCTGCGAAGCGTTTCTATCCTGAAACTGCGCAAAATATTAGACCGCATGGACCAAACGGAAATCGTTTTCAATGCCGGCAAATATGCCCTTGTGTTTTCCGATCGGGTATATTGTGATTATCTGTTCGCCCTGCAGCTGGTGAAGAAAAAGCCCATGAGAAGCAGGGAAGAATTTGAACGGTTTTATGCGATCATCGGTCGGGGCGAAGTTTTCAAAGGCGAATCTGCCGAATGGCTGGACGACTTCAAAGGCGAGATCTCAAACAGTATCGTAGACATCATCTCCCGTTTCATCGGCAACTATTCCCTAACGGAAGATACCGACAGAATCATCCAACTGGCCGACCATATCCTATTGAACGATCCGAGCAATGAGGAAGCTTTGGTTTACAAGATAAAGGCATTAAATCGCCAAAACAACACCCGATCGGCGAAATACGCATACGATAAATTCTGCCTGTTATACCAGGAAATGTATGGCGAGGAGTTTGCAAAAACCTATGCCGGCATTGTTTCTTTGTAAAAAAATCCAAAAAAAATATTCGTTCGCCAATTCCTTAAAGTACAAACTATTGAATGGATACCCCCTTGCCTAACCCCGTCAAATTAACCGGGAATTAGTTCCTAATTAAGGAATCATTCAGCCGGGATTAATTTGCGGTTTATTCCACGAATCTATCTTGGGAGGGTATTTAATTTAAAAAATTTAATAGTTATGAGTAGGAATTTGAAATCGAAACATGGCTCTGCGTCATTCTCCCGCAGGGAATTTCTCGGGACCATGGCGGCAACCGCCGCATTTACCATTGTACCCCGCTCCGTTTTAGGCGGGAAGGGTTATACGGCTCCCAGCGACCTGGTTAATCTGGCCGCCATTGGTGTAGGCAGTCAGGGGGGAGGCGATATTCAGAACATTGCAACCCCCGACGTGCCCATCCGCCGAAGCGGCATGGGAATGTCGGGGATGTTGATGCAGCAGTACGGCGGGATAGCGCCTCAGCGACAACAAAGACGTGCCTCCGACAACCCGATTCAAATGGGGGCGGCAGGAAGAGAAGCCTTCCACCATGCCAATATTTACGCGATCTGTGATGTGGACCACAATTATGCCGGACACATTATAGCGGGCTATCCGAAAGCAAAAACGTATACCGATTTCCGGGAGATGATTGACAAGGAAAAGGAAATTGACGCTGTCTTGATCGGCACTCCCGACCATACACATGCCGTGATTGCTTCGTATGCGATGAACAACGGCAAGCATGTTTTTGTAGAGAAACCTATGGCGAAAACCATTTATGAAACTCGTTTCCTCAGGGATCTGGCAAAGAAAACAGGCTTGGTTACGCAGATGGGCAACCAGGGGCATAACGTGGATGGCACCATGCAGACGGTTGAATGGATACAGGGTGGCGTGATTGGCGATGTAACGGAGGTGCATTTATGGAGTAATCGTCCGATGTGGAAGCAGGGGTATCTGGATCGACCGGCCGGCATAGAGATTCCCGCCAATCTGAATTATGATATATGGTTAGGCCCGGCGCCCGAAAAACCTTATCACCCGGATATTCTGCACTTCGCCTGGCGCGGCTTGTGGGATTACGGCACAGGCGCTATGGGTGATATGGGCGCTCATACGTTTGACGCTCCGATATGGGCGCTCAAGCTGGGGATGCCGACGAAGATTCAGGCTACATCTACTCCTTTCAACAACGACTACCTTCCCCAGACCGAATTTGTCACTTACGAATTTGCCGCCCGGGATAATATGCCGCCGGTGAAGGTGACATGGACCGACGGAGGCGTTAAACCGGCACGTCCGCAAGGGTTGGAGGCAAATCGCGCATTGAGGGAAGCTCTTTATGTCGGGACCAAAGGCATGATCATGCACGGCACGCACGGCGCATCTCCCGAACTCGTTCCGGAACGACCGGGTTTCACGGCTCCTGCAAAAACATTGCCCCGCCCCAAGAGTGTGTATGTAGACTTTATCGAAGCCATCAAAGAAGGAAGAAAAGCGGCGAATGATTTCGAAACGGCAGCCAAACTGACCGAGATCATGTTGCTGACAAATATCGCCGTCGTTTCGCAACGCTTGAACATCACCTTGGAATATGATGCCGAGAACATGAAAATCACCAACTGCCCGGAAGCGAATGATTATTTCCATTACGAATACCGCAAGGGTTGGAGTTTATAAACGAATCAAGTAAAAGGAGGAGGAGGCTTGCCGAATGCGGTGAGCCTCGTCATCCGACAATTAAAAAAACAGATCAGAGATGAACGATCAAACAAATAACAGTCAGTCCAGGCGTCAATTTCTGGGACGCTCGGCAGCCGTTTTGGCTGCCACTTCGGTCATTCCCTTCCATTTCGGATGCAGCGGAAACACCCCGGCGGAAACCGTGGTTGCCGACAGTTCAAAACCAAACTCCAAGTTCGGAGGTGTACAAATAGGAACAATTACTTATAGCTGGCGGACGATGGATGGCGGCTTGCAGAACATCATACGCTATTGCAAGGAAGCAAACATCGGTTCCATCGAATTAATGAGCACGGACCTGGAAACTTACCTGGGCGCTCCGGAAAATCCCATGCAGGCAATGTTTGCCCGTGGCGCCAGCCGCGATCCGGCGAATGCGCCCGGTCCGCCGAGTCCAAGGCCGCCGGATGCGGCGAATGCGCCCGGTCCGCCGCCGAGCCCAAGGCCGCCGGATGCGCCGAATGCACCCAATGCAGCAGCCAACCCGAATAATTCCCAATACATACCGGCCGGATCGGGCTACGTAAGGGTGCCCCGGCAATTGACGCCGGAACAGCAGGCAGCGAGGGATAAGTACAACGAAGACCTGAAGAACTGGCGTATCCAACTCTCCCTGTCGAAGGTGGAAGAGGCACGCAAGCTTTTGGAAGATAACGGCATTCATGTGCACATTGTGAAATTCTCGCCTGCACAATGGTCCGACGAAGAAATCGACTATGCATTTAAGGTTGCAAAGGCCATGGGGGCCAAAGCCGTTACGGAGGAAATCAGTCTTGATGCGGCCCGGAAACTGGCTCCGTTTGCCGAAAAGCACGATATGTATGTTGCTTTCCACAACCACATGCAGTATGCGGAAGAAGGCTTTAGCGTCAATCCCATCCTGGAGGTTTCGCCGGCTGTGATGCTGAACTTTGATGCGGGACACTTCTACGGCTCCACGGGTATCCATCCGAATGAAATATTGAAGAAATACCACGACCGTATTTATAGCATCCATATCAAGGATAAAACAGGCCCCACGGCTCCGGAGCCGAACGCCAATCAGGTCTGGGGACAGGGCGAAACGCCCCTGGAGGAACTTTTGCTGCTCATCAAGCAGGAGAAATGGCCGATCTATTGCGATATTGAATTGGAATACCCGGTCAAATCCTGGTCGAATCCCGTGAAGGAAGTGGGGATCTGCGTGAATTATGCAAGGCAAATTCTTTTGTAGAACCCGTTCGTTCCGGATTGAATACATAGAAACCGCCGGGGGGATTGACCCCTTGGCGGTTTTTGTTTATGCGGAGTTTCCCGGCGTTCACCGATACGCTTGCGTCGCTATGCAGGCAACGGGGCAGGTCTTCGGCTTCGGTAAGTGAACGAATCGAAAATCCGTCCCAACCCGCACTTCGCCAAAAAAAAAATCCCGGTCCCAAATGACAAATCAGGGTTTTCCAAAAGTTATCCCATCATTCTCATTCACAAATCGGGGTTTTCCAAAAGTTATCCCATCATTCTCATTTGCAAATCGGGGTTTTCCAAAAGTTATCTCTTAATTTTCATTCACAAATTGGAGTTTTCCAAAAGTTATCTTATCATTTGACAAAACAAATTGGGGTTTTCCAAAAGTTTTATCCTCATTTGACATTACGGATGGGGAGTTCACAAAAGTTGAACCCTTATTTTACCTGTCGGATGATGGTTTTTCAAATGTTAAACCATCGTCCGACATCGCGGATCATAGTTTGACAAACGTTAAACCATCGTCCGACATCGCGGATGATAGTTTTCCAAAAATTAAACTGTCATCCGACCGAATGAATTATACTTTTCCAAACGTTAAACCCTTGTCGGAAATTACGGACGATAGTTCTGCAAACGTTAAACTATTGTCGGAAATTACGGACGATAGTTCTGTAAATGTTAAACTATTGTCGGAAATTACGGACGATAGTTCTGTAAATGTTAAACTATCGTCGGAAATTGCGGACGATAGTTCCGCAAAAGTTTATGTGTTGTCGGAAATTACGGACGGAAGGTTTTCCGGGGAGAAAATATTCAGAAAGTGAACTGTAAGAGTTCCTCTATTTGTATACGGTCGTTGCTGAGGCGGGGAATCTTGTGCTGCCCGCCAAGTTTGCCTTTCCGCTTCAACCATTGATAGAAAATTCCCTCGCGAGCTATGGTGATCTTCGGGGGAAGAAGGGATAGGTTTTTGTGACGTTTGGCCTCGTAGTCGGAATTTAACTCCTGGAGATGCCGATCCAGTAAGTCGGCAAAAAGAGAAAGAGACGACGGCATTTTTTCAAACTCAATCAACCACTCATGCATACCCCGCGCCTTGTTGAGCATAAACAAGGGCGCAACCGTGTACTCTTTCACCTTGGCGTCCGTCAAACGACAAGCCAGGGAAATAGCCCTGTCGGCGTTGTCCACCATGAGTTCCTCGCCAAAAGCATTGATGTAATGCCTGGTACGACCCGATATGACAAACTTATGGGGATAAAGCGAAGTGAAACGTACCGTGTCGCCAATGAGATACCTCCACAAACCTCCACACGTGCTGATCACCAAGGCGTAATTGACCCCAACCTCCACCGACTCGATGGAAAAAGCACGGGGCGAATCCGTCCGGGAAAGTTCGTTCAAGGGGATAAATTCGTAAAAGATACCATAGTCGGGCATCAGCAAAAGCGAAGAGTCGAAGGGATCATCCTGTATGCCGAAGAATCCCTCGGAAGCGTTGTAAGTCTCCATGTAATGCATGGACTCGGAAGGTATCAAAAGCTTATACTGATCGCGGTAAGGCTCAAAGCTAATGCCGCCGTGGAAATACACCTCAAGGTTCGGCCAAACCTCCGTCAAACTCTCGCAACGGGTTTCTTCCAAAAGCGCCTTGATGAAGGTCAGCATCCACGAAGGGACGCCCGAAAGGCTGTTCACGTCTTCGCCCCGAGTGGCCTTGACGATGGCCCGTATCTTGCTCTCCCACTCGTCCATAAGAATGATCTCCTTCCGAGGCACCCGCATCCGGTGGACAATCGAAGGTAAATTTTGTATCAACACGGCAGACAAATCCCCGTAATGCGATTGACTGTTCAATGGCGAAGGACTGTGACTGCCACCCAAAATCAATCCCTTACGCGAAAAAAAACAACTCCGGGGGTTGTTCCCCAAATAAAGCGCCACACAGTCAAACCCTCCCCGGTACTGTGCCTTGCGTATCTCGGGAGTGATGGGGATGAGTTTGCTCTTGTCGTTGGTCGTCCCACTGCTCCTGGCGTACCACCGCACACGGGACGGCCAGAGAATATCCTTCTCTCCGTTGATCATTCTCAGGATATAAGGCTTGATGTCGTCGTAGGTCTGCAACGGGAGACGTTGGGCAAAATCGCGGTAAGTGCGGATGCTCCCAAAGTCGTAACGTCTTCCCCACTCCGTACGCCCGGCCCCGGAAAGAAGCTGATGCAACTGTTTCTGCTGGATATGATCCATGCGCCGGGCAAACCCCCGAATCTCCCGCCGACGGGGAATCATCATTTGCGACACAAGGCTTGTAAGTAAATCCGGGCCTCCCAAAGCAGGCATAGAAGGAAAACGAAAAGTGCGCATGGTAATTATTTTTGGGCGAAGGTAATACAAAAAAAGCCAACACCCGCCCTCAACAACAATGACGGGGAAAACCCGCAACAAACAAAAAAAGGCATTTACCCACAGGTAAATGCCTTAATTTCTATGAACAAATAAAACAAAGAAGTGTAGCATTTAATCCTTCGTATAATTGTTACACTTTTTTCCTCTCCGTATTCTCCTGATTTTTATTTGGTAAAACCAGTTGAATTCCTCTATATTTGTGTCGCAATAAAACGAAGGATTTCCTGCTACATTGCCTCCCTTTCCCCAACATCCCCCCTTCCCTCCTTCGGAGGCAAAACTATCGGTAAGCTACTTCCTTGAAGGCGTAACGACGTATTTCTCCGTCCCTGAGTTGCAATACCAGATGGCCCATCGCATCAATCTCCCGTATACGGGCTTCAAACAAACCACCGCTATCACAATAACTAAAAAATCCCTCCCTGCGGTAAAGCGATGCATGGTATGCCCGACAAATATCGTCCTCCTTTTCCTGCAAAAGCTGTAAATAACGGGCGTAGAATCTCTGCATCAAACAATGGAAAAGATCTTCTTTGTCGTATGCTTTCCCGGTGATTTGCCGCAAAGACACAGGATTGGGAGCATTGCCCGTGAAGCGGGTCTGATTCAAATTAAGCCCAATGCCGATGATGGAGGAATGAAGCTGTTGAGCCGATAAATCATTTTCTATCAACATCCCGCAAATCTTCTTGTGATGCCAATAAATGTCGTTAGGCCATTTGATGGTGATGTCCCCCGTATAGGCATCCAAGGTCTCCTTGACGGCTACGGCACTCATACGGGCAATCACGAATTGACGGTTTGCCGGAATCTGCCTGGGGTACAAAATAATGCTGAAAGTAAGGTTTTCTCCCGGAGCCGACTCCCAATACGTCCCGCGTTGTCCGCGTCCGGCCGTTTGACTTTCGGTTATCACCACGCTGCCTTCGGGCAAATGCTTCCTTGCAAGATATTCCCTGAGGTAGAGATTGGTCGACCGGGTTTCTTTTAAGCGGATAATCTGTGGATATATTGCTGTTTCTTCGTAATCCATACGCTCTTACGTATTTGTTTTTTATCTAAGTTTGCAAAAATAAGCGTTTAAATGAAACATACACCTATGAAAAACATCATCGAGCTACTGGGGCTGACCTTCCTTGCCTTTGCCGTCGGCAAGGCTCAACCCGCCGCCCATTTCCCAACAACACCTGTTGTTCTTACCAAGACGGATTTTCTTGTCAAAATTGCCGATTACGAATCAACCAGAGAATGGAAGTATCTGGGAGATAAACCGGCCATTATAGATTTCTATGCCGACTGGTGCGGTCCCTGCCGGCAGGTTGCACCCATACTGGCCGAATTAGCTGCCGAGTATGCCGGGCAGCTTTACATTTACAAGATTGATACCGACAGAGAGCAGGAATTAGCCGCTTTGTTCAACATCCAAAGTATCCCCTATTTACTGTTTATTCCCATGGGGGAAAGACCTCAGGCATTAAAAGGCGCTGCACCGAAGCCCTACCTAAAAAAAATTATTGACGATCTTTTGCTCAAGCAATGATAAAAGTGTCCGGGGAAGAGTGCTTGCGAAGGAGGGAAGGATTAGAAGTAAGATCAAAAAAAGAAAGAGAAAGGAAACAACGCTGTTGGATTCTCTCTCTTTCTCTCTCTCAGGGAACATTAACCGAAGGAGACGGTTCGTTCACTTAACAAGATCCGACAATTCGGCACCTGCTCTAAACTTGACAACTTTACGTGCAGGGATGCTAATCGGTTCCTTAGTCCTGGGATTTATTCCATTGCGTGCGGCTTTTTCCGTAACGGAAAATACCCCAAATCCCAAAATCGCAACCTTTCCACCACTTTCCAATTCGGAAAAAATTGTCTCAATGAAAGCATTGACTACTTTTTTTGTGTCTTCTCTCTTAAAACCGGCTTTTTCAGCTACTGCGGCAATAAATTCAGTCTTATTCATAACTCCTAAAAAATTATTAATTAAACAAACAATGAAAATTTAAATTGTGTATTAAATTATCCCACCCACGAAACTATACATTATATGTAATAATCATGTGGCCTCAAAAGTAGTTTTATTTTAATATCCCGCAAAGGAAAAAAGATTTTTTTTACAGAACTCTCACATTTTATTTTTTTTAGTCCCTTTTCTATCTCGCAAATAACAAAATATATATCTTTGCTCACATTAAACAATGAAATAAGATGAATCAACAATGAATCAACACGCCCCGGGCTTCTTCAGTTCCATTCCCGCAGTTACAAAAAATCTGATAATCATCAATACACTTTGTTGGATCGCCACGTTTGTATTTCAGCGGAACAACATTGATTTTTTTCGTTTGTTTGCCCTCCATTACCCTGCTTCGGATGACTTCAATTTAATTCAGATTGTATCCTATATGTTCCTGCACGATACCCATTCCTTTGCACACTTGTTTTTTAACATGTTTGCCGTGTATATGTTCGGGCGTGTGTTGGAAAATGTATGGGGCGGGAAGCGCTTCCTTATATATTATATGATAACGGGAGTGGGAGCAGCCTTTGTAAACCTGTTGGTGGCTTATATACGTATCCGTTCGGTGGAAAGCAACCTGTCTGCCGAATGGATCGAAGAGGTCTACCGCTACGGCGGAAACGCTATACAGGAAGGAAAAAACTACGTAAACCCCATGATGGCCTCGCTCAATTCACTTATAAACAGCCAAACGGTAGGCGCTTCGGGAGCCGTATTCGGTATTTTGCTGGCCTTTGGAGTATTATTCCCCAATGTACCTTTGTATATTATGTTTATCCCGGTTCCCATTAAGGCTAAATATTTTGTTATCGGCTATGGCCTTATTGAATTATTCTTCGGATTTGCCGATTTCACCGGGGATAACGTGGCCCATTTCGCTCACCTGGGAGGGATGATTTTCGGATTCATCTTAATCTATTATTGGAAAAAGAAAGACGCAGACAATGGAAAATATTTTTACTAATCTGCAACGCTCCTTCCTCCGGGGCGGCATTCTTACGAAGTTGATCTATATCAATGTGGGGGTATTCCTTGTGATACATCTATGGAGAATATGCTTTATCCTGTTCAACCTGCCGGAGATCACCCTGCTGCCTTTCCTGCAGATGCCTTCATCCCCCGGAGCGTTTATAACCAAACCCTGGACGGTGATCACCTATATGTTTACCCATTTCGACTTCCTGCATATCCTTTTCAATATGCTGTGGTTGTATTGGTTCGGCACGATATTCCTGCAATTTTTCAATCCCCGTCAGTTGGGAGGCCTCTACCTGCTGGGGGGGATCGCCGGAGGGCTTCTGTTTATGGCGGCTTATAATCTATTCCCCTACTTCCGCAACCTGGCCGATCAGAGTGCATTGATGGGAGCATCGGCTTCTGTGATGGCGGTTGTTTTTGCCGTATCTTTCTACCGGAAGGACTATTTCGTCACACTGCTGTTTCTGGGTCGTGTCAAATTGATTTATCTGGCTTGTGGTGTTTTTATTTTCGATCTGCTGGCCATTACCTCGAGTAATGCGGGCGGACATATTGCCCATATAGGCGGTGCTTTGTTGGGGATATGCTTTGCTTCGAGACCCAAAGGATTTACCTTGAAACGCAAACCCAAAATGCGCGTTTCCTACCACAAGCGGAACGAAACAGACTATGAATACAACGCACGCCAACAAGCCGCCAATGCCGAAATCGACGCCATATTAGACAAACTCAAGCAGTCGGGTTATGCCGGACTTTCTTCTGCAGAAAAGAAGAAATTGTTCGATGCAAGTAGGAAATAACGCGAAAACGGTCTTTATGCGTGCAAAAATATTCAGCCATATCTTCCGCTATTTCTTGGTTACGACCAACCTCTTGAGCGTGTTACTTCTTGTGGCCTCGTCGTATTCCGACCGGGTTCCTCCTGAGAAGGTATTGTTTTTCTCCTATTTGGGCCTGCTTTTTCCTTTTATTTGCCTTTTGAACCTTTGTTTCATCCTGTATTGGATATTTCTTGGACAATGGAAATATCTGCTGATCGGGTTATGCGCTTTCCTTGTATGTTGGAAACCGGTGAAAAACTATTTTCCTGTCCATCTTCCTTCTCCCCCTGTGAGGGAAGATGTAGTAAAGTTGCTTACCTATAATGTCATGGGGTTTACGGGGAAAGATGGGGCTTCGTATAAAATCCTTCGTTATATAGCCGACTCGCAGGCCGATATTGTTTGTTTGCAGGAGTACCTTGCAGGCCGTTCAGGGAGCGCCCTTACGGCCCGTGAAATAGACGAAGCGCTGAGGATGTATCCTTATTCTTCTGTGATTTATTTGAAGACTTTTGGCTGGGGATTGGCGGTTTATTCCAAATACCCCATTACCGCTTCACGTAAGGTGGAATATTTCAGCGAGAACAACGGTTCGTCCGTCCACGAAATAGCAATCGGGGGGAAAACCCTGACCTTGATCAACAATCACCTGGAATCCTTCAAGCTGACTTCGCAGGACAAAGAACATTACGGGGATTTCCTGAAAGCAACCGGAGCAGAAAGTTTCGGCCATCTGCGAAATACGATACAGCGGAAATTAGGCCCGGCTTTCCGGATACGTGCCGGGCAGGCGCGTGTTGTGGCCGAAGAAGTAAGGAAGAGTACGAGCGATTATTTGCTGGTTTGCGGCGACTTCAACGACACGCCTGTTTCCTACACGCATCGCACGATGCAGGGAGAGTTGCAGGATGCTTTTGCCCATTCGGGAACGGGGTTGGGGATCACCTACAACCGCAACTATTTTTGGTTTCGGATCGACTACATTCTCTATTCTCCCAACATGGAGGCCATGAATTGCACGGTAGATCCTCTGAATTATTCCGATCACTACCCTGTGTGGTGTTATCTGAAGTTGAATTAAGGTTTATCGGCTGGCATCAGGCCAAAAATTTATTTGCACACTAAGGGAATCTTCTTATCTTTGCATCGCTTTTGGAAGCGTCCGAATTGTCTTATGGTGTAATGGTAGCACAACAGGTTTTGGTTCTGTTTGTCCAAGTTCGAATCTTGGTAAGACAACAAATCTCCCCCCCTTTTTTGATTGATATAAAAAATGCATCATCTCATGCGCGCTGTCTTTGTCAGATGACAAAGGTCGTACGCACGTGGTGCGTATAGCTTTTGTAAAATCAACTTTCTGAAATTCCTCCGGATTAAACCCGGGACTTGGTTGGCGAGAAAAGCCTTGGCTTATACAATTTACGCTTTCGGGCGGCGTTGTTTTTTTGTTATGAAACGATTGCTTTTCTTTTTTATCCTTTGCCTCGCCGGGGTAACAAACGCTTCGGCGCAATATGATGCGCAAATCAGTCAGTATTTCCTGGCCATGGGGTATTATAATCCGGCCTTTGCCGGCGGATATCGGGAACTGAATGTCTTTGGACTGCATCGGCAACAGTGGGTCGGGATGCCCGGAGCGCCGCAAACTTCTTTTATCCTGATAGACATGCCTTATGCGTTGGGAAAAATACATACCGGAATAGGACTTACCCTGCATACCGAAACCATAGGACTTTTCAGCAATTCCACCCTGGGTGGTCAGTTTGCCTGGAAACGGGACTTTCTGGGAGGAACGCTAAGCGTCGGAGTGCAAATCGGGCTGGTAAGCGTTGCCTTCGACGGGTCGAAGGTGGATTTCGGAGACCTTAAGGAGCAAGAATCGGGCAACGATGCGGCCGCTTCGCAGGATGAAGCCATCCCGCAAGCCGAAGTGAACGGAATGGCCTTGGACCTGAACGCCGGTATTTACTTTACGCACCGGAAATTTTATATGGGGTTCGCCTCCAGCCACATCCTGGAGCCGCAAATGGAGCTGGAGGAAAACATCAGCACCTACATCGGACGCGCCTTTAATCTGACCGCAGGATACAATATTCAGCTAAAGAACTCGTTATTGGAGTTGCAACCTTCCGTGTTCATGAAAACAGATCTTCAAAGCTTTCAGATGGATGTGACCGCACGTGCGGTGTACAATAAGATGTTCAGCGGGGGTATTTCCTGGCGGGGATACGAGGCCGTGGTGATGTTGGGCGCCTCTTTTGCCAACATCGAAGTGGGATATGCCTACGACTTCCCCACAGGCGCTCTGCTGAAAGCCGGCTCAGGTAGCCACGAACTCACCTTGCGCTACAAGGTGAAGCTCAATAAGGCAAAAACAGGTGACTATAGACATAAAAGTGTACGTATATTGTAGGATATGAAAAATGTATTATTAGCGATCACGGGCATTCTGCTCTCTTTCTCCTGCGGCCGGTCGCTACTGGGAAGCGGCGAGGTGACCGGCGCAAGACTGGCAGCCATGAACGAGCCGACACCCTTCGGAATGGTGCTGATTAAACGAGGCGCCTTCCACATGGGACCCTCCGATAAGGATTCGCTCTGGGGAATGACGGCAGATACCAAAGGAGTCTCGTTCGACGCTTTCTGGATGGACGAAACCGAAATAACCAATGCCAAATACCGGCAGTTTGTTTACTGGGTGCGCGATTCGATCATCCGCGAACGACTGGCCGATCCGGCTTACGGAGGGAATGACCTCTTCAAGATCACAGAAGACCGACTCGGCGACCCGGTTACACCTTACCTGGACTGGAATCGCCCCATCCCCTGGAGAAGAGCCAACGAAGACGAACAACTCGCCATCGAAAGCGTGTATTACACCCATCCCATCACCGGCGAACGGCGACTGGATGAAAAACAAATGCTCTTCCGCTACGAATGGTACGATTATACCTCGGCGGCTCTGCGCAAACATCGCCTCAACCCGGCAGAAAGAGTGAGGAATACCGATGTGACGGTGGACCCCGATGAAGTGGTGATGATCTCCAAGGATACAGCCTACATCGACGAAGAAGGACGCGTGGTGAGGCAAACCATCGTCCGCCCCCTAAGCAGCGAATGGGATTTCCTGCATACCTATATCATCAATATATACCCCGACGAAACATGCTGGATAAACGACTTCAATAATGCATACAACGAACCCTATATGCGGATGTATTTCCAACATCCCGGATACGATGATTATCCCGTGGTGGGCGTGTCCTGGGAACAAGCCTCGGCCTTCTGCGTGTGGCGTACGAACCTCTTCAAATCCTCAGCCAACCTGCCTGCCGGACAATTCGTGGAGCCTTTCCGCCTCCCCACCGAAGGAGAATGGGAGTACGCTGCACGTACCGGTAAAAACGACACGAAATATCCCTGGGGCGGCGATGATCTGCAAAGCAAAGATTGTTTCCTGGGCAACTTCAAGCCGGGAAACGGAAACTATACGGAGGACGGACACCTGATCTCCTCCCGCGTGGGATCCTTCTCCCCCAATGAATTCGGCCTCTACGACATGGCTGGGAATGTGGCGGAATGGACCGTAACGGTCTATTCCGAATCAGGCCAAAGGCAAATGAATGATATGAATCCCGATTTGCGCTACAATGCGGCAGGAGAAGACCCCTACGCCATGAAAAAGAAAGTGGTGCGGGGAGGATCCTGGAAGGATGTAGCCCAATTCATCCGCTCGGACATGCGTACGTTTGAATTCCAAAACGAGACACGCTCCTACATCGGTTTTCGTTGCGTACGTACGCAAATCGGCTTCTCCCGATCGAAAGGAAAAAAATAAACAGGGGTTGATTCGGAATATATAATACCAAATAAAATGGGAAAGTACAGAAGATATAAAAATAGAGTGGAGATGTATCTCTCCAGCGATAAAGGGAAACGCCTGCTGAACTTTTGTTATAGCTGGGGAGCCTCGATCGTAATCCTGGGCGCCTTGTTCAAAATCCTGCACATGCCCTACGGGAATACGATGCTGGCCGTGGGAATGATTACGGAATTCTTTGTGTTCTTCGTCTTCGGGTTTGAAAGACCCAACAACGATTACCGCTGGGAAGATGTCTTCCCGGTACTAAAGTCGAAAAATCCCCTGGACCGCCCGGACTTTGCACATACGGATGCACCCTCCGGCCGGGTTCCGCAGGGGATGAACACGGGAGGACACGGAGGATACGCCATGGGGAACATATCAGTGTCTGAAACGGATTCGCAGAACCTCTCTGCAGGTGTGCAAAAATTGCTGGATGCGGCCGACAGGATCGCCGAAATACCGCAGCTCACGGAAGCTACCCAAAAATACCTGGAGCAACTCACCACCATAGCAGGAGACATGGAACGCTTCGGGGCAGTAGCCCATTCGCTCTCCAACGTATCCGACGGCATCAACCGTAGTTCGCAAGGCTATGTGCAGCAAATGGAAATGCTGAACCGCAACATCGCCGGGCTGAATACCATCTACGAAGTGCAGTTGCGCAGCATCAGCTCTCAAATCAGCTCCATAGAACACATCAACGCAGGCTTGAACCGCATCAGGGAACTCTACGACGGATCCATCACCGACAGTGCCGTCTTCCGCTCGGAAACAGAAAAAATGGCCCAGCAACTGGCGCAACTCAACCAGGTGTACACGCGTCTGCTGCAAGCAATGACCGTAAACATGGGAATCCCTCCCACGTCGAACCCATATCCGCACAATCCGTATCAAACAAAATAAACAATGGCCGTAGTAAACAATCCCAATTCCCCACGCCAGAAGATGATCAACCTGATGTACCTGGTGTTTATAGCCATGATGGCGCTCAATGTGTCGTCGGAAGTACTCAATGGGTTCGTGCTGGTGGAAAACGGTTTGCGCCATTCCATAGAAAACTCAGCGCAACGCAATACCATCGTGAGCAGGGAATTGGAAACTTATTATCAGGCAAACCCCGACAAGGTGAGGGAATGGTACAGCAAAGGCGTGCAGGTAAACAGGGCTTCGGAGGATATCTATGATTATGTGCAGGGACTGAAAGAACGTATCGTAAGGCTGGCCGACGGAGAGAAGGCCGACGTAAACGATATTCAGCATAAAGACGATCTGGAAGCCGCCTCGCGCATCATGCTCGCCCCGCTGAACGGCGAAGGGAAAAACCTGCGCGAAGCCATCGACTCCTACCGGGCCATGATGGCCAACCTGGTTCAAGACCCGGGGAAAAACCGCATCATCAAGGAAAGCCTCAGCACCACACCGCCGCGACAAACAGATATAAACGTGCGCAAATGGGAGGAATCCCTGTTCGAGAATATGCCGGTATCGGCCGCCATCACCCTGCTTACCAAATTGCAGAGCGATATCCGCTATGTGCAGGGAGAGGTGTTGAGCAATTTGCTGAACAGCGTAGATGTGGGGGATTACCGCGTGAACCTGGTAGAAGCCCAGGTGGTGCCCACCAGCCAGATCGTGATGCGGGGAAGCGCCTACGAAGCCAACATTGTGCTCTCGGCCATAGACTCCACCAAGCGCCCTTCCGTGTATGTGAACGGACGCATGTTGGAGGCGGAAGATAACGGACGGTTTGTGGTGCCTGCATCCTCCACCGGGACATTTCCCGTGGAAGGATACATCGAAATGCCCAATAGTGACGGCACGACGTTGCGCCGCGACTTCCGAAGCGAATACTTCGTGACCGAACCGAGCGCAACCGTTGCCCCTACGATGATGAACATCCTCTATGCGGGAATTGAAAACCCCATCCGTATTGCCGTGTCCGGCATCCCCAGCGGAAATGTATTCCCCTCCATCTCTACAGGCCGACTAACAAAAAAAGGAGAGTCCATCTGGGATGCCTTCCCGGCAGCCAATACCGTGGGGCAGGAGGCCGTAGTGAGCGTTGTGGCGCAAATGGCAAATGGCCGGCGGGTGGAAATGGCCAAAACACCCTTCCGCATCCGGATGCTTCCCGATCCGATGCCTTACATCGAATACAAGGACGTTAACGGCAATGTGCGGAAATTCCGGGGAGGAACCATCCTCAAACGTAGCCTGATGGAAGCCGGAGGTATCCTGGCGGCTATCGACGATGATATACTAAACATCGAATTCACCGTCTTGCGCTTCGAACTGATCTATCCCGATTCGTTCGGTAATATGATCAACGAGCCAACGGAAGGAGCCAACTTCTCCGAACGGCAAAAGAACTTCATCCGGGGATTGGCACGTGGAAAACAATTCTGGGTGAACCGGGTGGTTGCTCGCGGACCCGATGGCGTGGAACGATCGATCCCCCCCATTCAAGTAATAGTAAACTAAGATAAAAAGATATGAAACGCTTGCATTGCATAGGATTGTTGATGGGCCTTATCGCTCTCTCCGGCTCATTATATGCCCAGAACACAAACGAACAGCCGGAACGCAGATCGCCCCGCGCCCGTACCGGCGAACGGGAATCCGTGAAAAAAGAAACGGGTCTACCCGAACTGACCGTGAGGGCGCAGGATATGAATGAACGCATGACCCAGGAAACAGGCAGTGCACGATGGATGCGTGTCATCTACCGCGAAATTGATCTGACCAAAGAACAGAATGCACCTCTGTACTATCCTGTTCGCCCGTTGAATCGGACAATGAACCTCTTCTCTTCTATCTTCCAACTGCTGAGCGAAGGGAAGCTGTCGGCCTACGAATACCTTGACGGTTATGAGGTTTTCGACGACGAGCATATCATCGACTTCCGAAAAGATGTGCTTGACAGGGCCTATATCTATTACGAAGAAGTGCCGGGAACAGGAGGCGCCGAACCGACCCTTATGATCAACGAAAGCGATGTCCCTTCTGCCGATGTACGCGCTTTTTACGTAAAAGAAGCTTGGTATTTCGACCAGAATAATTCCGTATTCGACGTAAAAACATTGGCGCTATGCCCCATCCTCACCACAACGGGCGACCTGGGCGAACAGCGTTTGCCGCTCTTCTGGCTACCCTACGAGAACATCCGCCCTTACATCAACAACACGCTGATCATGACCTCAGACTTCAACAATGCCAAGACGTTTACCATCGACGATTACTTCCGCCGGCGTATGTTCGACGGCGAAATCATCAAGACGGAGAACCTGCTGAACAAAACCTTGCGCGAATACTATCCGGATCCCGATTCGCTGCTACTGGCACAGCAGGAAATAGAAAAACAACTGACCACCTTCCGCGAGTCGCTTTATTGGCAGCCGGACACGACTCGAATAACCGATCCGAAAGAAGCCCGGAAAGCGGCAAGAACGGCCAAGCGTACAGCATCCACCACCCCAAAAGAGAGCCAGCCGAAAACCACCTCTTCGTCTGCTAAGACGGAAAAATCCTCCCCAGTGCGTAGCGTGCGCAGAAGATAAATGTATTGGACGCTATTCCTTACTTTCACACGCATCGGCGCCTTCACCATTGGAGGCGGTTATGCCATGCTTCCACTCATCGAACGGGAAGTGGTCGGCCGGGGATGGATAAACAGGGAGGACTTCTTCGACCTGTTTACCGTATCGCAATCCATGCCCGGCATCTTTGCCGTTAACATCTCCTTGTTTCTGGGCTATCGTCTGAAGAAAATACCGGGAAGCCTGGTGTGTATGTTGGGTGCGATCCTGCCTTCATTCCTGATGATTCTCCTCATTGCCCTTTTCTTCACGCACATACAAGACCAGCTATGGGTGGAGCGCCTGTTTAAAGGGCTTCGTCCGGCAGTGGTTGCCCTGATTGCCGTTCCTTGTTTCACAGCCGCCCGTTCGGCGGGTCTTACGTGGAAGACTTCGTTCATAGCGATTGGCGCTGCTATGCTTATCTGGTTATTGGGAGTTTCGCCCATTTACATTATTCTCGCTGCTGCCGGCGGAGGGCTTTTCTACGGTTTGAGGATAAAGAAAGATTGAGATGATATTCCTGCAACTTTTTTGGGTGTATGTGAAAATCGGCCTTTTCAATTTCGGAGGAGGATACGCCATGCTCTCGCTCATTCAAGACGAGGTGGTAGACAAACATGGCTGGATTAGTATGCAGGAGTTCACCGATATCGTGGCCGTTTCGCAGATGACGCCCGGCCCTATCGGCATCAACAGCGCCACCTACGTGGGGTACACCTGCGTGCTCAATGCCGGCTACCCCTTGCCGGTAGCTGTGCTGGGATCCTGCCTGGCCACCTTGTCCGTCTGCCTTCCTTCGTTTGTTCTGATATGGATTATTGTGCATTACTTCACCCGTTTCCGGCAGAACAGATACGTAGCATCCGCCTTCCTGGGCTTACGTCCTGCCACGGTAGGCCTGATAGCATCCGCAGCTCTGCTGTTGCTGAACAGCGAGAACTTTATCGACTATAAAAGCTTTCTTATCTTCGGCTTTGCCTTTTTGCTTACCTGGAAAGTCAAACTACATCCCATCCTTACCATCCTGGCCGCGGGAGTGTCGGGTTTGTTGCTCTATGGATGAAGCGCAGCTCTATACTTGCTGCTTGCAGTTCGGAGGGTTTCCGCTATTGTTTCCGGCGAGGCCAATACTTCGAGGGCTTTTGTCAGCACCTCATCGTCTTTTAAGTTCTGAATCAGCTCGCCTCTCTCGAAATAATACCGCTTGACGATTTCGGCCGCCATCAATTGTTTCACCGCTTCTTTAAAGCGTTCGAAATCCCGTTCGATATCAGGCGTCAGTTTCGTTTCCAATTCTTTCAGTGTTGTCGAATCGTTTTCTTGCAGATAGCCTTCAAAGCGGGCGATCTCTTTCAGGTTTTTCAGGATCTTTTCGCTCTGACGATCGTAGCTGAAGTTCTTTTCTTTGGCGTATTGTTTGAAAGTCTCAAATTCCGCGTCCGTCAATACAAACTCCTCCACGGGGGCGATTGTTTTATGCTTCTGTACATAACCGGTAATGAAATCGAACAGCACGTAATCGTTCAGCAGATAATACAGCAGTGTAGGGGTTTTCTCTTCTGCTATTTCAAAATCGGGGCGGATTCCTCCTCCGTCGCGTACAGGACGTCCCTGGGAGGTGTAGAAAACGGAGGTCAGACTGTCGGGGATATTCCCTACGCTTCCGTCGACATTCCGGTGGGTATAGTCGATCTGCTGGATGCAACGTCCGCTGGGGATATAGTATCGGCTGACGGTCACTTTCAAACTGCCGTTATAGGGCAGATCCCTTGTTGACTGAACCAGTCCTTTCCCGTAGGAACGCTGCCCGATGAGCACGGCCCGGTCCATATCCTGCAAGGCGCCCGCAACGATTTCGGCAGCCGAAGCAGATGCTCCGTTGATGAGAATCGCCAGCGGCATCACCGTGTCGACGGGTTCGGATGCAGTGCGGTATGCCCTGTCCCACTGGGGAATTTTTCCTTTGGTGGAGACGACTTTTTCCCCTTTGGGGACAAAGAGGTTGACAATCTGAACGGCGCCTTCCAGCACTCCGCCTCCATTGTTGCGCAAGTCCAGCACGAGCGATTGGATGTGATGATTCTTACGCAGGTCTTCGAGCGCCGTTTTTACTTCCTGTGCACTTTTATCGGTAAATCCTCTCAGGTAGATATAGCCTACATTGCCATTGTACACGCCGTGGTATACCACCTGGTTGAGCAATACCTGTTTGCGTGTCAGTTCTATCATACGCGGTTTATTTTCTCCCGGTCTCAGGATTTTGACTTTCAGTTTCGTATTGGGCAGTCCTTTGAGCAGGTCGCTCACCTTGTCGCTTGAGGCATTTTCCACGTTTACCGTGTCGACTGCCAGGATACGGTCTCCTGCCATCAATCCGGCTTCGGCTGCCGGCATGTTCTCGAACGGTTCGGTAATGATGACGCCATCCGTTCCGCGTTTCTGGACATAAGCGCCTATTCCTCCGTATTCGCCGGTAGTCATCATGCGCAGTTTGCTCATCTCCTGTTCGGGAATGTATTCGGTATAGGGGTCTAATCCTCCCAGCATGGCGTCAATACCTCGACGGAAAGCTTCTTCCACATCCATGGAATCAACATAAAACATCTCCATTTCCTTTACCAGGTCGTTAAAGATTTCCAATTGTTTACTTATTTCAAAGCGATTTTCATTCTGCGCCCGGCTGTCTGTTATATGGGCTACGAAAAATAATACGGCGAAGAGGCCTGTTTTTATTTTGTTGTCTGTCAACTTAAGCATAAAAGTGTCATTTGATTATTCATGAACGTAAAAGTAAGCAATAATCCATCGTTCAGCCCAAGATGTTTTTGGCTTTTAACTTTATTTGTTCCCATCGTTCGTCGGGGATTTGGGGGCCGATCACGTTTATGACTTCGCCTGCCAGCATGGAGCCGATGCGTGCCGACTGTTCCGGGGATGCGCCGAGGGATTGTCCGTAGAGGAATCCGGCGGCGAAATGATCGCCTGCGCCGGTTGTATCCAACGGTTTTCCACCTTCGGCCTTCACCTTTATGGTTTGACCCTGCACGCACACAACGGTTCCATCTTTTCCGCAAGTAACGATTGCAATGCCGACCGATTGCGCCATTTCGCGAACGGCCTCGCAAGCATCCAGGCCCGTAAAGGCTTTTGCCTCGCTTTCGTTGGAGAAGAGTATGTCCACATACACAGGGATAATATCGGCCAGCATATCCTTGAAAGCATGTACGATATTAAAGTTCGACAAGTCCAATGCGATTTTCACTCCCGCCTGTTTTGCTTTTTTCATCGCATCGCGCACCAGGGGTTCGTTCACCAACAAATATCCTTCTATATATATATAATGATATTGTGCAAGAATTTCCCGGCGAATATCCTCCGCATCCAGGCTGGGGGCCGGTCCGAGGAAGGTCGCCATGGTACGTTCGCCGTCGGGCGAGATCAACACTGTGCAACACCCCGATATACCCTTTGTTTTCGCGAAATACGGGGTGACGCCTGCTTCCCTTAGAGCTTTTTCATAATAATTTCCCGTATCATCGTTGCCGATTTTGCCGATAAAGCCGGTCTTCATTTCCATTTTGGACAGTGCGCGCATGGAATTGCAGACGGAACCGCCTGGGGTTTGATATCGTTCCAGATGCGACAAAGTCTGCCGGATAACCCGCATTTGATTTTCGTTGATCATCTCCATGGCTCCTTTTTCGATACCTGTTTGCCGGAGTGCGCATTCGTCATTCAATTTCAGAAGCACATCCACCAAAGCATTTCCTAATCCAAGTATACTCATTGTTGTAATTTTTTTTTGCAAATATATTGCATATTAAAAAAACATCCCGTAGTTTTGCACCGGAATTCTTCCTTAGCTCAGTCGGTTAGAGCATCTGACTGTTAATCAGAGGGTCCTTGGTTCAAGTCCAAGAGGGAGAGCAAAAACAAAACGCCAACAATCTGTTCTTTGGATTGTTGGCGTTTTTACTTTTAGAAATTGCGCCACATTTGCACCACTCAAAACAAAAGCACCCCCGAATTTCGCTAAATCCAGATCGCCTTTCACGATTAAAAAAAACAATACCTTTCGGCATCAATTGCAGTCGGGCATTACTGTAGCGTAACCCTACGGCCAAGTACTTCTTTTCCGTTAGCCGACGTCCGATTAGCTTTGCCGAAAAAAAACGTATGGTACGACATACATCCTTATCCTCGTTTGAGTGAGGCGGAAGGTTTGGTTCATATAGCTTGCCGTCTGCAAAGCGGGTTAGGTTCCTCGGAGTGTTACCAAACTCATAATTTATCGTAGCCTCAGTTCCATAAATGGTTTAAACGTTACAAGTCGACGCATCCGGAGTTATTCGCTGCCGGGGCGGAATCAATAAAAAATATGACGCTCGCTTAGCCTGCGGCGGGATGAAAATAAAAAATACGGCCCTTCGCCAACTATTATACCTATACCGTCAACAGCCCTGGTTCATCTTATCCGGCGCAGCTTTATGCCGGTAACATGTCTGCGCCTTTCCCGGATATAATTTGGCAAAGCGCCCCGAATATTTATCTTTGCATCCGGATAAGGGTGTAATCGGTTGTTTTCAGCAGCTGGTTAGTAAAAGGGAATCCGGTGAGAGACCGGAGCTATACCCGTAGCTGTGAGTTCTGTATTCCTCGGTAAAACTTCTAATAGCCACTGTTCCGTAACCCTGGAATGGGAAGGCTACCGATAAAAAGGAGAACAAGCCAGAAAACCTGCCGTTATTCCATTTATTCAGCAACGCCGCGGGTGAAGGCGTTGGATAAATCGGAAAATGTTCTATGACAATATCGTTGTTTTATAAGAAAGGGCTATGCCCCTGTATCGGCTTGCTGTGCCCCATTGCCATAGTTGCCCAGCAGGCAGACAGTTTGTTGTATCGTGAACTTCCTCACGTGGAAGTGGTTGAAAAAGCGCGTCCTTCGGCTACACGCGAAGGCGCGCCGCTTCAATTGCTGGACAGAAACACGATAGAAGGTCTGGGACTGCATGACCTCCCGGAAGCCGTCAGGCGTTTTTCGGGCGTGACGCTACGGGATTACGGGGGGATAGGCGGACTGAAAACGGTTTCTATCCGCAGCCTCGGCGCACAGCATACGGCGGTTAGTTATGACGGGGTGACTGTGGCCGATGCGCAAAGCGGACAGGTAGACATTGGTCGCTTTACCTTAGACCACGTGGAAAGTATCGCGCTTTCCGTGGGACAATCCAACGATATTTTCCAAACCGCACGCATGTACGCCTCGGCAGGAGCGCTCCACATTTCAACGCAAACGCCCCACTTTGACAACACACGCCCGTTCCGTTTGCAGGGACAGATAAAAGGAGGCTCTTTCGGCATGATCGCCCCATCGCTTCGCTACGAGCGGAAGCTGACTTCCACGTTTGCCGCCTCCCTTCACGCCCGGTACCTCAGCGCCCAGGGCGAATACCCCTATACGTTTACGAACGGAAACAGGGTGTCGCACGAAAAACGTAAAAACAGTGATATAAAAAGCCTGAATACGGAACTCAACCTCTTTGCGGCCCTGCCCCGCGCAAGCAGCCTCCGCGTGAAGGCTTACTTCTTTGATTCACACCGAGGCCTGCCCGGTGCGGTAATTCTCTACAATGACTATCATAGCGAACGCCTCGGCAACCGGAACGCTTTCGTGCAAGCCGGTTACGAGCGACGCAAGGAGAGAGGCTTTAGCTTTGGAGCGCAGGGGAAATTTGACTATTCATGGACGCATTACCGGGATTATCACAGCAAATACGTAGACGGACAGCAAACCGACGTGTATACACAACGGGAATATTATGCCTCGGCAGTTGGGCTATATGCCGTGAACGGGAATCTGTCGTTCTCGGTAGCCCAGGATCTGTTCTTCGGCGCCTTGGACGCCACAACGCCGCTTTGCGCCTTTCCCAGACGCCTCACCTCGCTCACAGCTTCCGCCGCCCGCTTTGAGAATAGTTCTTTTACGGCTACGGCAAGTTTGCTGGGCACCTGCATCGCCGAAGAGGTGCAAAGGGGTGAAGCAGCCGCAGACCGCAAACGCCTATCGCCGGCACTGAGTTTCTCGTATCGCCTCCTTCCGACACAAAACCTGCGCCTAAGGGCTTCGTTCAAAGATATATTCCGCGTCCCAACGTTTAACGACTTGTATTATGACCGGATCGGCAATAAAGATCTCGACAGCGAAAAGGCCAGGCAATACAACGCCGGCCTTACCTGGAGCGGCGCCTTTGGACGCCTCCATTACGTGAGCCTTACGGCCGACGCCTATTACAATAAGGTAAAAGACAAAATCGTCGCCATGCCCACCATGTTTATATGGAAGATGATGAATATGGGCGAGGTAGACATAAGAGGATTGGACGTGAACCTCTCCGCCCGGTTGTTACTTCGAGAGGCGGTGCATCTGCAGGCCGAGGGGTCTTATACGCGGCAGAGGGCTGTGGATATAACAAAGAAGGGGGCAAAAACCTACGGACATCAACTGCCGTATACGCCCGTACATTCGGGGGCGGTTTCCGTTTCCCTGATGCATCCCGCGGCAAATGTGAGTTGGCTCCTCACAATGGTGGGCGAGCGGTATTCGCTCCCTCAGAACACGGAGGCCAACCGGATGGAGGGATACGCAGAGCATCAGCTCTCCATACGGCGCAACTTCCGCCTCCGGCAAGGAACCCTGGGCGTGCAGGCCGAGGCGATCAACCTGGGGAACGTTACCTATGACGTGATTCGTTATTACCCCATGCCGGGGCGTTCCTTCCGCGTAACGATAACTTATAGCTATTAACATATATAATCATTTAAACTTACAGACAATGAAAAGGTTTTTTTATGTATTTACAATGTGTGTGTCTTTGTTGGCGATTTCCGGCGCATGTAGCGACGACGATCAAGACGAGAACCTGCTGGCGCCCGCCAACGCGGTAGCCAATCTTACGTTTACGGATGCGGATACGGATGCGCAGAAAATCGGAGGTACACTCTCCTGGCAGCTTCCTTCGCAGGAAAACAATATCGACGGCTATGTTATTTATCTGAGCGAAAGCAATACGTCGAAAGGTGTCAAATTAGGCGAAGTGACTAAGGGAACGACCTCCTTCACCGTCCCGACCGGCACGCAGTTCAATAACTACCTTTTAGTGGTAGCCCGGAATACGTCCGGCGAATCAACGAACATCGCCTCCGTGGCGGTAACGGATCTCGCGGAAGATGTGCCGCCTCAGAAAGAGCCTCAAACCCTGGGAGCCTTTATTCTGAACCGGGGAGCCTACAAAGCCAACAACGCCTCCGTGTCGTTTTATAACCTCTCGGAGCAAGTGATGATTAGCCGGGTCTATCAGTCGACAAACCAAAAAGGCCTGGGCGATTCGGCAGAGCAAGCGCTGATTTACGGCTCGAAAATATACATCACCGTAACAAATTCCAACCGCGTGACCGTGATCGACGAAACGGGCGCAGAGTTGGACAGCATCGTGCCTGTGATAAACGGGGAACCGCAGCATCCGCGTTGCCTGGCGGCCTGGAACGGGAAAGTGTACGTAAGCTATTATTACGGACACAGCGTGGCCGTGGTAGACACCGCTTCGCTGAAAGTGGAAAAAACCGTGGCCGTGGGACGTTATCCGGAAGCCCTGGCCGTGGCCGGCGGTAAGCTGTACGTGGCCAATTCCGGAGGATTGGATTATCCCAACTATGGGAGTAGCGTATCGGTGATTGATCCGAACACATTTACCGTTGAAAAAGAAATCGACGTAGCCCTCAATCCCACCCGTTTGGCGGTTGACAGCCAGGGCGACGTATACGTCATCTCGATGGGCAACTACGGCGATGTGCCGAACACCCTCCAGCGCATTGACGGCGCCACGGGCCAGGTAACCGGGATGGGAAGAGGCTCGATCTTCGCCCTGGTAAACGACAAGCTCTACGTCATCTACGCCCAGTGGGGCGACCCCACGGTTAGTTACAGGAAATACGACGCCCTGACGGAAACCGTCGAATCCGAAAACTTCATCACCGACGGCACGACCTTCAACTCCATATCGGCTTTGAATATCGACCCCATCGGCGGAGACATTTACATAGCGGATGCCGAAGACTTCGTAAGCTCCGGCACGCTCTACATCTTCTCGCCCGAAGGCAAGCTGAAGACTTCGGAAGATACGGGAGGACCCGATCCAAGTGCGATCTTATTCCTTATCCGATGAAGCGGCTTATCCTGTTAATCAGTCTGGTTTACCTGGTTGTCTCGTGCAGGCAGCCGGGGCAACCGTCTTCCTCCACGGAGGCCCTCCTGCCGGACACGATCCTTTATGCCCAAGGGTTTTCCATACATACCCACGACCACTATAAGCTGGTGGAAGTGCGGGATCCCTGGGATAGCACCCGTTTGCTGCAACGCTATGTGCTGGTAGACCGCCACCTTCCCTTACCGGAGGATTTGCCCCGGGGGCTTATCGTGCGGACGCCGCTGCAAAACGTCGTGGTATATTCCTCGGTTCATGCCTCCATCATCGAAGAGTTGGGAGAGATAGACCGCATTGTAGGCGTATGCGAGCCTCAGTACATGGAATCGCCCGGCATTCGCCGGGGATTGCGCACCGGGCGTATTGCCGACCTGGGAATGTCTACCGCCCCGAACGTGGAAAAAATGATCGACATAAGCGCCGAATGTATCATCGCTTCTCCTTTCCAGAACTCCAACTACGGACAGGCCGAAAAGCTGGGTATCCCCATCATCGAAGCGGCCGATTATATGGAAGCCCTTCCCCTGGGACGCGCCGAATGGGGGCGTTTCTACGGATTGCTGTTCTGCCAACAGGCAAAGGCGGACTCCATCTTCCGCGTAACGGAAAAACGCTACATGGAACTGAAAACCCTGGCGGAAACAGCCGCCGACCGACCCAGTGTGTTCTCGGAGAAACGCTACGGCTCCTTCTGGTACATACCGGGCAACGACAGCTACGTGGCGCATTTCTTCCGGGATGCCGGGGCCATGTACCGGTTTGGGAATATCCCCGGACAGGGGAGTACGCCCCTGGCCTTTGAGAAGGTGTTGGACCAGGCCATCCATGCCGATTTCTGGCTGATAAAATACAACCAGGCAGAGGAAATGAGTTACGAAGACCTGCGCATCGAATACACCCCTTACGAGAACTTCGACGCCTTTAAGCGCCGCAACATCTACACCTGCAATACCGGCAAGACGCCCTATTACGAAGAGTTCCCCATCCATCCCGACTATCTGCTCAAGGATTTAATCCACGTATTCCATCCCGATTTGCTTCCCGGCTATACGCCGCGCTACTACCGGCGGATGGCGGAGGATTGAAGGGGCGCGTTTCACAACACCTCCACACACCTCTCCAGGCCCATGCCCCGCGAGCCTTTCAGCAGGATGTTGTACCCGCTCAGGGGATTTCGGCGCAAGGCATCAATAAGTTCCTCTGTGGTAAGGAAGGAGGCAAAACGCGTGCCGACGGCAGCCCGGGCGAAACAGGCGCCGCAGAGGAATACCGCGTGGAAGGAGGCGTTTTGCACCTCCTTCAGTATTTCCCGGTGCAAAGCCGGGCTGTCGAGGCCGAGTTCTTTCATATCGCCCAGGATAAGGGCTTTGGGCGAAATAGACAGGGCGGCAAAGTTCCGAAGCGCCGCCTTCATGCTGTCGGGGTTGGCATTGTAGGCGTCAATGATCAGGTGGTTGCGGGGGGTTTCCTGCCATTGCGAGCGATTGTTGACGGGGACATACGAAGCAATAGCCCGGTTGATTTGCCCGGCAGGAATCCCAAAGTAGCAGCCAACAGCCACGGCAGCCATCACATTGTCTAAGTTATAAGCCCCTACAAGCCGGGTTTCTACCCGATGCCCGGTGAAGGCTTCCCCCTTCATCCCCCAGTGGAAGGTCAACAGGGGGGAAGCCTTCACCAGGCTTCCGGAGACAAAAGACCCGTCGGTTGCCCCGTGGGTTACGCCATCGGTTGCGCCATAAGTTGTGCCATAAGTTACCCGGCGGCTGATCCCTTCGGACATTTTCGTTAGGCGTTCGTCTCCGCTTTTGATAAAGACCACCCCCTGGGTGCGGCGGAGGTAATCATACAATTCCCCCTTGGCCCTGACCACGCCCTCCAAGGAGCCGAACCCCTGCAGATGCGCCCGTCCTACGTTGGTGACAATTCCGTAGTCGGGCCGGGCGATTTCCACCAGTTCGGCAATGTCGCCGGGATGGCTGGCGCCCATTTCAATCACCGCCATTTCGTGCGCGCGGGTCAAGCCCAGCAGGGTGAGGGGAACGCCTATGTGGTTGTTGAGGTTCCCCTCAGAATAAAGCAAACGAAACCGGTTAGAAAGAACGGCAACCAGGAGTTCCTTGGTCGTTGTCTTGCCGTTGGTGCCGGTGATTCCAATTAGGGGAATCCCCCGCATTCTCCGGTGGTGTTGTGCCAGGTCCTGCAGGGTTTTCAACGCATCGTCAACCAAAAGGGTCCGTTCCCCCCGGTCATATTCCGCCCGGTCGATCACGGCATAGGCCGCACCGGCCGCCAAAGCCTTCTCCGCAAATTGATTCCCATCGAAATTCCCTCCCCTGAGAGCGAAAAACAACGAACCCGCCGGGCAATTCCGGCTATCGGTCGTAATCTGCGGATGACGCAGAAACAGTTCATATAAATCGGATGCGTCCATCATGTATCTATATTATTATTATTGTGTAGGTATTACTTCGGGACAAATATAGGCCGAAATCCCCGTTGCTGCGAATTCGCAGCCGAGCGGCTGCAAAATCGCAGCCGAGCGACTGCGAACTTGCAGCCGAGCGACTGCGAACTTGCAGCCGAGCGACTGCGAAATCGCAGCCGCTCGGCTGCGAATTTGCAGCAACCCGGCGGCGCGTCCCACAGCGAGACCGGACTACCTAATTCCAAGGGTTTTATTCTCCAAATTACACATTTGTAGGTATTGTGAAGG
>JAITKB010000087.1 GCA_031278605.1 Tannerellaceae bacterium
GGCAAGCCAGCCGGAAAACTCCGGCGGCCTTGCCAAAAAAAGGCAAGCCTCCCGAAGTTCGCCGGACCCCTTTGCCCAAAAAAGGCAAGCCCGCCGGAAAACTCCGGCGGGCTTGCCCCAGGAGTGGATCGAGGCTCCACAAACTCCGGCAACCTTGCCACCACAGGGGCAACCTTCCGCTACGGTGCACTCCTGCTTCCGAGGCCTGTGGAGGGGGGCTGTTACTTACAATCGCCTGGTCCATTCCGTTGCACAAAGTTCCAGCTCCTCATACCATTCTTTGCCGAACTTCCGGATTAACGCATCCTTGAGGAAACGATACAGGGGCATCCCGGTTCTTTCCCCCAAAGCTTCGGCACAACGGCAGATGCGACGGCGGCTGTAATTTACGGCTTTATACGACTCGTAATCTTTCACCCGGATGGGATACAAATGGCAGGAAAGCGGCTTGTAGAAATCGGTACGTCCTTCGCGGCAAGCCTTTTCAATGGCACATTTGCAAACACCTGCGGAATCGCTGTAGGTGAAAACGCAATTCTTCCCCTCTACAATAGAAGTAACCGTATCCCCTTCCACATCCATGCAGGCTACACCCTGTTTGCCGATCACCTCCTGTGCCTCAGGCAGGAGGTTGTCCCACACCTGCGGCAACACCTTGTGAAGTTCCTCCAACTCGTCGGCTTCCAGCGGAGCACCCGCATCGCCGTCTATGCAGCAGGCGCCTTTGCATGTCGCCAGGTCGCAAGCAAAATGCAACTCCAGAACATCCAAACTTACCAGGGTATTTCCTATTTGCAACATGATAATTAAATGAGCGCTTTACCCGTCATCTCCGCCGGTTGCGGGATATTCATAATCTTCAGGATGGAAGGAGCCACGTCGGCCAGGATGCCGTTTTGCACCTGGGCGGCAGGCTTATCGGTTACATACACAAAGGGAACAGGGTTGAGCGAATGAGCCGTATTGGGCGTGCCGTCCTGGTTGAGAGCATGGTCGGCATTGCCATGGTCGGCAATGATGATTACTTCGTAGCCATTCTCCCTGGCCGTCTCAACGGTATCCCTCAAGCAGGCGTCAACGGCTACCACCGCTTTTTCGATGGCCTCATACACACCGGTATGTCCCACCATATCCCCATTGGCATAGTTGCAGACAATGAAATCATAGGTCTTCGTCCGAAGGGCTTCCGTCAATTTATCTTTCACCTCGTAAGCGCTCATTTCAGGCATAAGATCGTAGGTGGCCACTTTGGGCGAAGGCACCAGGATGCGATCCTCGGCTTCAAAAGGCGCTTCCCTCCCGCCATTGAAGAAAAAGGTTACGTGAGCATACTTTTCCGTTTCGGCCATATGCAGTTGGGTTTTGCCCAGCCCCGATAGGTATTCCCCCAGCGTATTATTCACGTTCTCTTTATCGAAGAGTACATGCAAACCCTTAAAGTTGGCGTCGTAGGGCGTCATACAGAAATATTGCAGGTCGGGGATTCTTTTCATTCCCTGATCGGTCATGTCTTGTTGCGTAAGAACAATGGTAAGCTCTTTCGCCCGGTCGTTGCGGTAGTTAAAAAAGATCACCACGTCGCCTTCCCGTATCAAGGCGACGGGTTTGCCGTTTTCCGTATGCACAATCGGTTGGATAAACTCGTCGGTAACCCCTTCGTTGTAGGATTCCTGCATGGCCAATGTCATGGATTCGGCCTGTTTCCCCTTTCCTTCCGTCAGCAAATCATAGGCTACCTTTATCCGTTCCCATCGTTTATCCCGATCCATGGCATAGTATCGTCCCACGATAGAAGCTATCTTCCCCCCCGTTGTTTGGAGATGTTCTTCCAATTGCGCTATAAAACCGGCGCCGCTTTTAGGGTCTGTATCCCGTCCGTCCATAAAGCAATGCACGTAGGATTTTGTGATGCCGTAGGATTTCGATATATCGGTAAGTTTAAAGAGATGTTCCAGCGAACTGTGCACACCGCCGTCGGAGACAAGTCCGAGGAAGTGTATCTGTTTATTGTTTTCCCTGGCATAGCTATATGCCTGTTTTATCCCGTTATTTTCCAGGATGGAGTTATCGCGGCAGGCGATATTTATTTTCACCAGGTCCTGATACACGACCCTTCCGGCGCCTATATTGAGGTGTCCCACTTCGGAGTTTCCCATTTGTCCGTCGGGCAGTCCCACGTTTTCGCCCGATGCCTGCAATTGTGCGTTGGGATACGTATTCAGCAGATAGTCCCAGTAAGGGGTGGGGGTTTGATAAATCACATCATCCTTTTCCTTGTCTCCGATTCCCCATCCGTCACAAATAATTAAAAGCGCTTTTTTGCTCATCTTGTTTTCCTTTCCATATCATTATATATACTTTTTTTTAAAAAATCAAAACGGTCGTAAAGGTAGTCAATTTTTGTTTATGCGATGGAGAGGGCGAAAATGCTCACCCTCACCCCGGGAATCTGAACAAGCGCTTCCGCACAGGCGACGAGGGTCGATCCCGAAGTAACCACATCGTCTACCAACAAAACGTGTTGTCCTTGCAGCACCTCGGCATTTTCCGTGAAAAAAGCGTTTTGCATATTCCTCCAGCGGTCGTGCAGCAGTTTGCCGGTTTGGGTTGAGGTAGGTGTTTTTCGCCGCAAGACATCCGTCCGCACCGGGATATTCCACACGGAGGCCAATCCCATACAGATCCATTCCGATTGGTTATATCCTCTTTTCTTCTCTTTCTTCGGATGCAGGGGAACGGGTATCAGCAGGTCGATCTGCCGGCAGGGTGTATACTCCAGGGCGGCCAGACGCCCAAGCTGGAAGGCCAATTGCTTGTTCCCTCTATACTTAAAAGTGTGCGTTAGGTGAGACACTGCGTTTTTCTTCCGATAATAGAGAAAGGCCGTTGCATGCAGGATGGGGATTTTTCCGGCAAAGAACCACACCAGCGGGTTGTCGTCCTGCCGGTGGAATAAGGTGCGCGGCAGTTTGCAAAGGCATTGCAGGCAGATCTGTTCTTCATTCTCCCCCAATGCTTCGTTGCACAGGACACATAGTCTGGGGAAAATGAGGCAGAACAACTCATTCCGGATCGTCCGCATGGTTGTGCCCCTTGTATAGCCGACGCAGGCAAGGAATCGTTTCCCGGTTTTCAAAGCCTCGTCCGGAGGCAAAGCGAAGCAGTTTGAGGAATACCTCCTGCTCGTTTTTCCCCCGCAGTGTTTTTTTCTTTTCTTTCAGCAAGGCGTACAGGATGTCGTTATACGTTGCTTCGTCGATGCCCTCCAGGGCCTCCCGGCAGATAGCGGGAGGAATATTTTTCTTGCCGAGTTCGTAGTTTATCCGGATGCGTCCCCAGTGGTTGAAGCGCAGTTTGTCGTTCACGAAGCAGCGGGCAAAGCGTTTTTCGTCTATAAACTTTTCTTTTATCAATCTGTCGACGATTCCTTCCATGGCCTCTGTGGACAAACCTGCCGCTTGCATTTTCTTCCTTACGTCGTAAAGGCATCGTTCGGCAACGGAGCAATAGGCAGCCATGCGGTGCATCATTTCGGATTCGCTTTGCGGTTTCATCTTCGGGCTGTTATAAATCTGTCCTTTCCTGTTATATCACGCAAAAGGAGGATGCTTCCGAAACCCGCTTCCTTCAGCGCCAGGGTTGTTTCCTTTCCCATTTGCGCATTGATTTCGACAAACAACGCCCCGTTCTCCTTCAGCTTCTTTTGGGACAGACGGGCGATTGCCCGGTAGAAGACCAGCGGGTCCCGATCGGAAACATACAATGCCGGCGGCGGTTCATACAGGAGTACGTTCTTTTGCATACAAGTTTTCTCGCTCGCTTTCACATAGGGGGGATTGGCAACGATCAGGTCAAATCTTCCGGCGATCGCTTCCGTTGTCGCCCCGACAGCCAGCACATCGGCTTGGAGGAAAGAGACCTGCGTTTGATTCCTGCGGGCGTTTTCTGCGGCGATACACAAGGCGTCGCCGGATATGTCGAGGGCCGTTACCTGTGCGCCGGGCAGGTTGTGCGCCAGGGAAACGGCAATGCATCCGCTCCCTGTGCCTATATCCAATACGGTTGGCCGTTGTCCGGCATAATCCCCAAGGATGCGTTCGACCATTTCTTCCGTTTCCGGACGGGGGATTAATACCTGGGGCGTCAGGCGGAAGGTCAATCCGCAAAAGGTGGTTTCCCCCAGGATGTACTGAATGGGTTCCCAACGTTTCAACCGCTCTACGATGCGGTATACGGCATCCTTTTGGGCTTTGGATAATTCCTTATCTTTGCTCACCGGAAGCAGGTAGGGAGGCAATCCGCACACCTGCTCCAGGATCAGGCGGGTCAGGCTGCGTATTTCTCCGGGGGGGTAGACATCTTCCAGCGAATGGTTTATATAAGCGATTGTTTCCGTCATCTTCTTTTAACTCGCAGGCAAAAATAGCAAAAAACAAAAACATGGAAATAGAAGACAAATACATGGCTCGCTGCATCGCATTGGCGCGGCACGGCAGGGGCAAGGTAAGCCCCAACCCGATGGTAGGGGCCGTGGTGGTTTGCCGGGGGGAAATCATCGGCGAAGGATACCACCGGAAGTTCGGCGAGGCCCATGCGGAAGTAAATGCCGTGGCTTCGGTGAGCAACGAGGCTTTGTTGGCGGAATCCACCCTTTACGTCAACCTGGAGCCTTGCAGCCACTACGGTCGGACGCCTCCCTGCACGGAGCTGATTATCCGCAAACACATTCCGCGCGTTGTCGTTGCCTGCTCCGACCCTTATCCGGAGGTGTCGGGCAGGGGGATTCGCCGCTTGCGCGAAGCGGGCGTGGAGGTGTCGACCGGCATCCTGGAAAAGGAGGCGCATCTCCTGAACAAAGTCTTCATCACGAGCCATACGTGTAAGCGTCCGTACATTTACCTGAAATGGGCGCAAAGCGCCGACGGTTTTATCGACCGGCTGCGCACGGACGCTTCGGTTTTGCCCGTAGCTTTTTCTTCGCCCGCCTCGCTTCAGATGGTGCACAGGAAACGTGCCGAGGTAGCCTCCATCCTGGTTGGCACCCGAACGGCCTTGCTGGACAATCCCTCGCTCACGGTACGTCACTGGTACGGCGCCTCCCCTGTTCGTGTGGTGTTGGATCGGAATCTCCGGATACCTCCCCACTATCACCTGCTCGACGATAGCGTAAGAACCCTGGTCTTCACAGGCATGGAAAGAGAGAACACGCTCCGTACGGAATACGTCCGCATCGACTTCGGCCAGGATGTCCTGCGGCAGCTCTTGTCGCATTTGTACCGTCTCGGCCTCACCTCCCTGCTGGTTGAGGGAGGGGCCTGTCTGCTGAATCATTTTCTCGGGGAGGAGCTATGGGACGAGTTGCAGATAGAAACCGCTCCCTTTTGTCTGGGCGATGGGGTGAAAGCGCCGGAGTTTTCGGCCGTTCCCCACAGAAAATTCACGGTAATACACAAGGATTCACACAAAATAGCATACCTTTGAAACAGCATATTTCAGAAGGAAAAAAACAATGACACGGTTTATAAAAATAATTTGTCTCGCAGGAATCTGTCTCTCCTGCAAGGGGGTTTTGTCCGCACAAAGCCTGGAACAAGCCAGGCGTCTGTACCTGGCCGGAAAATACGACGAGGCCAAGCCGGCCTTTGAAAAGTTGGTAAAGCAAGCACCCAATAATGCATCCTACAACCACTGGTATGGCGTCTGTTGCTATGAAACAGGCGAATGGGAAACGGCCGAATCCTACCTGAAAATAGCCGCCGGACGGCGTGTGCAGGAATCCGGCCGTTACCTGGGCGAACTCTACATAAAGACCTACCGCTTTGAGGAAGCCGTGGGAAGGTATACGGAATACATTGATATGGTCTCCAAAAAGAACGAAGACATAGAACCTTACAAACGACGCCTGGAACTGGCGGAGAAAGCGCAGCGTATGCTGGAAAAGGTGGAAAATATACAGATCATCGACAGCGTGGTGGTAAACAAAAACAACTTCCTGGAGGCTTACCCCCTGAGCGAAGAATCCGGTAGCCTGACCCTTTTTGCCAACTTCTTCCGGACCGACAACCCGGTTTATTCTACCGTATACAGGAATGAGATAGGCGATAAGATCTTCTACGCCTACCCTTATGGGGAGGAGGAAAAGCGTTACAGCCTTTTCACCCAGTCCAGGCTGTCGGACAAATGGGGCGACGAAAAACGTCTGCCGGAGAATATCAACAGCAGCCTGGGGAACAACAACTTCCCGTTTGTGCTTACCGACGGCGTGACGATTTATTACGCATCGGAAGGAAACGGTTCCATTGGCGGATACGATCTGTTTGTCACGCGGTACAACATCCATTCGGATTCCTACCTCACCCCCGAACAGTTGGGGATGCCTTTCAATTCGATGGCCAACGACTACATGCTGGTGATCGACGAGACGAAGGGACTGGGGTGGTTTGCTTCCGACAGGAACCAGCCCGACGATCGGGTGTGCCTTTACCTGTTCATCCCCGACGAACGGCGTAGCCGCATGGAGGGGCAGGACATGGAGACGAAACGTCAAAGGGCGCTGATCACCTCCATTGCCGACAGTTGGGCGCCTTCGACCGATTACTCCGCCCTCATCCGCCTGGCCCATACGAAAATGCCTTCCACCAAAAAGGAAACCCGCAAAGACTTTGAATTGATCATCAACAACAACCTTGTCTACTACACCTGGGATGACTTTAAGAGCCTCGAAGCCCGGAATCTTTACGAAAAACGGATGCAGCTCTGCACGCAGATAAGCGACCTTCATCAACAGCTGGAGGAGTTGCGCCGGGCCTACGCCGAGGGGAACAAGGCGAGGAAAGAAGCCCTGACGCCCGCCATACGCCAAGCCGAAGAAGCATACGGGAAGCTGCTTCCGGAGGCCGGGTCGCTGGAAAAGAAAGCACGCAATGCGGAGGTGAATCACCTGAAAGTTAGCCATTAAATTAATTAATACTTGTACCTTATGATTACAGACATTCTGGTAATTATCTTCCTCATGGGCGCTGCCCTGGGGTTGATTCTCGTGGAAATCTTCCTCCTTCCGGGCTTTACGATTGCCGGGATAGGGGGTATTCTTTTTACTGCTGGCGGACTTCTTTTCGCCTATGGTGTGGGGGAGACGGTGGGACACGTCACCCTGGGGGCTTCGGTTGTGGTATTTCTGGCCGCCTTTGTCTGGCTGTTGCGCTCGAAATCCTTTCATAAAGTGTCGCTGCACACGGAGGTAGGATCCCGGCTGACCTCTGCCCGCGAATTAAACCTCCACCCCGGCGATGAGGGGATCACCCTTTCGCGCCTGGCTCCCATCGGGAAGGTCCGCATACGCGACGTGACGGTGGAGGCCAAATCGGCCGGCGGGTTCATCAACGAACAGACACCCGTTGAGGTTATCCGCATAGACGGCTACCAGGTGCAGGTAGTCGAAAAAGACGATATTATTCACCCATAACACTTAAATTATATGGAACTTACTTTCATTTCCCTGATGCTTTTGGGGGCAGCTTTTGTGCTGCTGGTTATCTTTTTTCATTACGTACCTTTTTTGCTGTGGATCTCGGCCAAGGTGTCCGGGGTAAACATTTCCCTTTTGCAGTTATTCCTGATGCGCATCCGCAAAGTGCCGCCGGGGGTGATTACCCGTGCGATGATTGAGGCGCACAAGGCCGGCTTGAAAACGCTTACCCGCGACGAGCTGGAGGCGCACTACCTGGCCGGTGGACATGTGGAACGGGTTGTACATGCGCTTGTTTCGGCTTCCAAGGCGAACATCGACCTCTCTTTCCAGATGGGGACGGCCATCGACCTGGCGGGGCGCGATGTGTTTCAGGCGGTGCAGATGTCGGTAAACCCGAAGGTAATCGACACCCCGCCCGTCACGGCTGTTGCCAAAGACGGCATTCAGCTGATTGCCAAAGCCCGCGTCACGGTACGCGCCAACATCAAACAATTGGTGGGGGGCGCCGGCGAAGAGACCATCCTGGCCCGTGTCGGCGAAGGGATCGTGTCTTCCATCGGCTCTTCGGCCAATCATAAGTCGGTGCTGGAGAACCCGGATTCCATCTCCAAGCTGGTGCTCCGCAAGGGGTTGGACGCCGGGACTGCTTTTGAGATTCTCTCGATCGACATTGCCGACATCGACATCGGCAAGAACATCGGCGCCGCCCTGCAGATGGACCAGGCGCAGGCCGACAAGAACATTGCCCAGGCCAAGGCCGAGGAACGCCGGGCAATGGCCGTAGCCTCCGAACAGGAGATGAAGGCCAAGGCCCAGGAAGCGCGGGCCAAGGTCATCGAAGCCGAAGCCGAGGTGCCCAAAGCCATGGCCGAGGCCTTCCGGTCGGGGAACCTGGGCATCATGGACTACTACCGGATGAAGAACATAGAGGCCGATACCTCCATGCGCGAAAACATTGCCAAACCCGGCCCGACCTCCTCAGGCCCCATCAAAGGTTGACATGCGCAGCATCCCTCCTTCGGAACTCCTTATCCACGACGACGGAAGCGCCTTCCACCTTCGCCTGAGGCCGGAGCAGTTGGCCTCCCGGGTGATCCTGGTGGGGGATCCTGCCCGGGTGGCGGCCGTGGCCGGGTACTTCGATTCCACCGAGTGCGAGGCGTCCAACCGGGAGTTTCGTTCCGTCACGGGTCTTTTCCGGGGGAAGCGCCTCACGGTGGTGTCGCACGGCATCGGGACGGACAATATCGACATTGTGCTGACCGAGCTGGACGCCCTGGCCAACATCGACTTCAGCTCCCGTTGCCTAAGGCCCCGGCTGCGGCAGCTCACCCTGGTGCGCATCGGGACCTCCGGCAGCCTGCAAGCCTCTCTGCCGATGGGGTCGTGGGTGGCGGCCGAGAAGTCGATCGGCTTTGACGGCGTGCTTTACTTCTACGCCGGCAATGCCGCGGTGCGCGATCGGGAGCTGGAGACGGAGTTTCTCCGCGGCTTGCCCTGGCAACTGCCGGGCGTCGTCCCCTATGTGGTAAACGCCGACGCATCGCTTCTGGAGCAGATTGCCCGGGAGGACATCCCCCGGGGCCTCACCATTGCGGCCAACGGCTTCTACGGTCCGCAGGGGCGGGAGGTGCGGCTGGCCCTGGCCGACCCCGGCTTGAACCGCCGGCTGGAAGCCTTCCGCTATGGGGAGAGGAGGATTACCAACTACGAAATGGAAAGCTCCGCCCTGGCCGGCCTCTCCGCCCTGATGGGGCACCGCGCCCTCACCGTGTGCTGCATTATTGCCGACAGATGGGGTCGGAAGGCCGACCCCTCGGCTCACCCGACGCTGAGCCGACTGATAGAAACCGTACTGAATAGAATCTGACAACAACCCGACAACAACAACCCTTTAAAATGGAACAAATATGAATCGAACGATTGCTTTATGCCTTACTATGAGTATGCTTTTGTCGTGTCAATACGCCCGGCATACCCAGGAGCCTCCGCAAGCCTTTTCCCGTCAGCCCGACTTCCGGGCCTTGGGGATCGACTCTGCCCGCATGGACCGGATAGACGCCCTCTTGCAGGATTACGTCGACAAGGGCATTCTACCCCATGCCCTTACGTTTGTGGCGAAAAACGCGCAGGTGCTGCACAACAAAGCCTTCGGATGGAAGGATGTGGAGAAACGGATCCCGCTGGGGGAAGACGACATCTTCCGGATGTATTCCCAGACCAAGGCCATTACGACGGTGGCTTTGATGACGTTGTTTGAACAGGGGAAGTTCCAGCTGGACGACCCCGTATCGGCCTATATCCCGGAGATGACGGACCGGGTGTGGGTCGAGGCCTCTGCCCCCGGGGATCTTCGGACGCGTGCGGCGGCTTCGCCTGTTTTGATTCGGCACGTATTGAGCCATACTTCGGGCATTACCGGTCCGCGGCCTGTGCCCGGGATGCCTGGGGTGGAATACGAAACCCTGGAGGCTTACGTGAAAGACCTCGTCAAGCACCCCCTGGCCTACGACCCCGGCAGCGGATGGAACTACCACCCTTCGTCCGACGTATGGGCCTATTTGGTGGAGTATTTCTCCGGGAAGCCTCTTCGGGACTATGTCCGGGAAGCGGTGCTGGAGCCCCTGGGCATCCGGGACATGGACTACTACTACCCCGCCGAGACGGCCGAGCGCTTTGTGACGATGTACCGGGAGAAAGACGGGCAAACCGAACCGGTGGAGATGTGGAGCGGCCGATACCCCTTCGACAACAACCAAAGCTATGCTTCCGGGGGCACGGGCCTGAACGGGACCATTGAAGGCTATGCCCGCTTCTGCCAGATGATTGCCAACGGAGGCGTTTTCAACCACCGGCGGATCCTGGGGCGCCGTACCCTGGAAATCATGGCCAAGGACCAGGTGTCGCATCCCGGCGGAGGGGAGGCGGCGTTTCGTTTTGGGCTGGGCTTTCAGATTTACCCCGGGGAGAGTCCTTCGTGGGAGACGCTCGAGGGATCCTCGCCCATGGTTTCTCCGGGCGCCCTTTCCTGGGGAGGGATGGCCAATACGGACTACCTCATCGACCCCAGCGAAGGCTTGATTATCCTGTTGTATACCAACCGTGTGCCCGACACCAAGGTGTGGGAGAAGTTCCTGAACACCGTCTACCAGATCCTGGAGTAAGGTTGCTGGGAAACCCTGCGGCCCCGCCCGCAACGAATTGAACGCCCGTCTGAGGGTCAAGATACCGGCCGATATCGCGATAAGATACCGGCCGGTATTGCGATAAGATACCGGCCGATATCACGATAAGATACCGGCCGGTATTGCGATAAGATACCGGCCGA
>JAITKB010000127.1 GCA_031278605.1 Tannerellaceae bacterium
CCTTCAACTGAAGAAAGACGCGGTGATTCTCCTTCAGGGCGACTCCATCACCGATGCGGGCAGGGAGCGGGAGAACAACCTCAGCAATTCGCTTCCCATGCTGGGCACCGGTTATAGTCTTTTCCTCGCCGGCAAGCTGCTGTCGTCCAAGGCCGACCGGCAACTGAAGATTTACAACCGGGGCGTCAGCGGCAACAAGGTGTATCAACTCCGCGAGCGCTGGGAGATGGAATGTCTGGCTCTTCGGCCCGAGGTTGTGAGCATCCTGATTGGGGTGAACGATTTCTGGCATACGCTCACCGGGGGATACAAGGCTACGGTTGAGGTGTATGAGGAGGATTACCGGAATTTGCTGGCTTATACGCTGGAGAAACTTCCCGGCGTGCAGTTGGTTATTGGGGAGCCGTTTGCTTTGCGGGGCGGGGCGGCCGTGGAAGACGCCCGGTGGTTTCCGGCTTTCGACGCATACCGTGAGGTTGCCCGGAAGCTGGCCGGGGAGTTTAACGCCGTGTTTGTGCCTTACCAGGCGGGTTTCGAGGCTGCTATCCGCTTGGCCTCCACGCGCTACTGGTCGTATGACGGGGTACACCCCGACCTGCCGGGACGACAACTGATGGCCGATTTATGGCTCGAAGCCACGGGACTGAACGCATGAACATTCTTTTGGCGGAAGACGAAGTCAACATTGCCTCCTTCCTCGAGCGGGGGTTGCGGGAACTGGGTCACCGGGTGTCGACGGCCCATACGGGCGCCATTGCCTGGGAACGCATCCTGGGGGAGTCTTTTCATTTGTTGATACTGGACGTTATCATGCCGCAGATGAGCGGGCTGGAGCTTTGCCGCCGATACCGCGAGGCTTTTGGCTACGCCTCGCCCGTGGTGATGCTCACGGCCCTGGGCACGACCGACGACATTGTAAAGGGCCTGGAGGCGGGCGCCGACGATTATGTGGTGAAACCTTTCCGTTTTGCCGAGCTGGAAGCCCGCATCCGTGCCCTTACGCGCCGGACGCAGCTCGAATCCCATTTGCCTCCCGTTTGGGTGTGCGGCGATTTGGAGCTGGAGAAGGAAACGCACCGGGTGGTTCGCGCCGGACGCTCGGCCGACCTCACCGTGCGCGAATACCGTTTGCTCGAATACCTGATACGCAACCAGGGGAAGGCCCTTAGCCGCCGGGACATCATCCGCCACGTATGGGACAGGGAAGCCGACCGAAACATGAACGTCGTAGACGTCTACGTGAATTACCTCCGGGCAAAAATCGACAGGGATTTTCCCCAAAAACTGATCCATACCGTCTCCGGCGTCGGCTACCGGATGGAGGCATGAAGACCGAACGGCATACGGCCCTCCGGTATACGGCGGTTACGGTTACGGCGGTTAGCCTGGGGGTTGGGGCTTTCCTTCTGCTGTGGGGGTTGTTGCCCCCGCTTCCCGTGTGGGGCCGGGCGGTTTTATTTCTTGTTTTTTTATTCCTGAATGCTTTGGGGGTTTACCGGCTTGCACGGGGGTATGCCGGGGAAATGTCGGCAAAGGTCGAGAGCGCCCGCCAGAGTGAGAAATCGTTTATCAGCAATGCTTCCCATGAGTTGAACAATCCGCTCACGGCCATACAGGGCGAGTGTGAGATTAGTCTGAGGCGGGAGCGTTCCGTGGCGGAATATCAGGCGTCCCTGGGCCGGATAGCCTCGGAAACCCAACGGATTATCCTGCTTATGAAGCACCTGATGTTTCTTTCCAGGGGCAAAGAAGAGATCCTCCGAACGGACTCGGAGACCATCATTCTGGCGGAGTTTATGATGCAGTTTATGGAGCGGCGTATTTGTTTTGCTCCCGACAATTTTGCTTTTATGATCCACGTGAATCCGCACCTGTTGCGGATGGCTTTGGGGAACATCCTCGCCAATGCGCTCAAATATTCGGGCGACAAAACGGTGGATATCCGTCTGCGAGGCTCCGTCATGGAGATAAGGGATCGCGGAATGGGTATTCCGCCGGAGGAATTACCCCGGATTTTTCAGCCGTTTTACCGCGCAAGCAATACGCGAACTTATACGGGCAACGGCATTGGCCTAAGCCTCGCAGGCCGCATCCTTGGCGTATACGGCGCGGAGTTGAGCCTGACTTCGGTCTTGAACGAAGGCACCAACGTAAGGATCGACTTCCGGCATGTGAGGTAGGAAACGACGAGCGCCGGGGGGAATCCCCCGGTATGCATACATCCGAACAGCAGGATTTTTTTTTTGCCCCGATTATGCCTGCATACCGGGAGGAATTTTTTTTTTTTGCTCCGGTATGCATCCATAGCCGGAGCAAATTTTTTGGGGGGAGGGTCGTATGCATACATAATGGAAGGAAATTTTTTCCGGAAGTCCCGGTATGGATGCATACGGGGTGGAATTTTTTTTTTTTGCTCCCGGTATGCATCCATACCGGGTGGGGATTATTGTGTAAGGTATTCGATTACAGGTCCTCTGAAGAAAATATCGCGCTGGGCCTGCGAGGCTTCCTCTCCACGGATGAATCCGCGCTGAAGCAAACGGCGTACAGCGTCGCGGTAGAAAACATAAAAAGGATAGTGGAGGCGGAGACCGTCGAAATGATTCCGTAAGTATTTGGGATAGGGGATGATGTAGGCAAGGAAAATACATTCCCCCAAAGTGAGTTGGGAGGGATCCTTGGCAAAGTAAAAATGAGAAGCCTCCGTGACGCCGTATACGTTCGGCCCCCACTCAATGATGTTCATGTAGACCTCCAACATGCGGGTCTTATGCGTCAGGCGATTGTTTTCTATCAACCACACAATCAGGATTTCCTCCAGCTTCCGGGCCAGGGTTTTATCCGAGTTGAGAAAAACATTCTTCACCACCTGCATACTCAGTGTGCTCGCACCCCGCAGGAATTTGCCCGCTTCAATGTTTTCTACCAGCGACTTATGGAAAGCCTCGGGATAAAATCCGCGGTGTTGGTAAAAAGCAAAGTCCTCGCCGTGCAAAATAGCCGCCGGTAAATAACGCGAAATGGCCTGGAACGGACGAAAACCCGGATTCAAATCTCCTACCTCAAAGCGACGGACCGCTTTGCCCTTCTCATAGACCGTATGCACAAACGGAGCGCTCATCCGGCGTAAATCGCTGCGCCCATAGCGCAGAATCCGGAAGTTGCGGGGACGAAGTGAAGATTCAAACACCAGCTCGCGCACCCGGGCCAGGTCGACGTCCAGCAAAAAATGATACGAAAACGTCCCGCTCACCTGCATCCCCGGCAAATGCCGGAAAAGCCTTCCGGGAAAAGATGCAAACAAATCGTTCGCCGGGAAATCCCGCTGGTCCAGGGCGGCCCTTATCCGCCAGGCCCCCCGCTTCTCCAGCCTCAAATAAGGATGGAAGCGCAGACGCTTATAATGCACCGTGGTGGCGCTGCTGTCTATCTCCAGGAAATTGCGCCCCACAAGCATCTTATAATGGATATACCCCGTGCCGAAGTCCAGCGTGTCCGAGGAAAGGCCGGCGTGATAAACCCTCAACCCCTTCACGCCCGCCCGGCCCCTGGCAAGCTGCAGGACGCCTCCTTGCTCCTTTCGGGTTTGCACCTCAAGGCTTAACGTATCAAAGCGTACGTCGGCCCGGAGGTAATCCTTCACAAAAGGCAGGGAGACTTTTTCCTGTTTTTGGGTCGTATACAGGTGAAGCGTGATTTTCCCCGAATGTTCCTCGTAGGTCCCCCGGCATATCCACCTCCGCGGCTTGGGGCCGCTTTCCCTGTCCTGCATCTCGGCCATGAAATGCGGGCCGGAAACGCTTATCCGGGGAATAAAATAACGCTGCGGCTCATGCGCGTCGTCCATATAATGGAAAGAAAGGTTGCGCACAAGAACCGAAGCGGGAAGATGGGAAAATACCGCAAGCGGCGTGGAAATCGCCCGGCGAAAGGCCACCGCATAGTCGGGCGAGGTCTTCGCCGTCGGGCGGAGCGATCGCGCATAATGAATCTCCGGAGCGTCTATCTCAATGCCCCGGATGTCCCCCGTGGAAAAAGACGACCCCCCGATGTTCGCCCGGATCACCACCGCATGGGCATAAAGCGTCAAACCCGAATGGGCAGGCACCACCACCACGCCCCGTATCAAAAGGCTACCGAAACTCCGCAAGGAAACGGACTGATAACGGATACTCACCCGATACTGCTTCTCCATCGACTGCACAATCCGCTCGGCGTAACGTCTGCTCAAAACGCCCGCGCCCGTCCACCCGGCGCCCAGGAGGACCAGGGTAATGACTGCAAAAAGAAGGTATTTCTTCCTCCCCATGACGGATTATACCCGGATACGGGCCTGGAGTTTGGAAAGCATATCCCGGGTCATTGCATCCAGGTCGTACTCCGGCTGCCAGCCCCATTCCTCCCGCGCGCAAGTATCGTCCAGGGAATTGGGCCAGGAATCGGCAATCGCCTGGCGAAGCGGGTCCACCCTATACCCCATATCGAAGTCCGGAACGTATTGCCTTATATTCTCAAAGATGATTTCCGGATCGAAACTCATGGCCGTTACATTGAATGCGTTGCGGTGTATCAAACGATCCGGGTCGGCCTCCATCAGCCGGATAGCCGCGCGTAAGGCGTCCGGCATATACATCATATCCATGAATGTGCCGGCAGCAATCGGACACTCAAAACGTCTCCCCGCAACGGCGGCACGGTAAATGTCCACCGCATAATCCGTGGTGCCGCCCCCCGGAGGCGCAAGGTAAGAAACCAGGCCGGGGAAACGCACCGAACGCGTATCCACCCCAAAACGTATGTGATAATAGTCGCTCAGCAACTCCCCCCCCACCTTGGTTACCCCATACATCGTGCGGGGATTGCGTATCGTATCCTGAGGCGTCCGGTCCTTGGGCGTATTATCCCCAAACACACCAATCGAACTGGGAGTGAATACGGCACAACCATACTCGCGCGCCACCTCCAGCACATTGAACAGTCCATCCATGCCCACCTTCCAGGCCATCTGCGGCTTGGCCTCCGCTACCGCCGAGAGCAAGGCCGCCAGGTTGTAAATCGTATCTATCTTATAGCGTGACACCACTCCGGCTATTTGCCGGTCGTTCATGATATCCGTTATTTCCGCCGGTCCGGTTTCCAGCAATTCGCCCTTAGGCTCCGCACCGGGAATATATCCCGCCACAATATTTCCTCCCTTGCAGTGTTTCCTCAGTTCCAGCGTCAGCTCCGTTCCGATTTGTCCGGTCGATCCGATGATCAATACATTTTTCATTTTTTTTTTTATTCGTAATACTGTTAGATTTCCGGCAAAAATAATACAGAATAATCAGATCGGGGACGTAAATTCATTCCATTTTCTTTGGAAGATTAAAATTTTCATTACTTTTATCCCCGTTAATTTAAGTAATACCCAATAATACCAATTTATAAATTTTTAGCAAGAATGAGAGAAGAGAAAGCAATAGTAGCGAGGAAAAATGTCTTCGAACTGAATGACGAACAATTGGCGGATGTGGCAAAGACGCTTCAGGAACGAATTGAAGAAGGACTTTGCAAAAACAATCAGGAAGTGCAGTGCATTCCCACCTTTATCCAACCCAGAACCGCCAACCTCGAAGGACAAGCCCTCGTGCTGGACCTGGGAGGAACCAATTACCGGGTGGCATCTGTGGAATTTCATAACGGAAAAACCATCATCCGACCCGAAAATGGACTGAAGAAAGACCTCTCCGCCATGAAAACACCCGGCTTTACGGAAACACAGTTGTTCGAAGAACAAGCCGCACTGATTAAAAAACTTAAACGAAACAAAGATTTACCCATCGGATATTGCTTCTCCTACCCGGCCGAATCCCTCCCGGACGGAGACGCCAAAGTACTGAGATGGACCAAAGGAGTAAACATCCCCTCCATGGTGGGAGAACCCATCGGAAAACCCTTGGTGGATTACCTGAACAGGGAAACATCTCCCGGATTTACCGGAGCCAAAGTCATCAATGATACCATCGCCAGCCTCTTCGCCGGACTGACGCGAAGCGATTACGACGCCTACATCGGCCTCATCGTAGGAACAGGCACCAACATGGCTACCTTTATCCCCGCCGGCAAAATACCCAAACTGGACGGCAATATACCCAAGGACGGATTGATCCCCATCAACTTCGAGTCGGGAAACTTCCGCCCTCCCTACCTCACCTTTGTAGACCGTATCGTAGACGCCCTCTCCGACAATAAAGGAGCACAGCGCTTTGAAAAAGCCGTAGCAGGAATGTATCTTGGGGAAATCATGAAAGCCTGTTACCCGCATATTTCCTTCGAAAAGAAATTCGACGCCGAAAGATTAGCCAACATCGTAGACTATCCCGGCATTTACGCCCCCGAATACGTTCACATTGCCCGGAGCATCTACCTGCGCTCCGCCCAACTCGTAGGCGCTGCCATAGCCGGCGTTGTGCATCTGCTGAGATCCTACAATCCCTCCATCAGACGCGTTCGCGTAATGGCCGAAGGCAGCCTCTTCTGGAGCGGAAGCGAACACGGAGGAGGATACAAAGAAGCCGTAGAATATGCCATGCGGAGCGTCCTGCTTGAACTCAAACAGGAAGGAAACGTAACGGTAGATATACACAGGGAAGATAATGCAAACTTAATAGGATCGGCCATCGCCGCCTTGTCATAGAATAATCAATCAGTTTTTTTTATTTATAACTCCTAAAGTTAACCACAATGCTGCAATCCGCAATACGTACCCCGTCATTGCGGATTGCTTTTCCCTCCCCCCGCTTCCAAAGGGATCCCCTCAGAAGTATGCCGGGTCGCTTCGGAGGGAAAATCCATTATCTTTGCCTTCATGATAAAAGCATACATACATCACCCTCATAAATCTTTTTCGATATGAAAAAAATACTTGTTCTTCTCCTTGCCGCCCTCGCAACGCCGGCCTGTACCCCCCACAAACCGCTATCGCTCCGGATCGCTACCTATAATCTCCGCATGGATACGCCCTCGGATAGCCTCAATGCCTGGTCGTACAGAAAGGAAAACGTAAAGGCGCTTATCCGTTACCATGATTTCGACATCATCGGTACCCAGGAAGGATTCCTGCATCAGTTGGAAGATCTCACCGAAATACCCGGATACAGCTTCTTCGGAGCAGGACGGGACGATGGCAAACAAGCCGGGGAACATTCGGCCATCCTCTATAAAAAAGATGTTTTTCTCCTCAAGGACTCAGGCAATTTCTGGCTGAGCGAAACACCCGATACGCCCGGAAAGGGATGGGACGCTACGTGCTGCAACCGGATCTGCTCCTGGGCAAAATTCCTGCACAAAAAAAGCCAAACGACTTTCTATGTCTTTAATGTACATTTCGACCACGAAGGACAAACGGCACGCCGGGAATCAGGCAAACTCATGGAACGGAAAATACGGGAAATAGCCGGAAAGGAAACCGCAATTTGTACCGGCGACTTTAACTCACTGCCCGATACGGAACAAATACAGACCCTCTCGGCCTTCCTTGGCGATGCACACAACATCTCCCTGAAGCCGCCCTACGGACCGGAAGGAACGTTCAACGGACGCTTTACCAATCCCGTTCACCCCGGACGCATCGACTACATCTTTGTGAGCGAGTCGGTCAGCGTAGAAGGCTATGCGGTACTGACCGACAACAACGGGATGTATTATCCCTCCGACCATCTTCCCGTTGTGGCCGATATACACATAACAACCCCCTGAACACATACACTAAGATATATACACACAACATGAAACATATTCTTGTCCTCCCCGCCCTCTGCCTTGCCTTCTCCTGCCAATCGCCGGATGGAGGAAGAGAACCGGTAGATTACGTTAACCCTACGATGGGAAACATCAGCCATATGCTGGTGCCCACCTATCCCACGGTGCACCTGCCCAACAGCATGATGCGTGTCTTTCCCCTTCGTTCAGACTATACGGGAAATACCCTGAGGGGATTACCCCTTGTTGTGACTCATCACCGCAGTCCCTCCTCGCTTCGCATCGTTCCTTACCAGGGCAACGATGCCGGCGTATCCAACGATATGCATCTGAGTTACGACCGCGAACACATACAACCTTACCGTTACAGCGTTTACCTGGATGAAGCCGAGGTGGAGGTGGATTTCGCCCCTTCGCACCAGAGCGCCGTCTACCGCTTTGCCTTCGGGCGCGACGAAGCGCCAGGCCTTGTGTTTCAGTCGCGCAACGCAACGTTTCATTATATAGACAACGCCATACAGGGTTTTCAGCCCTTAGACAATCAAGCCAAGGTGTTTTTCTATATCCTTACCGATATACCTCCCGTGAGCGTAACACAAGGCAGCGGATCGTTCCCCATTATACGATTCCCGGAAAAAACCCCTGTCATCCATCTCCGCTACGGCATATCCTTTATCAGCGAAGAACAGGCCAAGGCTAATCTGGAACGCGAGATACCGGAGTTTGATCTCGAAGCTGTTGCTGCCGCAGGACGCAAGATATGGAACAAGGCGCTTGGCAAAATCGCCGTGCAGGGCGGAACGGAAAACGATAAAACGGTGTTCTATACCTCGCTCTACCGGGTCTTTGAACGCCCCGTATGCCTGAGTGAAGACGGACGCTACTTCAGCGGATTCGATGGTCAAATCCATGCCGACAACGGCACCCCGTTCTATACCGACGACTGGATTTGGGATACCTACCGCGCCGCACATCCCCTGCGTGTGCTTATCGAGGCCGGGGTCGAAACGCACATCATCCACTCCTACCTCCGGATGGCCGAACAGGCAGGCACCCATTGGATCCCCACCTTTCCGGGCGTTACGGGCGATTCCCGCAGCATGAACTCTACGCACAGCGTGGCCATGGTGATAGATGCCTACAAGAAGGGATTGCGGGGGTTTGAACTGGAAAAAGCCTACGAAGCTTGCCGGCAGGCTATGGAAGAACGCTCCCTCATCCCCTGGAGCGACATACCGGCAGGGGAGTTGGATGTTTTCTACAAAGAAAAAGGATACTTCCCCGCCCTGAAGCCGGGCGAGGCGGAAACGGTGCCGGGCGTTCATGCCTGGGAGAAGCGGCAGCCTGTTGCCGTAACCTTGGGTACGGCCTACGACCATTGGTGTCTTTCGCTTATCGCCCGCGAACTGGGGCATACGGATGAGGCCGATTATTATCTGCGTTGCGCTTATAATTACCGGAACATCTTTAATCCCCAAACGGGATTCTTCCATCCCAAAGATAAAGACGGCAACTTTATAGAGCCTTTCGATTACCGTATCTCCGGAGGCCCCGGGGCACGCGCGTATTACGACGAGAACAACGGCTACGTCTATCGCTGGGACGTGCAGCACGACATAGCCGGACTGATTGCCCTCGTGGGCGGAAACGAACCCTTCGTGAAGGCCCTCGAAGATATGTACAATACGCCCTACGGCATGTCGCGGTGGGAGTTCTACAACATCCTGCCCGACCATACCGGCAACGTGGGGATGTTCTCCATGGCCAACGAACCTTCGCTGCATATTCCCTACCTGTATAACTATGCCGGACAACCCTGGCGTACGCAGAAGCGTATCCGCAACCTGCTGGATCAATGGTTTCGCAACGACCTGATGGGCGTGCCCGGCGACGAGGACGGCGGAGGCATGTCGGCCTTTGTGGTATTCAGCCAACTGGGTTTTTACCCCGTTACGCCCGGTTCGCCTTCTTATAATATAGGAAGCCCCGTGTTCTCCCATGCAAAGATAAACCTCGGCAACGGCCGGTATTTTGAAATCAAAGCCGACCGGGCGTCGGCCGAAAATAAATACATACAATCGGCCCGCCTGAACGGAAAACCGCTCAACCAGGCCTGGTTCACGCACGAAGACATAGCCCTGGGCGGCGTTTTGGAACTCGAAATGGGCAACAAGGCCAATCGCTCCTGGGGCGCCGCCTCGCCTCCACCCTCGCTTGTTGACGCAGAAGAAGTAAAAGAGCCTCAGCAGCAGGGGTTGGACATCTCCCGGGCCGAAAAGATTTTCGCTCTGCCGGCGCATTGCATCCGGACGGAATTTCCCAACAAAATGGGGCAAGTGCTGGGAAGCGCCAACGACTTGAAGCGTCCGAAAGACCTCCGTCCGATATTTTACGGTTGTTTTGACTGGCATTCCTCGGTGCACGGTTACTGGTCGCTCATCAAACTGATGAAGGATTTCCCGGCCCTGGATGTTGGCGGGGAGATACGCGCCCTGCTCAACCAAACCATTACGGCGGAAAACCTGCAGGTGGAGAAGGCCTTTTTTGAAGAGGACAACAACCGCAGCTTTGAACGCACCTACGGCTGGGCCTGGTTCCTGCAACTGCAAAACGAGTTGTATACCTGGCAAGACGAAGATGCCGGCCGATGGTATCAAACCCTGAAACCCCTGGCGGATTTGCTGGTGGAAAAATACACGGACTACCTCCCCAAATTGCTGTATCCCATCCGTAGCGGGCAACACGATAACTCGGCCTTCAGCCTTTCGCTCGCCTTGGACTATGCTCGCAGGGTGGGGCATACCGCCTTTGAAGAAACCATCCGGGAACATGCGCAACGCCTGTATGCCGGCGACAGGAACGGCAACCTCTCGTTTGAGCCGGGCGGAAACGACTTCCTCTCGCCCTGCCTCGAAGAAGCGCTCCTGATGAGCAAGACGCTCGAGGCAAACGCTTTTCGCCCGTGGCTGAAACGTTTTCTCCCTTCGCTCTTTGATGCGGACTTTCAACTCGAACCGGGCAAGGTGTCGGACCGTACGGACGGTCACCTGGTGCATCTGGATGGTTTGAACTTCAGCCGGGCGACCTGCCTGTACGGTATCAGCCGGAAATTAGGCGGACTGCCCCATTTGCGCAAAATGGCCGACCATCATCTGGATTACTCCATAGGCAACCTAACGAACGACGATTATATGGGAAGCCACTGGCTGGGCAGCTTCGCCCTGTATGCATTGATGAGCCGGGATAAACCGTATGAAACCAAGTAAATATATTAAGGAATGAAAAGAGACCGTATTATTTTTGATCTGATTGAACAAGAGAAGCAGCGTCAGTTGAAAGGCATCGAGTTGATTGCTTCGGAAAACTTCGTGAGCGCCCAGGTGCTCGAAGCCATGGGTAGCGTGCTGACAAATAAATATGCCGAAGGCTATCCCGCAAAACGTTATTACGGAGGATGCGAGGTGGTGGACCAAAGCGAAACCATCGCCATGGAGCGGCTGAAGAAACTGTTTGACGCCGAATGGGTAAACGTGCAGCCGCACTCCGGCGCACAGGCCAATGCAGCGGTTTTCCTTGCCGTACTGAATCCGGGAGATACCTTTCTGGGACTGAACCTTTCGCACGGAGGGCATCTTTCGCATGGTTCGCCGGTGAACAGCTCCGGCATCCTGTACCGGGCAACGGAGTATAATGTAAAAGAAGAAACCGGAAGGGTAGATTACGACCAAATGCAGGAGGTCGCCATGCGTTGCCGCCCGAAACTGATCGTGGGAGGAGGATCGGCTTATTCACGCGAATGGGATTATGGCCGGATGCGCCGGATTGCCGACAGTGTGGGGGCTTTGCTGATGATTGATATGGCGCATCCCGCCGGACTGATTGCCGCCGGACTGCTGGATAACCCGCTACGCTATGCGCATATTGTGACCTCTACGACCCATAAAACGCTTCGCGGACCGAGGGGCGGCATCCTTTTGATGGGGAAAGATTTTGTGAATCCCTGGGGGAAAACAACGCCGAAAGGAGAACTCAAAACCCTGTCGCAATTGCTGGATTCGGCCGTATTCCCAGGCATACAGGGAGGGCCGTTGGAGCATGTCATTGCCGCGAAAGCCGTAGCCTTCGGCCAAGCCCTGGAGCCGGAATACAAGACCTATCAAACCCAGGTAAAGAACAACGCAGCGGCCCTGGCGCAGGCCTTCATGGATAAGGGATACAAGATTATTTCCGATGGCACCGACAACCACAGTATGCTGATAGACCTCCGCCCGAAATTCCCCGGCTTGACGGGCAAGGCGGCCGAGAAAGCTTTGGTAGCCGCCGACATTACCGTAAACAAGAATATGGTGCCCTTCGACAGCCGTTCGCCTTTTCAAACCTCCGGCATCCGTGTGGGCACTCCCGCCATTTCTACCCGTGGCGCCCGGGAAGCCTTCATGGGCGAAATCGTGGAACTCATAGACGCCGTTCTTTCCAAGCCCGAAAACGATTCGGGCATCGCCGCCGTCCGCGCCGAAGTAAACGCCCGGATGCGGCATTACCCCTTATTTGCCGGAGAATCATAACCGTCACCGGAAGTTCACGTGTGTCTCACTTGTGCCCACAAGCGTGTCTCACTTGAGCCCACAAGCGTGTCTCACTTGTGGGCACAAGCGAGCCTCACTTGTGGGCACAAGTGAGACACGCTTGAATTACTGAAATCAATACACCTGTTTGGCGATCCGATAAATGCTTTCGGTAGCCATGAGGGTATAAAAATGCAGGCTGGGAACCCGGTGGGCGATAAGGTCTTTGCATTGCTGTATGCACCATTCCACGCCCACGGCTTTGGCGGCTTCGTCGGTTGCGCACCGGCGGAGTTCGGCTGCGAGAGGCTCCGGTATTTCGGAGCGGAAAACCCTGGGGAGTACATTCAGTTGATTCCTGAAAACAATCGGCTTGATGCCCGGTACGATGGGTACGCGGATGCCTTCTTTGCGGCAACGCTCCACAAACCCGTAATACTTCTCATTGTTGAAAAACATTTGTGTCACCAGATAACCGGCGCCGTTTTTCACTTTTTCCTTTGCGTAGAAAAGATCGGATTCCATATTGGGCGCTTCTTCGTGTTTCTCCGGGTAACAAGCCATTCCGTAGGTAAAAGGCGTTTCATTGGCCTCAAAAGCCGAGCCGTCCAGGGCGATACCGGCATTGAAGTGATTGACCTGAAGTTGCAGATCGGTCGCATGTTCGTGATACAGCTCCTTGTCGGTGGGCGAAGCCGCGGGGGTTTTGCAGTCTCCGCGAAGCAGCAGCAGGTCGTAGACGCCCAGGAAATTCAGATCAATCAGCGCATACTCGGTTTCGTCCTTGGTAAAACCCTTGCAAATAATGTGTGGAACGGCCGTAATACCGTATTTGTTTTGTATGGCCGATGCAATGGCCACCGATCCCGGACGTTTGCGGATGTTGACCTTGCGGATGCTTCCGTCGGGCAATGTTTTATCAATAAATTCGCTATGATGGGAGGTGATATTGATATATTTAGGGTCGAACTCCCTTAATTTGTCGATTACGTTGTATACTTTACGGATGCTGTTCCCTTTCAGCGGCGGGAGTATCTCGAGGGAAAATGCCGTTTGTCGGCTATGATTCAAATGCTCGGTAACGCTCATACTTCTTTGATTATTTTACAGCAAATGTAGCAATAATCCCTAGGAAACGGCTTACTTTTGCAGCCATAATCTAATAAAAGGAATTGTATGGAAAATGATGTTAAATGGTCTGAACTTTCCTTTGGATATAGGAAAACAGACTATAATGTACGATGTTTTTATCGCAACGGGCAATGGGGAGAGTTGGAAATCAGTTCTTCGGAAGTTATTCCGATACATATGTCGGCCACCTGTCTGCATTATGGTCAGGAAGCATTCGAGGGGTTGAAGGTATTCCGTGGGAAAGACGGGAAGATCCGGGTGTTTCGTGTAGACAGGAACGCCCAACGCTTGCAGTCTTCCGCCCGTGGCCTGGTCATGGCGGAATTCCCCACAGCGAAGTTTGAAGAAGCCGTAGGCAAAGCCGTCAAACTCAACGAGCGTTTTATTCCCCCTTACGGGAGCGGTGCCTCGTTGTACATCCGTCCGTTGCTGATTGGTATGAGCGCCTTTGTGGGCGTTAAGCCCTCCGAGGAGTATTTGTTCCTGATCTTTGTTACGCCCGTAGGTCCTTATTTCAAGACCGGGTTCAAGCCTGTGCCGGTTTGCATCATGCGTTCGTTCGACCGCGCTGCCCCGCAAGGCACCGGATGCTACAAAGTAGGAGGCAATTACGCGGCAAGCCTCATAGCCGGACAAAAGGCGTATGAAAAAGGCTATGCCGCCGTTCTTTACCTCGACCCGAGAGAGAAATTATACCTCGACGAATGCGGTCCGGCCAATTTCCTGGCCATTCGTAATAACACCTATATCACACCAGCCTCCAACTCGATTCTTCCCTCAATTACGAATGAGAGTTTGATACAACTGGCTGCCGACATGGGTTTGAAAGTAGAACGCCGCCCCGTGCCCGTGTCCGAACTCGACAGCTTTGAAGAAACCGCCGAATGTGGTACGGCGGCAGTCATCACCCCCATCTCCCGGATAGACGATTTGGACGAAAACCGCTCCTGGGTCTATTCCAAAGACGGCAAACCCGGCCCTGTATGCGAAAAGCTCTATAAGAGACTTTCCGCCATTCAGACCGGCGACGCCCCCGACCCTTACGGATGGGTGCGAATCATCGAATAATCATTGCAGATCCGGGGCATTGTAAAGCCCCATCCGGTTTAATACGGGTGGGGCCAATGCCCCCAGGATATTCAGGCGTAGTTTTTGCGCTTTTACACGCGGGAATCGCAGGATACGCTTATATCCGATGGTGCTTCCCTGGCCAAGGACCTGCCATTGGGCGGTGGATTCATCCCAACCCTCCAGGTTAAACTGCGAGATGCGTTGCCCCAGGGGAATGTATTCCTGCACGAGGAACGTATTGAAGGCGGTGGTTTCCGCCAGGGTGATTTCGATGCTTGCCGTGTGCACGCCGTCGTTGGTTGCCCAATAACGGTGGTAGTCCTCGTTTAATACCTGACCAACGGCATATTTGCGTGCCCCCCCCCTTGTATCCGTTGTACGAAGTTTGGCCTTGGCCAGCAGGTCGTGGGCAAAGCAGGCGTCCAGCGCACGTCTAAATTCCATCAGGCGAACCGAATCACCGGGGTGTATTCTTCCTTCCCGATTGGGAGGCACATTAAGCAAGAGATTGGAATTGCGTCCGATGGATGTATGGTAAATATCCACCAACTCCGATACGCTCTTTACCCGGTCGTCGGTATGCGGGCTATAAAACCAACCCGGCCGGATCGACACATCCGTCTCGGCCGGAATCCAGGCTTCGCCGTCGATATTGCCGGAATTTAAGCTATCGGCAGGCGGCGCTCCCCAGCCCGGTTCAAAGCCCCGGACGTTCAAGCGCGACCAGTTGGTTTCCCCGGCCAGACCCCGTTCGTTGCCCACCCACCGGCAACCGGGGCCTACGTCGCTGAAGATGACGGCGTGAGGTTGATGCATAGACACGGTTTGATGGAATAAATCCCAGTCGTAGACCTGTTTTTTCCCCTGCGCTTCGTCGCCGTTGGCCCCATCAAACCATTGTTCGAAGATGGGTCCGTAGTTAGTCAAGACCTCGGTTAAGGTATTGGCAAATACTTGGTTGTATGCCGGCGTGCCATAGGTGGAATGATTGCGGTCCCAGGGAGATAGGTAAACACCGAAGCCCAAGTCGTAGGCCCGACAGGCTTCCGATAACTCCCTCAGCACATCCCCCCTTCCATCCCTCCATCCGCTCTCCCGCACCGTGTGCCCACCGTATTGACTGGGCCACAGGCAGAACCCATCGTGATGTTTAGCCGTCAGTATGATCCCCTTCATGCCGGCTGCCCGGGCCGTAGAGGCCCATTGCCGGCAATCCATGGCGGAGGGGTTAAAGACCCCAGGATCTTCCTGTCCATCGCCCCATTCCTTGTCGGTAAACGTATTAGGCCCGAAATGCACAAACATAGTATACTCCATTTGCTGCCATTTCAGTTGATCCTCCGAAGGGAGAGGCCCGTAGGGTTCGGGCGGGGCGACATGCCGGGAACACGACCCGGAGCAACCAAGGAACAGCACAATGGCCAAAGCACGCAGGAAAACAAGGGGTAAAGAATCGTTTTTCATTGTTATTTCAATTAATCAATTAAGAGGATAAAGAAAGACGCAAAAGTAGTGATTCTTCCGGAAAATAGTTTTACATTTGCCGCCACGTTAGACCACGGGGTGTAGCACAGTTGGCTAGCGCGCCACGTTCGGGACGTGGAGGTCGGATGTTCGAGTCATCTCACCCCGACAACAACCATCTGCCAGGCAGGTGGTTGTTTTTTTATGGGGAGCAGGCAAGGGGAAAAAAGGCCTCCCACCTAAGTCCTATACCCAGGCTACCTAAGTCCTATACTTAGGCCACCTAAGTCCTATACTTAGATAGGCTAAGTCCTATACTTAGCCAGGCTAAGTATAGGACTTATTTTGGAAGGGTAACTTTGGGGGTTATGCCGAAAACAATGGGGGATTATTCTATCCGGAAGAGGTAGGCGCCGGAAGAAAAGTTTTGGCTGAGGGTACCCTGGGATACGTGGGTGATTTTTATCCCTATGCCATAGGTTTTTGTCAGGTCCTCCAGCGGGCCGGGGTTTACGCGAATCAGGTATTCTGCGCGGTTTGTGCCCTTGGCGATCGTTACGGTATTCGAGGCCGGAAGGATGTAGGCCGAGGCAGGCAAGACGGTGTAAATGCCCGCATCCAAAGCCGTTACAATGGATTCGTCTATGGAGAGTTCGACCGTCACGTCTTCCGGGGTCCCATTGACGCCGGTGAAATTGACAATGACAGGGAATTCAAACCCGTCTTTGGAAAGATGCACGTATTCCAATTCACTGAGGTCGCGGCTGCCATACTCGGACGAGGCCGAGCGGTTGGAAGACAGGTTATAAAGCTCTACAATACTGTGCGAACCGTTTTCTTCAAACAAGGCCTCCTGAGGCAAACAGGCCGAAAGGAGGAGGAGGGCCAAAGCGGTACGGATGGCCTGGATAGATGTTTTCATATGATCTGATTGTTTGTTGTGATATTAATTTTTGTCCCAGAAGATCGGGTTGGAATAGGCATTGCCCACATCCGGGGTATGCTCGTTCAGGTCGTATTCCGCCTGGGGATAGACGTGGCGTACCGGCATCTTATCCTCGCGCGGGGAATCGGAGAGATAAGAAGCAAAGGTTAACTCGGCCTGACGTCCCACGTTGTTGATGGTGGGATAGGTCGTCCGGCGGAAGTCGTTCCAGGCCTCGTGGGCATTGATGGGATTGGAGGCCAGGTACTTTTGGGTAATGATGGCTTCCAGCTGTTGCGCCGGGGTGACGGCCAGATCGGGATTGGCTAAGTAGCTGTCGGCATTGGCTTCGATGTAGGCCTGTGCGTCGGCTTCCGGATTGGCGTCTGCCACCAGGGTGCCTCCCAGAGTGGATTCCAGGTAACGGAAAGAGGCGGTAAGGCCCTGGAGGAAGTTGGTTTTCCAATCACCGTCCAGGGCATGTCCCGTAGCGGCGGCCTCGGCCAGAAGGAAGTAGATCTCAAAAGCATAGAAGGCTGCAAAACCCTGCTCCCTACCTTTTAAAACACTCTCCAGCCAGACGTACTGGGGCGTATAGGGACGTCCGTCGTCCTGTTTGCCAAGCTGGTAATGCGGCGTCTCGGGATAGTTGCGGTACAGGAGCGCGCCTCTTCGGTCGTCCTTTAATTTGGGGCCCAAGTAGTGCGTCATCAGGTAGGTGGTAGGGAGGTAATAGCGTGCGTAGGAGGCAATGGCCCCGGTTACGGAGCTATGGTAATCGGTGTAGAAAGGATTCTGTTGGCTGGACGCATTGTAACCGGGGTTGATTACGGCGTCTTCCTTGAGGAATCCTTCGGGCGAGAAGGCGCCGAGGGCCGATTGCACAAACGCATCAATCTCCGTACCGGCCGCCCGGAGCAAGAGTCGTAACTTCAGGTTGTTGGCAAACCGGATCCATCGGGTGACGTCCCCA
>JAITKB010000131.1 GCA_031278605.1 Tannerellaceae bacterium
CTGGATATTGTTCCGGGTTGGCCCAAATACAAAGACCTGAACGGCGATGGGCAAATAACCAAAGGCGCCTCGGTGGACGACCCCGGCGATTTATCAATCATCGGCAACCGGAATCCCCGCTTCCGTTACGGTTTTAATCTGAGCGCACAATGGCGGGGATTCGACCTGACCGCCTTCTTTCAAGGCATAGGGAAACGGGATTATTATCCGCTGAATTTCCTCTACTGGGGATTCTACCAACAACCCTACGCCGGCGGACAAACGCATCTCTTCGACTATTACCGTCCCACGACCGATACCGAGGCCGATATGGCCAAACACGCACAAGCCTATATCCGGGCCGGCCTGGCCAGTCAGAATCTGAATGCGCAATATCCCGTCTTCCAGTCCTGGCTGGCCGATAAAAACCTCGGCACCTCCACCTCCACAGCCATGGGCATGGCTATTCCCCAAACACAATACCTGCTGAACGGCGCTTACCTGAGGGTGAAGAACGTGACCATAGGATATACCCTGCCTGCCGCCCTGTTCCCCAAAATGCAAATATCGAGGCTACGCATCTTTGTCAGCGCAGATAATTTGTACGAATGGAGCGAACTGAAAAAATATTTCGACCCCGAGGCCGTAACCGACGAATCGGGATACGGATACGCCTACCCCTTCAGCCGGCAGTATTCCCTGGGCGTAAACCTCACATTATAACAATTTAATCCTAAAAAAAAACAGCGTGATGAAAAATCTATATTATCCCCTATCCTTTGCCTTGATTGCCTTGTGGCTCGTTTCCTGCAACGACGAGTTTATGAATCGCCAACCCCGTACGGAAATCGGAACGGAGCGTTTCTTTCATACGGAAGAAGACCTGAAGATGTATTGTTTCGGCCTCTACGATTTCCCCTCGCACGGCACGTATACCAGCGATGCGGGAACAGACAATCAGGCCACAACCGCCGTCAACGAGGTAAAGAACATTATGATCTCCTCCAATCCCAACTCCACCACCATCAGCGCCGGCTGGGACTGGAGCCGCCTGAGAGACATCAACCTCTTTTTAGAATATTGCGACCATGCAAACGTCCCCGAAGAAACGCTGAATCATTACAAGGGGGTTGCGCGTTTCTTCAGGGCGCGTTTCTATATGGATAAGGTGAAGCGTTTTTCGGACGTCCCCTGGTACGACAAAGTGCTTACAAGCGTCGATGAAGACCTCTATAAAGCGCGGGAGGCGCGGGATTTTGTCCTTGAACGCATCTTTGATGATTACCGCTTTGCCGCCGAACACGTAAAGACGGGGCAGGAAAAAGGCGCCGTGGATCAATGGATCGTACTCGCTTACCTGGCGCGACATGCCCTCTATGAGGGAACCTATCGCAGGTATCATGCCGAACTGAACCTGCAAGCTACGGCGGAAGACTATCTCCGGATGGCCGCCGATGCCGCCGGACGGATTATCAGCGAAGGAGGATTCCAAATCCACACCACCGGAAAGCCCGAAAGCGATTACGCCGAATTGTTCTCAAGCACCGACCTGAGCGTTAATCCCGAAATCATCCATGCCACTTACTACGACTTCAAGACCATACATAGCGGCAACTGGGCCTCTGCCTTCGGCAACTACGAATCCTGCCCCACGAAAGATCTCTTGCAGACCTATCTGATGAAAGACGGTTCGTTCTATTCCTCACAACCCGGATACGAAACCTTTTCCTTTGTCCGGGAATTTGCCGACAGGGATCCCCGCCTGAAACAGACCTATGCCTGGCCGGGATGGGAACTGATTCGTAGCGAAACCTACGCCGCCGGCACAGGCATCTACGTGCAGGCTTTCAACAAGAACTTCTCCGGCTATCACCTTATCAAAGGCTATGTGAACAACAAAGACCAGGAGGTTTACCAAAGCGTAGACTATCCGGCCATACGCTACGCCGAAGTCTTGTTGACGTATGCCGAAGCACGCGCCGAATCCGGGCTGCTGACACAAGACGATCTGGAGCGTTCGGTGAATCTGTTGCGTCGTCGGGTCGGGATGCCCGATCTGCCGCTTTCTCCTGCCGCCGATCCGGTTTTGCAGCAGGATTACCCCAACATCCCCCCCATACTGCTGGAAATACGCAGGGAACGGCGCGTGGAATTAGCCGCAGAGGGCTTCCGTTTCGACGACCTCATGCGATGGCATGGCGGCAAACTGCTGGAAAAGGAACCCGAAGGCATCTACTTCCCTTCCTTGGGCAAATTCGACCTCACGGGCGACGGCATAGAAGACATCTGCCTCATACCCGCTTCGCAGGATATACCCGCCGAGGCCGATAAGGAAGAAAATGCATCGGGTCGGAAACTGATCTACTACAAAGCCGGATCCATCGACGACACCCAGGCAACGGTCTATCTGAAGGAAGGAGACAAAGGGAATATCCTGACCATACGGGATATGGGCGTCTTCCGGGAACCGAAGTTCTACTACCGACCCGTGCCCAAAACGGAAGCAGACCTCAATCCGAAACTCTTGCCCCAATTATTCGGATGGGAATAAAAACGGGGTGACACCACCGATAAGACAACATGATTATTACATGATTATTACAAGATTATTAACTGATAAAATGATTTCAGAATGAAAACAATTGCATCTGTAGCTTTAGCATGTGTGTTTGTTCTACCGCAATTACATGCACAAGAGAATCGCTTGCCCAAGGAAATTATCGTCGGGAAGGAACGGGCGAAAACGCGAAAGGAAATTCACTTGCCGGAAATAGACGGCTATCAGTTGCTTAAATGCGACTTTCACATGCATAGCGTCTTCTCCGACGGCATCGTGTGGCCTACGCTTCGGATTCATGAAGCCTGGGAGGACGGACTGGATGCCCTATCCATTACCGAACATATCGAAGGCCAACCGGCACGGCAAGGGATAGAAAAAGGGAACCATAATTTCTCCTTCGAGATTGCCCGCAGAGAGGCCGCCTTGCGGGGTATCCTCCTTATCCGGGGAGCGGAAATCACCCGTTCCATGCCTCCGGGACATCTGAACGCTCTTTTTTTGAAAGACATCAACCCCCTGGACCAAAAAGACTATATGAAAGTATTTGAAGAAGCCCATAACCAGGGGGCTTTCATCTTCTGGAACCATCCGGGATGGGGAGTGAAGGAAATCAAATGGCATGCCGTTCACGATACGTTATACCAAAAGGGATGGCTGAACGGCATTGAAGTATACAACGAGTTTGAATGGTATCCCCTGGCATTGAATTGGGTAAACGAAAAGAATCTCACCCTGATGGCCAATTCCGACGTGCACGATGTCACCGAGCGCCTGTACGACTTTCGCACCATGTCGATGCGTCCGATGACCTTGGTCCTCTCAAGGGAACGCACGGAAGAAGGCCTTCGGGAAGCCCTGTTTGCACGTCGCACCATTGCTTATTTCTACAATACGCTGATGGGAAAGGAAGAGTGGCTGGAGAAGTTCTTCCATGCCTCCATCGAAATCCGGCCGCCTCATTATACCACTTCGAGCCATCGTGTCCTGCACATCAGGAATAAGTCCGATGTCCCTTTCCTCTTGCACAAGGCAGATACGGAAGCGGAAAGGTATCCGGCGAAAATCGAACTCCCGGCCGGGCAGTCCGTGCTGGTGATGATTCCCGCCGAATCCGGGATACATTCCGTTGCTTACGAAGTGGAGAATGCGATTGTGACGCCCGAAAGGAAGTTGCGGGTGAAGCTGTTTTGACAGCCGTCAAGGAATCCTTGCATACCTAATGCTAGGTAGGCGTCGGACGGAAAATAGCGAAGAATGGTGATTGCCGGCCAAGACCCCCTCGGCTACATTTGTGAACTTTTTAAAAAAGAAAGACCTTCAATGAAAACTTCAATGAAAAGCAGATTCACCATTTTCCTTCTTTGCGTATTGTCCGGCGCCACAGCCTCTGTGTGGGCGCAATCTTCCCGTCTGCAAATGGGTGGTTACGGCGAGGCCGTAGCACAGCGCATGTTTTACAGTGATAACGTGGAACGTTACCGTTATCCGGAAAGCAATAAGGACGCAAGTCACGGACGTTTCGACCTTCCGCACGTGGTGTTTTATCTCAGTTATGACTTCGGACACGGATGGAAGATCGCTACCGAAGTAGAATTTGAGCATGGCGGCGCGGGTTCTACCGTTGAGATAGAAAATGAAGAAACCGGTGAATATGAGACCGAAGTAGAAAAAGGAGGCGAGGTTGCGCTCGAACAGTTCTGGATTGAAAAGACGTTCTCGAATGCGCTCAACCTCCGCATAGGGCACATCATCCTGCCCATAGGGCTTACCAATTCGTATCACATGCCCACGGAGTTCTTTTCGGTGCTCCGTCCCGAGGAAGAAGCCACGATTCTTCCCTGCACCTGGCACGAAACGGGCCTCAGTGTATGGGGGCGCGTTCCCGCATGGCGTTATGAAGCGCAATTTATTGCCGGCCTCGACGCCGAACGTTTCAGCAATGCCTACTGGATTCAGGGCGGATCGACTTCACCTTACGAATTTACCATTGCCAATAAGTATGCCGGCGCTTTGCGGATCGACAACTATTCGATACGGGGATTGCGCATCGGTCTGAGCGGCTATTTCGGCTTCAGCGCCAAAAACAGTCTGAAGGCGGGTCGTTACGTATATACCTATACGGACTCCCAGGGGGCAACACACAAGGAAGACGTCAACGGCTCGGTGAGCATCGTTGACCTGGATGCCGTCTACGAGGCCCATCATATCCTGGCACGCACCAATGTGTTGTACGGACACCTGGGTGATTCCTACACCATCTCGCGTGTGAACAGCAAACTCCCCTCGGCCAGTCCTTCACCGCGCACGAATGTGGCGTCGGATGTGTTGAGCTGGTATGTAGAAGCGGGATACGATGTGCTGTCGTTCTTCCCCGGACGCAAAAGCAAGGAGGAGAAGCTCTACCTGTACGGGCATTACGGTTATTATGATTCGATGTATAAAACGGCCCGGGGGATTACCCCCAAGGAATGGTGCGAAAAAAGAATCCTCAGCGCAGGATTGAATTATTTCCCGTTGCGGGAAGTGGTCGTTAAGGCCGAATATGCTTTCCGTCGCTTCAAAGCGCCGTTCAATCACGAGCCGACCCTTTCCCTCGGCATTGCCTATTCGGGCCTGTTCCAGTGAAAGGATACTGTGAGTAGAAACAAATCCAATATAATTAAACAAAAACATTGTATGAGAAAGTCTTTTATGTATTTGCTGTTCGCCCTGGCGGCTATTGTGATGGCCGGGGGCTTTTCTTCGTGTGAAAAGGATGATGGGGGAGACACTACGGTTACTCCGACTCCCGATCCGGAACCGGAACCGGGTGAGGATAACGACCTGTTATTTGAGTCCATTCTCAAGGAATACGTGGAAAGCACCGTTGTTCCCACCTACCGTTCCCTGGCTGAGGCGGCGCTCGAAATGCGAGCGGCCAACGAGGCCTTGAAAGACAGTCCTTCGGACGAAACCATGCAGGCGGCTTCCGAGGCATGGATGAAAGCGCGCGTTGCCTGGGAAATAAGCGAAGCCTTCCTGTTCGGTCCCGTGGGAGAACAGGCCCTGGACATTGACGGGCACATCGACTCGTGGCCGTTGGAACGCGATCAGATTGACGCCGTTCTGGCCGACGGCGCACTCGGACTGACCGGGGCGGAAGCCTGGCAGATGGACGCCGAAGTCATCGGATTCCACGTAACGGAATACCTGCTGTACCGTCAAGGCAAGTCGCGCCCCGTGGCCGATCTCAGTGAAGCGGAGCTCAACTACCTGACCGCCGCTACCGACGCCCTGGTATGGGACTGTGTCCTGGCCTACGTGGCCTGGGTGGGCGAAGAGAACGTATCGGCTGAAATGAAAGTCGTATTCCGTGAAAACCCCGACGTGGCGGCTCATCTGGAAAACAACCCCGCCTACATGAACTTTGCCCGGCGCCTCACCACCAAGGAAGGTTATCCCTCCTGGGCCAGTGCGCTGAGCGAAATAGCCGTGGGCGCTTCCGAAATAGCCGGCGAAGTAGGGGCGACCAAGATCGAGGCCCCCTATTCGGAAGGAAAGACCGAAGACGTGGAATCCTGGTACAGCTGGCATTCGCTGGATGATTATCAAAACAACATCCGCAGCATCCGAAATGCCTACCTGGGCGGCATGGATGACAACTCGCGCCGGGAGATCTCCCTGAGCGCCTATCTTGCCGAAAGCAATTCGGCGCTGGACGCGGAGATTAAGGCCAAGATGGAGGATACGCTGAGCAAAATTGCCGCCATCGGCGCCGGCGGGCTTTCTTTCTACGAAGTGGTGCGCGACGGGGTCAATGCCTCGGAAGTGGAGGCCGCCGTGGAGGCCTGCCTCGCGCTTCAAACCCTGTTCGATTCCATTGTAGCCAATTTGGAATAACTCCCCCCAACGGGAGAAGTATAACCTCTGGGGAACAGTGTGGGCAAGGAAGATTGCCCGCACTGTTTTCCTTTATAATAATGTAGCATATGAAAAAAAGAAGTTTATCAGTTAGTGTAATGGCCCTGCTAATGGCCGCAGCAACGGCCTGTTCGGACGGAGAAGACCGCCTGGAGCCCGTGCCCGAACCCGAGGAGAAGCCGAACGGAGAGGATTACAGCGAAGAATGGTTTGCCGGAGGCGTAAACGGGACCGTATTTAACGCAACGGAAAGGGCCTACAAACAGCCCGTGGACGCCATCAATGCCGATGCAAACCTCTTCCGGCAGTTTATGCGGGGGGAAGAAATTGCCGGCAAGAGCTTTGTCTCGACCCCGGGAACGGGCTATTCCGGCCTCGGCCCGGTGTATATACGCAAATCCTGCGTCGCCTGCCACCCGACCTACGGGGGACACAGCAAACGCGTCGAGACGTTCGACACCTCCGACAGCCGGAACGGCTACCTGCTGATGATTTACGATCCCTCCTCGCCCACGCTGGCCCTGGCCTCGAAATACTTCACCGGCATGACCCAGACGCGTGCCGTGCCGCCCTTTAAGGCGCCGATTGAGGAATCCGGCGTCCACCTCCTCTGGAAGGAATACACCGACGAACACGGCAATACCTACCCGGACGGCACGCCCTATAGCGCCGGGCAGGCCTATGAAGGCACGCTTATTTATCCCGTGGTGGAGGTGGAGCAGGCGGCCATTCTCTTTCGGGATTTCGATATGAGTAAACATGCGGCCTCGATTGAGGCCACGATCGGCATTTACGGCACCGGGCTGCTGGACGCCATCTCCGACGAGGACCTCCGGGAGCAGTACCGGGTGGAGCAGGAGCGGGGCTATGCTTCGGGGCTTATCGGTGCCGACATCGACGAAACGGGATTGAACCCCTACTTCCCCGGCAAGCATCCGGGGCGTTTCACCTACCTCTGCACCCGCGCTACGCTCGATAACGGGCCGGGGGCCAATGCGCTCTGGAATATTACGAACGTAACGCGCCCCGACCGCACCTATCATTACATCACCGAGGAATATGCAAGGGTGATGTCCGAGGACGCCGAGGTGCAAGCCTCCCTGGGTCTGACTCGGGACAGCCTCTTGAGCTACTTGACCTCCCGCTCGCTCCCCTCGGAAATGACCACGGAGGATTTCGAGGCCTTCATGGTCTGGCATCGCGGGCTTGCCGTGCCTGCCGCACGCAACCTGGACGATGCGGAGGTGCAACGTGGGCGGACGCTTTTCTACGACACCGGATGCACGGCCTGCCATCGCCCCCAATGGACGACGCGGGCCAACTATACGCCTTTGCCGGCCCTTTCCAATCAGACGATATACCCCTATACGGACCTTTTGCGGCACGACCTGGACATGAAGGAGCCGGGACGCGCCCGGATCTGCCGCACCACGCCGCTTTGGGGACGCGGCCTGCTGCCGCTTACGTCCGGGCATAGCGATATGCTGCACGATCTGCGCGCGCGCAACTACGAAGAAGCCATTCTCTGGCATGGGGGCGAGGCCAAGGAACTCAAGGAAACGTTCCGCAATATGCCGAAAGAAGACCGCTCGGCGCTGATTCGCTTCCTCGAATCCATTTGATTCAACCCCCCCCAATCGACTTGCTGCAAATTCGCAGCCGAGCGACTGCACTTTCGCAGCCGAGCGACTGCGATTTCGCAGCCGAGCGACTGCGATTTCGCAGCCGAGCGACTGCGATTTCGCAGCAAGTCGAAGGGGGGGCGGCTGTGCGGTG
>JAITKB010000060.1 GCA_031278605.1 Tannerellaceae bacterium
CTTTGTGGCCAATAAGCCCCATCTTCTCAGTGCAAGTGAATGGCGCGACGTGAACAGCCAACTCGGTAACGACATCAGCGGTCTCGACCGCTACGGCGCCGAGACCGACTGGCTGGGCGAGATGCTGCGCACCGGCTATTCGCAGAATCATGCCCTCTCCGTCTCCGGCGGCGGCTCGAAAAGCAACTACCGTGCATCCTACACCTTTCTGGATCGTAACGGTATCGCACGAGACAACTACATGACGCGGCACAGCTTCCGCTTCCAATTCCAGCAGCGAGCCATCAACGACCGGTTACGCATCGACCTCACCGGATCGGCTACGCTTACCGACATGCAGTTCCCCTTCCGGGACGATTATGTCCTTGCTTACAACCTTCCACCCGTTTATCCCATCAAGAATAGCGACGGCAGCTGGTTCACGGACATGTTCGGAAATTATGACCAGGGTAACCCCATCCAGAATCAGGAAGAAAACTACAACCTGATGAAGAGCAACAGTTTCTACGGTGCAGGGAACATACAGTTTGACATTGCCGAAGGGCTGAATGCCAAAGTGCACCTCTACAAGAGCGCCTTCAGCAACGACTTCAGCCGCTGGCACGCCCCAACCAATTCCCGCGGACGCGGTGATAATGGTTATGCCGAGCGGCAGGCACGACTGACGGAACGCAACCTGATGGAATGGACGGTCAACTACAACAAATCGTTCGGAGAAAAGCACAAGTTGGACGCTATCGCCGGTTATTCGTGGGAAAACGACCTGTACCAGAACCAGGTTTCGAAGGCTACCGACTTTGCCGTTACCTCCATGGGCGCCAACAACATCCAGAGCGGCAACACGCTCAAGGTGGGCAACGTTACTTCTTCAAAGAACGAGTACAAACTCATCTCCTTCTTTGGTCGCGCCCATTACAGTTACGACGAGAAATACATGATCACAGCTACCGTACGCCGTGACGGATCGTCCAAGTTCGGAGCGAACCACAAGTGGGGGATCTTCCCCTCGGTATCGGCAGCCTGGGGACTCTCGCAAGAAGGTTTCTTTAAAGAAATAGACTGGATCAACGACCTGAAACTGCGTGCAGGATATGGCGTAACGGGTAACCAGGACGGACTGCAGCCCTACAAGACGCTTGAATTGTATGAAGCCTACGGTACCTATTATGACAATGGCAGTCAGTCCATAGCATACCGCGTTGCACAAAATGCCAACCCCGACCTCAAATGGGAAGAAACGGCCATGTTGAACATCGGGGTAGATTTCTCGCTCTTCAACGGACGATTGGGAGGTACCATCGAATGGTATGACAAGCGAACAACCGATATGATCTACCGCTATACCGTACCGACCCCTACCTTTGTATATGACCGCATCTACGCCAACGTGGGCGATATGCTCAATACGGGCGTTGAATTGTTGCTGAACATCGACGTATTGCGTACCAAGGAGTTCAATTACAATACGTCAATTAATCTTGCCCACAACAAAAACGAAATCCTCAGCCTCTCCAACGAGTTTTATTCCGCCAGCCGCGTCTACACCGGCGACCCATGGATTCGCGGAGCATCGGGCGTTACCTCGCACGTAATTGAAGAAGGATACCCCGTCGGACAATTCTTTATGCTCAAGGCCAAATCCAACGAACTGAATGCAGACGGGAAATTCGAATTTGAAGACATAAACAACGACGGACAGATTACAGACGACGACCGTACCTACGTAGGTAGTGCACAGCCCGACCTGACCTTCGGATGGAACAACACCTTCAGCTATAAAAACTGGGATGCCAGTTTCTTCATCCGCGGAACAGTAGGTAACATGGTACTGAACAATCCAATTGCCGCTTATGGTAACAACACGTACGTGGACGGAGCAAATGCCATCATGAACGACAACCTCGTGAAGTACAAGGAAAATTCCCGCGTAAGTTCTTTCTATCTCGAAGACGCCTCCTTCGCACGCTTGGATAATATGGCTATCGGTTACACATTCGATACTAAAAAGATAAACTGGCTCAACAAAGCCCGCATCTATGTGGCCGCTCAGAACCTGTTCGTAATCACCGGTTACACCGGCCTTGACCCTGAAGTAGAACTTTTCCGCGGAGAAGCTACGGATGACGACGCCGGCCTATCGCCCGGTATCGAAGCCCGTAACTACTTCCCGAAAGCTCGTTCCTTTACGTTTGGAGTAAACTTAACATTTTAAATTTGGACAGATATGAAAAAGAAAATAACCATATTGCTTATTAGCATTGTTTCAGGAATGGCCATCATGCCATCGTGTACAAACTTGGATGAAAACGTCTACGACAAGCTTCCGGCCGACAGCTTCGGAAGTACGGAAATCGAAGTAAAAGCATTGGTAGGAACGGTCTATAATACATTGAAGACCTATTGGCCCAACCGGATAGATATGTCTGAGAGCGCAGGCTCCATGGCCGTAAGGCCTACCCGTATCGGTGGCGACTGGTACGATGGCGGACAATACCGCGAAATATACATGCACACCTGGAGTCCCATGACGCAGGCCATCCGGAATGCATGGAGTTCGGCTTCTACGGCACTGGGAACCTGCAACGCAACCATCGATGTGTTGAAAAACTCCGACTTCATGACAGATGCCCAGAAAACCGAAAACATTGCCTCCGTGCGGGGCGTTCGCGCTTTCTGGCTCTATATCATGTTGGACTATTGGGGAAATGTTCCCTTGGTAATTGACTATCAAGACAAGGAACTGCCCGCCAACAAATCCCGGCAAGAAGTATTCGACTGGCTGATACAGGAAGTCTCTGAAATAGCCGAACAATGCCCGGATGGGGTCTACGACAACTACGGCAAATTCACCAAAGGCGCGGCCTATTTCCTCTTAGCCAAATTATACCTCAACGCAGAAGCCTGGAAAGTGAACGTGGGCAATGCCTACTCGCAATGTATAGCTGCTTGCGATAAAGTATTGGCTATGGGTTACACACTCGAACCGAACTACAAAACCAACTTCGGGATCAGTGACCGTTCGCGCGAAGGCATCCTTACGGCATGTTTCAGCGAATCCGACACGCAAAACCAGAACCAGTTGATGAACTTCACGCTGCATTATGCCGACAACCTCTCGGAAAACTCCAAGTACGGCGCCTGGAACGGTATTTGCGCCCAGCCGGACTACGTGAAACTCTTTGATACCGAAGACCCGCGTTACACCGCCTCTTTCCGCATCGGGTTGCGTACCAACGCAGTTACCGGAGAGGTTCTGAAAACCGGTTACGACGATCCGCTGAACTACACCATAGACTTCACCATTATCCCCGGCACGGAATATGACGGAGGTACCTGGGGTGCCGTTGTACAGGAAGCCGGCGCACGTTGCCAGAAGTGGCCGTACTCCACCAGCCTCACCAGCGCAATGGGTAATCACTTCCATATCTTCCGCTTGGCGGATATTTACCTGACGAAGGCCGAAGCCCTGCTACGCTCCGGAGGCGATGTGACAGAGGCAACCCGCCTGGTAAATGCCATCCGTGAAAGAGCCTACGGCGATACCGAACACAACTACGCAACGGTCACTCTCAAGGAAGTTGCGCTTGAACGCAAGTTTGAGTTGGCTTGGGAATCCTGGTCACGACAGGACGATATTCGTTTCGGCACCTTTGAAATACCCGGCTGGCCGGAATCCGGATGCGCACGAAGCACAAGCGAGCACCTGAGACTTTATCCCGTACCGTTAACCGCCTGGCAAACGAATCAAAATCTGGTGCAAAATCCGGGCTACCCTGCATTTTAATTAGAAATCATTTTATATTTGCAGATGAAAATAAACTGTCTCCCTTTTCTTGAGGGGGGACAGTTTTTTTCAGTGTGTTTTCAGTGTTTTTAATCTATTAATTCCTTTAAATAATCTATTATTATGAGCAACATTTCAAGAAGATCTTTTATTCAAAGAAGCGCCGCAAGTGCTGCGGCATTGACGATTGTACCCAATACGATCCTTGGGAAAAGTCACGGATACACAGCCCCGTCGGACAAACTCAATATTGCCGGCATCGGTATTGGAGGTATGGGGAATAGCAACCTGACGAATATGGCGGAAGAAAATATCGTAGCGCTTTGCGATATCGACTGGAAGTATTCCAAAAAAGTATTTGAAACCTACCCGCAGGCAAAGAAGTACTGGGATTATCGTAAACTGTTCGACGAATTAGGAAAGGATATTGACGCCGTACTGGTTGCTACCGCCGACCACACCCACGCAATCATCGCTTCCGAGGCCATGACATTAGGAAAACATGTGTATGTGCAAAAACCGCTCACACACTCGGTGTACGAATCCCGCCTGCTTACCAGACTTGCTGCCAAATACAAAGTGGCCACCCAGATGGGAAACCAGGGATCTTCGGCCGAAGGAGTAGACCTGATGTGCGAATGGATCTGGAACGGAGAAATAGGCGAAGTACGTAAAGTGGAAGCTTTTACCGACCGTCCTATCTGGCCGCAAGGTTTGAATGCCCCCGAAAAAGCAGACAAAATTCCTTCGACACTGAACTGGGACCTGTTTACGGGACCTGCCCAATTGAAACCCTACAACAACATCTATCACCCCTGGAACTGGCGAGGATGGTGGGATTATGGTACGGGCGCCTTAGGCGATATGGCCTGCCATATCCTGCATCCGGTATTCAAGGCTTTAAAGTTGGGATATCCCATTAAGGTGCAAGGTTCTTCTACCTTGTTGTTGCAAGACTGCGCACCACAGGCCCAGCACGTTAAACTGATCTATCCGGCCCGCGACAATATGCCCAAAGTAGCTCTTCCCGAAGTAGAAGTACATTGGTACGACGGCGGCCTGAAACCCGACAGACCGGAAGGATTCCCTGCCGGAAAAGAAATGAACGTTCAGGGCGGATATGTAGCCTTCCACGGCACAAAAGACACGCTGATCTGCGGTTGCTACGGCGCAAAACCCTGGCTGCTCTCCGGACGTATACCGAATGTTCCCCAATCCCAACGCCGTGTGTCGGGCCGGGGCGCTCACGAAAAAGACTGGATACGCGCCTGTAAGGAAAGCGCGGCTAACCGGGTACCTGCGAAATCGGACTTCTCCGAAGCCGGCCCATTCAATGAAATGGTGGTAATGGGTGTGTTGGCCGTTCGTTTGCAATCCTTGAATAAGGAATTGCTCTGGGATGGCGAAAACATGCAGTTTACCAACATTGCCGACAATGAGGAAATCAAGATATTAATCAAAGACGATTTCAAAATTGTAGATGGAGATCCGAAATTCAATAAGATATGGACAGACCCGGTAAATGCAAAAGCTTTTGCCGCAGGTTTAATCAAACACAACTATCGTGAAGGATGGAAGTTAGTGGATATGCCTTGATGTTTTAAGGTGTCTTTTAAGTCGGACAGGAGGGGACGGGGCAACCGCGGTTCCCCTCCTGTTTTTATTCTAATTGTTTGTCATTTTACAAAGGACGTACGCACAACGTGCGTGGACCGTTTGTCAATTGAAAAAGGTTGCACGTACGAGGTGAATGCATCGGCCTGAAAATAAAGACAGGGGAAGGTACAACAGGAAATCTCCGCGGAAAATTTAAAAATCTTTGGCCGCCCTCTGCTGCAAAACATGGATAAGGAAATTCTTGGACAGGAGGAGGTCATCCGGGGACTGACCGAAAAGGAAAGCGGGGAATTGATACGGATTTCAGAGGCATAGAACAGGGCGTCCGGGGGTGAGTGCCCGACGCCCTGTTTTGTTAAGATTCCGGTTTGTTGAAAGGAGTATATCTATTTAGCTACTTGTTCCAACCATTTTACCATCAGCAGCATCACCAGCATGGACAAACTACAGGCGGCAGCAAAAACCAACCAGCAGGCCCACAAAGGGACCGAGGTGTAGAGGATTCCGCCGATAAACAACAATAAGTTACCTATGGCCGTGGCAGCCAGCCAACACCCCTGCATCAACCCTTGCAGGTGGGGAGGGGCGACCTTGGAAACAAAGGAGAGGCCCAGAGGCGAAATAAACAACTCGGCTACGGTCAGGATAAAGTACATCCCCACCAACACCAGGGGTGTGAGGCGCATGGCATTCAATGCCTCCGAAGACATACCCGCCAGGGCTTCCTTACCCGGCAAAGCCACCGAACAGGCCAGCAAAAAAGCATAACCCAAGGCCGCAATCCCCATACCGATACCGATCTTACGCGGCGTGGAAGGCTCTTTCCCCCTTTTGCGCAAAGCGCCGAATATCCACATGATGATGGGCGTAAGGAATACCACAAAAAACGGGTTGACACTCTGGAAGAGTTCGGCCCCCTTGAGGTGCGTGAAGCCAAGGTCGATGTCGATAATGTCCAGATTGATGTAATCGCGGGCAAAGTAGGTGAGGGAATATCCGTTCTGATGGAACGAAAACCAGAAGAAGATCACGATGCCGAACACGGCAAACAAGGCCCAGATGCGTTGCTTTATCTCCGTCAGGCTCATTTGTATCTCTTGTTTGTCGGGACGGTGGGCGCCGGCTTCGTTCTTTTGCGCCGGGTTGGGGAATTTCTTTTTGTTGAACATATAGATGAAAAGCGAGATAAACATGGCGCCGATGGCTGCCATGAATGCGCATTGGAATCCCCGGTTGAAGACGTCTAGGTATTGGGTGCACAACGTGGCCAGGTCCGTAGCGGTATCCGCTCCGGCAAGGAGGGCGTTGTGCATGTAGCTTTCGAGGTTGGCCAGATGCGTGGCGTCCATGGCGTTACCCTCCTTCAGGTATTGGTGGCAAAGTTCGGGAAGGGCCGCGTTGTAATCAAAGTGATGGAGGCTCAGCCACCAGTTGCGAAGGCCTACGGCAATGAAGGGGGCGAAAAATCCGCCGATGTTGATAAACATATAGAAGATCTGGAATCCGGTGTCCCGGTATCCGGCATATCCGGGTTTGTCGTACATCTGCCCCACCAGGGCCTGGAGGTTACCTTTGAAGAGTCCGTTCCCGAAGGCAATGACCAAGAGGCCGAAGCAGGTGAGCGAGAGGTAAAGCGCGGGATGGGGCACAGGCGTAGGCGTGGGCACGGCAATGATGAGGTATCCCAGGGCCATGACAAGGATGCCCGCCAGAATGGTGCCCTTATAGTTCCTGGTTTTGTCGGCAATGAGTCCGCCTACCAGTGCCAAAACGTAGATAAGGGCATAGAAGGCAGAGTAAATGTATCCGGTGGTTTTTTCATCCAAACCGAATTTAGACGAGATGAACAACGTAAGTATGGCCATCATGATATAAAAGCCGAAGCGTTCGCCCATATTGGAAAGGGCGGCTCCGATTAATCCTTTGGGGTGTTTCCTGAACATTTGTTTACGATTTATGGGGTTATTCTTACTGTATTTATTGTTTCTATTTGTTTATTGTATGATCTGCCGGATCGCACCGGTTTCGGGATAAAAATACACCCGGACGGGTTTCTTCTTATCTTCAAACAAGGCTGGGGCGAGGTTTTCCCGGTAACCGAATTGCACCACGGGGATTTCGGCTTTAAGCAGGGATTGCCGGTTCATCTGTATCTCCACCCCGGCTTTTCCGGGTACGTTGTATACGATTCCCTTTCTTGCTTTCTCTTTACGGGCGGCTTCCTTCGGATCGGTTATCCCTACGGGCGGCGGGTCCAGGGCCTTGAGGCTGAGATAAACGGGTGCGCCGCTCAGGTCGTCGGCATCCACGATACCCAGGCGTTCGGAAAAGCGAAAGAGTACTTCGCGCTCCAGGTTTTCGTAGGGAATGAGGGTGAGATCGTAGGAACTCGTTTCACGAACGGAGGTTCCCGTAAACAGGGCGGTAAGCGCTTTCTCCTGGCGGTCCAACTCGCGGATAACTACCTTCATGGCTTCCCCGTCGGGCGGGAGGTTATCGGCCTCGCCCGTGAGGATGTTCAGCCGACTTTCGCGAATACGGTAGATTTGTTTGGCAGCCACTTCCGCCTGCCGGGCTACGGAGCCGGCCATAAGCAATTCTTCGGAGAATGCGGGCGGGGATTCGTGGTCGTCCTCTTCCGGCGAGGGAGGAGAAGGAGTTGGGGGTAAGGGTTGTTTTTCGTTTTCCGAAGGATCGTAGTCGGCATTGATCGTACAAATCAGCCCATCTTCCGTGAGGTAGGCATAGGGGGCGGTTGTGCCCGGTTTAAACTCCGCTATATACGTATTTTCGGCATCCGGGATGCCTTTGCCCGCGAGCGTCAGCCGACCGAGCCGGAAAGAGGTTTTATCTTCTCCCACGGCATTCTTCACGCCCAGGTATTTTTCTGCGTACCGATAATAGGGTCCGGCTTTTGTTACGGTTTTTATCACCTCGGCCTGAATCACCAGGGAGGTTTTAGGGAGCGAATAGGTTATGCCGAACTCATTGCCCCTGGCAGCTATTTTTTTTGTAACTTTCGTTTGCGCGGCAAGAGGCAAACAAAGGAGTAAACAAAGGATGCAAATCGGATACTTCATAAAATGGGTTTGTTTAGTGCTGGTATAACAACACAAAACTAACGAATATTTTATTAGCTTCCAAACCGGGAAAAAGGGATAAAGCCGTGGGGTTATGCCTTCTCCGGGGGTATCTGCCGTATCATATATTCAAACATCTCCTCCGGGGTGTTTACGAGGCAGGCCTGTTTCCCGCTCCGCATCATCTCCTTCACAACTTTGGCATTGCAGGTATCGGATTGCATTGCGATCAACTGATCGAACGAATGGTAGAAAAAGCGCAGGATGCGTCGAAAGCGGTTCAGGTTATGGCCCTCTATGTGCAGCCTCTGCTGTGCATAGGCGATCCGGTCCGTATGCATACAAAAGGAAGCCTCCACACTGTATGCATGTTTGAGGTAGAGGCCGGCGAAACCCATGGCACCCTCCGTGGAGCAGATAACCCGGTCGTACTCCCCTGCGAGAAACAGATTGTGAAGGGACAGGAAATCGGGGAAGATGCACCGATAGCCGTCGGCAAAAGGCAGGGTAAACTCCCCGACCGGAGGCAATACAATGAGGTGGTCCTCACTGGAATGGCGCGAAGAACAGGTAAGAATGTCCACCGGCCATTGCCGGCGTTTGATTTCGCCATGCATCTCTCCAAGGAAGCGGGCCGCTTCGCTGCCGTCATCCCAGCTATCGGTGAGCCACAGGATACGTTCCGGATGCGCAAAGCGTCCGATCCGTTCGGAGAAATCCCTGAGCATCGGACGAATATTGAACATCGTTCGGGCGCTTATGAAATGGGCGGCCAGGATGAGGACAGCGCCGAAGAAAGGAAACGACAACCCGTCAAGGAAAGCGGATATATCCACGTGATGCGTCCCCCGCTCGCCCCTGTCGACATAGGAGCGGATGCTGACCGGCAGTTCCATTTTCTCAATCAGGTTGTCGAGGGATTGCATCTCAGGATACTTCCCGGCGTTGAATTTTTTCAGTTTCTTCTCCAGTCTTCCGGCCAGGATAGCATACAGGTGACGGTTGATTTCCGTGATCGACCGGTAATTCCTCCCGGCTATGCGGAGGGCTTCGTCGAATATGGGTTGATAATCCTTCCTTAGCGCTATTTTCGTCCAGAGGGAAGGTTTCTTCCCCATCAGACTCTCGTGAAAAATCCGCACAAAGGTGGTTGTAACCCTGTGCCGCCGCACTTCACTGAAGAGGTTTGAGACGACAAAGGAGATCAGCTTATCCTGCGGGGATCCTTTGTGCAGAAGCATACGCAACAATCCCGGGTCGGTATAATTCAGGGTAATCTGGCAGGCGTAATCCAAAAAGGCGATGGTCATTTTCTCAGCGTTCTGAAAGGTCCCATACGGCGCCATCCGCCCAAAGCGTATGGCTTCCAGGGCCAATTGCGAACGGGATTCGCTCCGGAGTCTTTCGGCAAGGTTGGGTACGTAAAGGCAACTACCCGTTGTTCCTGCGAATATCCCCATGTGGCAGTCCGACCCTCCGGAGATGGCCTTTTGGTAAGGGTCGGTACAATAGAGCAGCGGGTCGATGCCGAAAATCCCGGCATAGCGGTCGATGTCTTCCGGGGATATGGATTCCAGCCATTCCTTCACGAGCAGGTTTTGCCAGGTATCCCGCTGTCCGTTGACAACCTCAAACCGTTCAAAGACCAGCAACATTTTATTGAAGAAGGAAGCGGGAGGGATCTTCCGGGAAGAATAATGATAGAGCGGATGCGCCCAGATGGTGGGGATGTCCTGTTGGCGGGCATATTCCAGAAAGCGGTAAAGGTTTTTGCGGAGTTTATCCAGCCGGACTTCCTGGTCGGGGGTGAATCCGTAGGTCAACACATGAATACCTATCTCGAAATCGGGTACCCGGCAACTAAATTCGGCGGCAGTCAGGATGTCGACTCCTTTATCCTGCAAGGCGTAGCAGGAGCGGGCGTTGTTGTGATTGGTTATGGTAAAGGCCGTGCAGTTGTTTTTGCGGAGTTTATCCATTAATATCTCGCTCGGCAACCAGGTTTCCGGCACGTTGAGGATTCTGCCTATCAATTCGTCGGGCACATCGCTGTTGTAGTCATGGCAATGCAAATCGACTTTAAGGATTTCTGTCGGAGGGTATTTGTTTTGTTGCAGAAGGAGGAATTTTTCAAACTCTTCCTTCAAGGTTTGTCGAAAGCTTTTATTCATTCCGGATTTTTGGCCAAAGGAAACATTCCGGCGTTACAATTTTTCTTCGTTTGTGTTACGTTTTGGTTGTGCCCTCCGGTATGTTTTTTATCACCAGGGCGCTATTGGTTCCTCCGAAGCCAAAGGAGTTCGAGAGGACGAGGCGAAGGTTTTTCTGCGTGGTTTGTGTTGCGATATGGAGTTTGCAGGAGTAGCTGTCGGGGTTTTCAAAGTTGATGTTGGGTGCAACGAAAGCGTTCTTCATCATCAGGATGGAGTAGATTATTTCGCTTGCTCCGGCCATCCAGCATTCGTGTCCCGTCATGGATTTGGTGGAGCTGATCAGGGGACGGCAATCGCCGAAAAGCCTGTCCAGGGCAATGGCTTCAAACATATCCCCCTGCGGCGTAGAGGTGGCATGGGCGTTGACGTAATCTATTTCGGAAGGTTTCACGCCGGCATCCCGGAGTGCGCCTTGCATGGCCCGCAGCGATCCTTCGTCGCTGGGCTGTGAGATGTGTTTCCCGTTGGATGAGAATCCGTATCCGAGGATTTCGGCCCAAATGACGGCGCCCCGTCTCCGGGCATGTTCATAATCTTCCAGAATCAGGCTGGCGGCTCCTCCGCTGGGGATCAGGCCGTCTCTGGCGGCGTCGAAGGGGCGGGAGGCTTTGGTGGGTTCGTCCACACGTGTGGAGAAAGCGCCCAGGGCGTCGAAGCTTCCCATCGAATAAAAATTGGTTTCCTGTGCTCCTCCGCACAATACGACGTCTTGCAGCCCCTGTTTGATAAACAAATACCCTAATCCTATGGCATGGGATCCGCTGGCACAGGCGGCGCTGATGGTCATATTCGCTCCTCGTAGCCGGAAAATGGTAGAGAGATTCATGCTCACGGTGGAGTTCATCGACCGGAAAATGGCTCCCGAGCCGAGCAGGGTGGTGTCTTTCTTCTCCACTACCGTATTATTGGCCTCTATGACTGCCTTTGCCGAGGAGTCATTCCCGTAGAAGATTCCCACTTCATTATCCTCGAGGTAGTCCATGTCCATGCCTGCCGTGCGCATGGCTTCGAGCGTGGCCATATAGGCGTATTCTCCTTCTTCGGCGAGGCCTATGCGCAGCCTTCTCTCCAGCATACCTTTCAGGCAGGGGCGCTCCAGGATACCCGTCAGGGGGGAGCGATAGCCGTAAAGCGTCCTTACGTGTTCGATTCCGATGCCCGACTTGCCTTCGTACAGGGCCCGGCTCACTTCTTCCAGGGTTTTCCCGATGCAGGAATAGATCCCCATTCCGGTCACTACCACTCTTCTGTTCATGGCTGATTCTTTTTTATGTATAAAGTCCTCCGTTGATGGATATAACTTCTCCCGTGATATAGGCTGCCCGGTCGGACGCCAGGAATCCCACCAGGTCGGCCACTTCTTCGGGTTGTCCGAAACGGCGGGCGGGTATGAGGGCTTTGAGGTTTTTCTCTTCCATGTCTTTGGTCATATCGGTGGCTATGAATCCGGGGGCAACCACATTGACCGTCACCATTCTCGGCGCCACTTCCTGTGCCAGGGCTTTGGATGCGCCGATCAGGGCCGCCTTGGCTGCCGAGTAATTGGTTTGTCCTGCGAGTCCTTTGATGCCCGAAAGGGAGGAGATCGTAATGATCCGTCCCCAGCGGTTGGCGAGCATATCCTTGAGGGCTCTTCGTGTGAGGTAGAAAAATCCGTTCAGGCTTGTATCCACCACTTGATGCCAGTGTTCGTTCTGCATGAAGAGCAGGAGGTTGTCCATTCGGATGCCGGCATTGTTCACCAGCACGGCCACCGAATCACCGGGGTGCTCATCCTGCCATTGGGTGAACACCTCGTCGGTTTCTTTTCCGTTTGCCGTGTCAAAGGGCAGGAGTTCGGCGCTTCCGCCTTTTTCTTCTATCAGCGTGCGGGTTTGTTCGGCGGCTTCTTTTCGGGAGTGATAATTGATCAGCACGGGGTATCCCATTTGGGCCAGCCGGAGGGCAATGCTTCGTCCGATACCTCTTGAAGCTCCTGTTACTAATGCGTATTTCATGGTTGTTGGGATTCGCTGTTCATTAAATAGTCCGTCAGTTTTTCTATTTCCGCATGTTTGGGGCGATCTTCTTCGAACCGGGGGCAGAGGGAACGTATATCCCGGCAGGCCGTACGGGTTTGCGGCGACATCTTTTCGTGTATCTTCAGGCAGTCGGTTGCCTGGGTCAGGGCCATGAGGTGGATTGCCGTTACCTGGAATGCATTTTCTATGACGGTTTTGGTCATCAGGGCGGCGTTTGTTCCCATGCTCACAATGTCCTGGTTGTCGTTATTGCAGGGGATGCTGTGGATAAACATCGGATTCGACAGCGTTTGATTCTCGGCCGTGGTGGAGGTGGCCGTAAACTGTGCGGCCTGCATTCCGTAGTTCAGTCCCGGTATGCCCGGTGTGAGGAAGGGGGGTAGGATGCCGTTGATACGGTCGTGACACAGGTAATTCAGTTGCCGTTCCATGAGCATGGTGAGTTTTGTCACGGCCATTTTGAGTTTATCCATTTCAAAGGCAACGTAGTCTCCGTGGAAATTCCCTCCGTGATAGATGTTTTGGCTTTCCGGGTCGACGATGGGATTATCGCAGGCCGAGTTGATTTCCCTGAGCAGGACGTCTGCGGTATGTTCCGTTTGGTCGAGCACGGGCCCCAGGATCTGCGGGATGCAGCGAAGGGAGTAGTAGGCTTGTATTTTCTGTGTAAATATCTTTTCGTTTGGTGGGAGATGGGTATAGAGTTTGTTTTCCCGTTTCTGTAGGCAGCGGCTTCCTTGGGAGAGGTGTCTCATCTTTTCGGCTATGCGTTGTTGTCCGGGGTGATGTTTGCTTCGATTGAGTTCTTCCGACATCAGGTCGTCGTAGGATGCGGCGATTTCGTTTATCCACACGGAGGCCAGCAGGGCCCATTGCAGCAGACGTTCGGCGCGGAATACATTCACGAGTCCTATACCGGTCATAACGGATGTGCCGTTCACCACGGACAGTCCTTCGCGGATGTAGATACGCAAGGGTCTCAGCCGGTTTTCCTTCAAGGCCTCCTTAGCCGGCAGCCATTGTCCTTTGCAGCGCACCTCTCCTTCGCCTATGAGGGCGAGGGCGAGGTGTGCGAGTTGCACCAGGTCTCCGCTTGCTCCCACGCCTCCGTGTTCCGGCACGAGGGGATAGATTCCCCGGTTGATAAACTCCGCCAGCAACTCCGCCAGTTCGACATGAATACCGGAGCGTGCCTGGAGGAAGGTGCCGAGGCGCGCCACCATGGCGGCGCGTACGTACAAATCGGGCAGGGGTTTTCCTGCCCCGGTGGCATGGCTTCGTATGATGTTGTATTGCAGTTGGGTCAGGGATTGGTTGTCTATCCGGTACTGGGCCATAGGGCCGAAGCCCGTATTGATGCCATAGATAATTTTATCGGAAGAAAACCTTCTCAGGAAGTCGAAACATGCGCTAATGTCCCGTTTGCTTTCCCTTGAAAGCTCCAGGCTTTGTCCTTTAAGGATTACGTTGGTTAAAAAATCAAGCTTAAATTTTGTCTCGGTCACATTCATTCGTGTTTATTGTAGCGAGTTATTAATTCTTATCCGTTCGCGCAAAACTACGTAATTACTTTGTGTTTGGGCAAGGGTTGATTAAAAAATATTCCTTTATTTTGCCCCCGTATAAAATAACATTCCACTAGCAATGAAAAGAACTCTAACCGATCCGTATGCACAGGTTCCCGTGGTATTTGCCATGCCACCCATTCTGCAACCTTTCATTTTACTTTTTGCCCTGTTTTTACTTTCCCCGGCGGTTTTCTCCCAGGCCGGCGATCTGGGCGGCGGGGTATCCTGGTCTTTTGCCGACGGTATACTTACCCTTAGCGGCGAGGGAGCGATGCCTGAGGACTTGGGCCGGGACGGTTCCTCTGCTCCCTGGTACGATTTCAGGGCCTCGATCCTGAGGGTATGTATCCGGGAGGGTGTGCGGAGTATCTCCCCGTCGGCTTTTGCGAACCATACCGGGCTGACGTCCGTCACCATTGCCGAAAGCGTAGGAAGGATCGGGGCGTCCGCTTTTTCCGGTTGCAGCGCCTTAACGGCCCTGTATGCCGGCTGGCGAGCTACTCCCCCAAGGGTCGGGTCCGATGTCTTTTCCGGCACGCATAAGGACTTAACCCTCTACGTTCCGGTCCTTACGCTGGAGTTCTACGAGCATTGGGGGGGGATTCCTTCGGCGCGTATCCTGGAAGGCGGGGAGACGGGTCGTCTCTCCTGGCTGTATGCCGACGGCACACTGCTCCTCTACGGCGAGGGGGAGATGCCTGATTTCCTCCAGCCGGCGCACATACCCTGGCAGCGGGGGTTGGAACAGATTCATACGATTATCCTTTTCGCGGGGATCACCCGAATCGGCGCGGGGGCGTTCGCAGGGTGCGTCCACCTTGCCGAGGTCTATCTTTACCCGCGGAAGCCTCCGCGGATAGCTAAAAACGCCTTTGAGGGGGCGCCGATAGAAAACGTCGCCTTTTATTTCTCCGAAGGCTCGGAAGAGGCCTATGCAGGCTCCGAGGTTTGGAGGGAGTTTCTCTATTCGGCTTCTTCGTCTTCACGCATTTACTTCAGCGCCGAAGGTGGCGGGCAAAGGATCGCCGTCAAGGAGAACCTGTACTGGACGGCCTCCTGTTCTGCTTCCTGGTTGAGTTTTTCTTCCGTATCGGGCGATCAGGACGGGCTTCTGTTCCTCACCGCCCAGGCCAATAGCGGTCCGAAACGTACGACAACCCTCACCTTGCAGGGCAGGGGCCTTGAACGCAGCGTGTCCGTCACGCAGCAGGCAGGCTGCGGGTTGGCTGTCCCGGGAGCCGGGGTACAGGAAATGATTCATGACTGAAAGATAACCAAAACCTCCCACTTCAAAAAGGAACGCCTGCCCTGTCTTCAACAGGCAGGCGTTCCTTTTCCCCTTGGGGGAAAGACCGGGAGAAAGTGAGGGAGGAGATGTTATTTATAGGAATATATCCCGTTTTCTCTTACATTTGCACTCACATACACAACAATTCGAACCTATGACAAAAACTCCTTTCCCGCCCCCCGGGCGTGGGCGGGGTTGCTTTGGGGCGCGGGCGGGTGGGCCCTGGGCCGGTGGGGGCGGGGGGCCGGGCCGCCCATGAGCGCGTAGTTTTTTCCCAAATCGAAGATGCTGGAAAAATAGGGAAAAAAATCAGGGTACTCGTCAATCTTGTCCCAGCCCGCCTTGGGAAACAGGGTTTCCAGGGTGTCGAG
>JAITKB010000041.1 GCA_031278605.1 Tannerellaceae bacterium
GCCGCTCATTGTGTGGGCGCTCTTCCCCGTGCTCTGCCTGTTTACGGGATGTACTTCGCACAAAGGCCACTATGTGGTCGTATTATCTATGGATGGGTTTCGCTCCGATTATCCGACCAAGGCGTATACACCCACGTTGGATTCTTTAGGAAATGCAGGCGTAAAATCAGCTTTCCGTCCTTCTTTTCCCAGCGTAACCTTTCCCAATCATTACACCTTGGCCACGGGTTTGCATCCCGACCATCATGGCTTGGTGAACAACTACTTCTACGCTCCCGACTTAGACCTGATTTACCGCATAGGCGATAACAGCGTTGTGACGAATCCGGATTTCTACGGAGGCGAACCCATCTGGAATACCGCCGAGAAACAAGGCATACGCACAGCCTCCTTCTTCTGGGTAGGCAGCGAAGCGCCCATAGAGGGTTTGCAGCCTTCTATCTGCAAGACCTACGACAAAACGGTGCCCTTCAAAGAACGCGCAGACTCGGTTATCGCATGGCTTCAACTTCCGGAAGAGGTACGTCCACGCCTCATTATGTGGTATATGGAAGAGCCGGATGCCATCGGCCATTCGGATACGCCCGATGCGGAAACGACCCTTGCCAAAGTAGAAGAATTAGACCGGATACTGGCTTACTTCTTTGCCGAAGCGCGGCAACTGGCGCATTTCAACGAGATAGACTTCATCATCCTTTCCGACCACGGCATGGCCACTTATACGCCCGACAACTATGTGAATCTGAACGACTATCTGCCGCGCGACAGTTTCGACTACATATTCGACGGAGTGCCTACGCTGCTGTACCCCAAAAAAACCTACATCGACAGCGCCTACGCCATCCTCCGGCAAGTGCCGCGTGTGAAAGCGTATAAGAAAGGAGAGATGCCGGAACAATTCGTCTATGGCTCGAATCCCCGTATCGGCGACCTGGTGGTTATGCCGGATCTGGGAACGTACGTGCAATTCCGCTCCGAATCGAATCCCCGTCTGGGGGGTGCGCATGGGTACGACAACTTTATGCCTGAGATGGAAGCCATTTTCTATGCCGCCGGTCCTTCTTTCAAAAAGCAGGTGGAACTACCGCCGATGGCCAACGTCAATCTCTACCTGATTATAACCCGACTACTGAATCTCCAACCGGCTCCCAACGACGGCGATAGCAGCATTGTCGAGCAATTGTTTCACCCGTAGTGACTGCTTCGTATGCGCCACTCCTGCGGATAAAGATTGTTGGCGCGGTTTCCCAGTCGTTTCACAAATCCCAAAGGCAAGTCTTTATAGCAAACCAGGGCGTAACCCTTTTCACCCGGAAGGAGGAGCGTCTCCTTCCTCAAATACCGAATGGCCTCTTCCCGGCTCAGCGCCACAGCAGCAAAGGAATCCCGGTTCAGCTCCCGGCTCATTGCAAGCGCATGTGCAGGGAGCAGGTCATTCCCTTTTATTTCTCCCAAACACAGGCCGGCGGAAACCGGGCATAAACGCTCGGCAAGGAATCGGCCGGCATCCGCCTGTCCAACAGGAAAAGCCTGTATCCAATGGCCGGATTGCCCGATAAGAAAATTGTCCGGATGCAAAAGCCGGCGTTTTACCTCCCCGAACAGAGCGGATTGCGCTCCGGAGGGCTGCTTGCGTTTTTCTTTTCCGGAAGCATACAAAGACCTCTCTTCGGCCCTGTTGCCTGGCCTTTTGCGCACAACAGCCATAAAAAACCCTTCCCCTCGGCTTTGATGCGGAAAAAACCGGCAGGCAGGATACGCATACTTCAACGCGCTCGTCACCTGCCATTCCGCCTGAGGGAGTAGGGGCAAAGGCTCGGCGCCAAGTTTTTCTACCAAGAAAGACAGGTTTTCTTCGTTTTCTTCCGTATTATAGGTGCACGTGCTGTAAACGAATAGCCCGCCGGGTTTCAGGGCGTTCCATACATCGCGGAGGATTCGTTGCTGCCGGGCGGCGCAAAGGCTTACATTCGACACGCTCCATTCGGCGGCGCTACCGGGGTTTTTGCGGAACATCCCTTCCCCCGAGCAGGGGACGTCGGCCAGGATGAAGTCGAAGAAATGCGTCAATAGCCCGAAGTCTGCCGGGTCATTTCGGGTAACAATCACGTTGGGATTTCCCCATTTTACCAGATTTTCCGCCAAGATGCGTGCCCGACTGCGAATCACTTCGTTGGAAACCAGCAGGCTGTTTTCCGGCAATATACTGCACAAATGGGTGGATTTACCTCCGGGAGCGGCACATAAATCCAGGCATCGCACAGGTTCCTTGATATATTGCTTTACGGCCTGTTCCAAAAACATGGACGAAGCCTCCTGCACATAATACGCTCCGGCATGAAACAGGGGGTCGGCCGTAAAAGCGATGCGTCCGGGCAGATAATAGCCCGTTTCACACCAGGGAACCCCCTCGGCAGAGGGCGCTTCGGGGTTTTTATCCCTGTTGATGCGCACGCTGACAGTGGCTTCGGCCTGCAAAGCAGCTTCCAGCAAACTATATCCATCGCCCAGCAAAGCACGGCTACGGGCCACAAAATCGGGAGGAAGTTCGTTTCTCATCGCAACAAAATTTATTTCCCTCCAAAAATAGGCATTTCCGTCTTCCGGTTTCCAAAGCCGCGGGTTTATAAACATAAACACATTGCCCCGTGCCGCAAGGATGCGCACACGGGGCAATTTTCTGTTTTTGAAGGGCGAACGAATCGCTTAATCTTCTACGGGACCGTCGTTT
>JAITKB010000103.1 GCA_031278605.1 Tannerellaceae bacterium
GAGGAGAAGGCTTCTATACCTGCGGGCCCCCAACCGTGGGATGGCGGAACTCGGCCGACGGAGGCGACGCCGACACGGAAGCAGAGGACGATCTGTACAAAGGCGCCGGAGGCGGAGGCGGAGGATATCGGGGAGGCGAAGGCGGAGTGAACATTCCGGGAGGCAGTCAGAAAGGACGTTCGGGCTCCAGTCACGTGGACAAAGCGCTCTCCAACCGCTACATCCAGGAGGAGGTAAATGCCGGCGACGGGAAGGTAAAAATCACACTCTTGAAATCCTCCGTCTGAGGCCTTTTTCCCAAGAGGAAAATACCCTGCCCATGGAAATAAATTTTCCTGGCTGGAAAAAAATCCCAGCCAGGAAAATTCGGGGAGTAAACAGGAAACGGCTATCGACTGATTACAAATAGAATACGAATAACCGGAAATTTCCCCAAAAAAAAAGCTCGAAAAACTCCATAAAACCCCCTTTCCGCCCCCCCCGTTATTCCGGCATTAATTAACTTCTTACCTTTGCCCGGAAAACAACATCATCCAAATTACAGCATTATGAACATCGAACAGCAGATAGCCGGAGCAATAGCCGCCGGCCTCCGAAAGTTTTACGGAGGAGATACGCCGGCAGAACAAATCGCATTGCAGAAAACAAAAAAGGAATTTAAGGGACATCTCACCCTGGTGGTCTTTCCCTTCCTCCGGATATCGAAAAAAACGCCCGAACAAACAGCCCAAGAAATAGGCCAATACCTCGCAGAACATTGCCCGGAGGTGACGGAATTTAATGTCATCAAAGGCTTTCTGAACCTTACCCTGGATGCCTCCTGCTGGATGGGCTTGCTCAGGGAAATCAATCAAACGCCGCATTACGGCACAACACCCGTAGCCGAAAATGCCCCCCTGGTCATGATAGAATATTCTTCGCCCAATACCAACAAACCCCTCCATCTGGGACATGTGCGCAACAACCTCCTGGGCTACAGTCTGGCCGAAATCCTCCGGGCCAACGGCTACAGGGTGGTGAAAACCAATATCGTGAACGACCGGGGCATCCATATCTGCAAGTCGATGCTGGCCTGGAAGAAATGGGGAAATGGGGAAACACCGCAATCCTCCGGAAAAAAAGGCGACCATTTGGTGGGGGAATATTACGTGTTGTTCGACAAATACTATAAGCAGGAACAGGAAAGACTCCAGGGCACCGGGCTGACAAAAGAAGAGGCCGAAACCCAATCCCCCCTCATGGCCGAAGCTCGCGAAATGCTCCGTCAATGGGAAGCCGGAAACAACGACGTGGTGTCGCTCTGGAAAACCATGAATGCCTGGGTGTATACCGGATTTGAGGAAACATATAAGAACTTGGGCGTGGATTTCGACAAAATCTATTACGAATCTGAAACCTACCTGGAAGGGAAAAACGAAGTGCTCCGGGGCCTGGCAGAAGGCATCTTCTACCGCAAACCCGACTCTTCCGTATGGGCAGACCTCAGCGCCGATGGTCTGGACGAAAAACTATTGCTGCGCGCCGACGGCACCTCCGTGTATATGACGCAGGACATCGGTACAGCCAAATTGCGCTTTAAGGATTATCCCATCGACAAAATGATCTACGTGGTTGGGAACGAGCAAAACTACCACTTCCGGGTGCTCGCCGTCCTGCTGGACAAACTGGGGTTTGCCTTCGGGAAAGGACTTGTGCACTTCTCCTACGGCATGGTGGAGCTTCCCGAAGGAAAAATGAAAAGCCGCGAAGGTACCGTAGTAGATGCCGACGACCTCATGGTCGGAATGTGGCAAACAGCATATGAAATATCCAAAGAGTTGGGGAAACTCAACGAGATAACGCCCCCGGAGGCTGAAAACATCCTGCGCATCATTGGCCTGGGGGCGTTGAAGTATTTCATCCTGAAGGTCGACCCGCGCAAGAATATGACCTTCAACCCCCGGGAATCTATCGACTTCAACGGCAACACCGCCTCCTTCATCCAATACACCCATGCCCGCATCTGCTCCTTGCTGCGCAAGGCCGCAGATCTGAAGATCGAATCCCCCCACGGGGAATTCCCCTCTTCGCTCCCGCTCTCGGAAAAAGAAATCGACCTGATCCGCCAGCTCGCCGCCTACCCCGCCGTAGTGCAGGAAGCCGGCGCATCGTACAGCCCGGCGCTCATTGCCAACTATGTATACGACCTAGTGAAAGAATACAACCAATTCTATCACGACTTCTCCATCCTTCGCCAGGAGGATCTTGCCCTGCGCAACTTCCGCCTCCTGCTATCCTCCAATGTAGCCGGGGTGGTAAAGTCGGGCCTTTCACTCCTGGGCATCGAAGCGCCCGAACGCATGTGATCCTCACCATATATGCATTTGAATAGAAACGACTTTGAGATCATGGCCCCGGCAGGTTCGTACGCCTCCCTGACGGCAGCCATACAGGGAGGAGCCGATTCGATTTACTTCGGAATCGGGGAACTGAACATGCGTTCGCGCTCTTCCAATCCATTCACAACGGATGATTTACCCTCCATTGCCGGCATTTGCCGTACGCATGGTGTGCGAAGCTACCTCACGGTAAATACCATTATTTACGATCGGGATATACCCCGAATGCGGCAGGTGATAGACGCCGCAAAGAAGGCAGACGTATCGGCCGTCATTGCCTCCGACGTGGCCGCCATAACTTACGCCGCCCGCATCGGTCAAGAGGTGCATCTCTCCACGCAATTGAACATCACCAACCTGGAGGCGCTGAAGTTCTACGCCCGCTTTGCCAACGTGGCCGTGCTTGCCCGCGAACTCAACCTGGAACAGGTAGGGTATATACACCGGCAGATCGCCAACGAAAACATAAAAGGCCCCCACGGCAAACAAATACGCATCGAGATGTTTTGCCACGGCGCCTTATGCATGGCGGTTTCCGGCAAATGCTACTTGAGTCTGCACGAAATGAACGCCTCGGCCAACCGTGGCGCCTGTATGCAGATTTGCCGGCGGGGGTATAGGGTGAAAGACCAGGAAAGCGAAACGGAACTGGAGGTGGAAAACTCATACATCATGTCGCCCAAGGATTTAAAAACCATCCATTTCCTGAATAAGATGATAGATGCCGGCGTACGCATTTTCAAGATAGAAGGCCGGGCAAGAGGGCCGGAATACGTCCGGGTGGTCACGGAGTGTTACCATGAAGCGGTCACCTCTTGTTGCCAAGGCAACTATTCCGAAGAAAAGATCGCCGCCTGGGATAAGCGTCTGCAATCCGTTTTCAACCGGGGCTTCTGGAACGGCTACTATCTGGGGCAGCGTCTGGGGGAATGGAGCAACCGCTACGGATCCAATGCCACCCTACGAAAAGTATATGTGGCCAAGGGAATTAAATACTTCAGCGAATTGGGCGTTGCCGAGTTCGAAATGGAATCGCAAACGCTCAAGGCAGGCGACGAAATCCTGATTACCGGCCCCACAACCGGCGCGGTGATGCAAACCGCAGATGAAATCCGCGTAAACCGGACGCCTGTGGAGGAAACGGTGAAAGGAGAACGCTTCTCGCTGAAAGTAAAAGAGAAGGTACGCCCATCGGACAGGATGTATAAGTTCGTGGCAAATAACGAGTAAGGATTAAAAGAAACAAATTATGGAATATGATTTCAAAATGAAAATAAAGGTGCGCGATTACGAATGTGATCTCCAAGGCGTGGTGAACAACTCAAACTACCAGCGCTACATGGAGCATACCAGGCACGAATACCTGGAAAGCCTGGGTGAGAACTTCGGCGCAATGCATGCAAAGGGCGTCGACGCCTTTGTGTCACGGGTGGATATTCAATTCAAAACGTCGTTGGGCAGCGGGGATACTTGTCTTTCTTGCCTGCGCACCGCCAGAGAAAGCGCTAAGTTGGTTTTTTATCAGGACCTTTTCCGTCTTTCCGACCAGGCTTTGGCCGCCAGGGGAAAGGTGGAAATCGTGGTAGTGGTAAACGGGAAACTGACGCGGGGAGATTATTTCGACCATTTACTAAAGAAAACAAACAAACAATGATGCAGAATCAACTATTTTATCAAATCGCTCTGACGATGATAACCGGCGTAGGGAACGTCCTGGGGCGTCAGCTCCTGCAAGCCGTAGGAGATGCGGAAGCCGTATTCAGGGAAAAAACGCAGGTGCTGGAAAAAATACCCGGTATCGGGCAGGGGCTGATAGCCGAAATCAAGCACCCGAAGGTATTGGAACAGGCCGAAAAAGAACTTGCTTTCATCGAAAAAAGCAAGATAACTACCTACTTTATCTCCAGCAAGGACTATCCTTCCCGTCTTCGGGAATGCCAAGATGCGCCCCTGCTTGTGTATTTCAAAGGGCAATGCGATTTAAACACCCTGCGAATTGTGAGCGTGGTAGGCACGCGAAAAATCACAGAATACGGCAAAGATGTATGCGAAGGGCTGATCGCCGGACTGGCGGAGAACCTCCCCGGCCTGCTCGTTGTAAGCGGCCTGGCCTATGGTGCGGATATTACAGCCCACCGGAGCGCCTTGAAATATCAATTGCCCACGCTGGCCGTCCTGGCACATGGAATGGATCGCATCTATCCTCCGATTCACCGCACTACAGCCATCGAAATGCTGGAAAACGGAGGATTACTCACGGAATTTTCCAGCGGGAACCGACCGGAAAAGCCCAACTTCGTCAGACGCAACCGCATCATTGCCGGGCTGTCTGATGCCACGATCGTGATAGAATCAGCCGACAGAGGAGGTTCCTTGATTACCGCCAACATCGCATCATCTTACAGCCGAGATGTCTTTGCCATCCCCGGAAGGATAAACGATACCTGTTCGCAAGGCTGCAACCGCCTCATCCGGGATAATAAAGCCGGGCTGGTAAGCTGTGCGGCCGATGTGATCTCGGCCATGCTCTGGGATGTTCCTGTCACCTCAAAGGACCATGTTCCGGTGGTGCAAACAGAATCGTTTTTTGCTGGGAGCGAAGAGAATGAGCAGATACTTGCCATTTTGCGGGAGAAAAAAGAAATAGACATCAACCAACTGTCCATCGAAATGGACATGCCGGTACATAAACTATCGGGATTGCTGTTTGAGTTGGAACTGGCCGGACCGATAAAAAAAGCTCCCGGTAATGTGTACAAAATGGTTCAGTAAGAAAGCATGCGCATCGGAAAATAAAAAACCACCCGGGTTACGGATGGTTTTTTTTGCTTTTCAAAGAAACAATCTCCCGATTCCTTCCTTAACAAAGACTTGTTAACCTTAGATCTAAAATACTATGAAAAAAACTCTATGCAAATATAGCATGAGTTGTATCTACGAACATCCTATTTTTGTACCAGATCATATCAAATATGTATCAAATTCTCTGTCTCCATCCCATTCCCTCCCTATTCCTGCGGGGAAGGGATGCTATCCATTATCGAAAACAGGATGTCGAGGGTTTCGGCGCGAAGCATGTCGATCCGTGTTTTTTTGAAATCGGGAATGTTTTTAAACAACGGGGTAGCCGCCAGATGACGTCGTATATGCAGGATTCCTCGGCGTTCGTCCAAGCGTTCCACGCTTTGGAGAGTTTGCTCCTTCAGGATGTTTAAATACCAGGCGAAGTGTTCGCTGGGGAGTTTGAGGCCTGTGGCAAGGTAATGTTTTATTTCCCGGAATATCCAGGGGCGCCCGATGCTGCCTCTCCCCACCATAACGGCGTCTACGCCACAGATATCGAAGCGATTTTTACAGATTTCGCCGGACGTAACGTCGCCGTTACCTATGATTGGGATATGTATGCGCGGATGCTCTTTGGTTTTGCGAATGAGCTTCCAGTCGGCTTCACCCGTATACATCTGGCTGCGTGTCCGTCCGTGAATACAAAGCGCTGTGATTCCGCAATCCTGGAGCTGTTCTGCAAGCTCTACAATAATCTGATGATCCGCATCCCAACCCAAACGGGTTTTTACAGTTACCGGAATCTTCACCGCTTTTACAACCTCTTTCGTGATTTCCAGCATCAGCGGAACATGGCATAACATGCCTGCTCCGGCGCCTTTTCCCGCCACCTTTTTAACGGGGCATCCAAAGTTGATGTCAAGAATATCTGGATTCGCCTCTTCACATATCCGGGCGGCCTCCACCATTGCGGCGGGATCTTTCCCGTACAGTTGAATAGCCACGGGACGTTCTTCGGGCGAAACGGTTAATTTCAGTTTTGTCTTATTTACATGGCGTACCAGCGCATCACTCGAAATAAACTCCGTGTACACCAGATCCGCACCAAAGCGTTTACACATTAAGCGGAAGGAAATATCCGTTACATCTTCCATCGGAGCCAGGAAGACCGGACGTTCTCCTACATCAATGTGCCCAATTTTCATATCCCCCTCGGATTAATCGGCAACGCGGCCTACCGACTTGATGTTTTTAATTTTGTGAAGCGTAACGCATAAGCGCTGTATATCCTCCACGTCGTGCACATTCAGTTTTATTTTCCCTTCAAACACTCCGTCTTTGGCCTCTATCAGCAGGCGTTGGATATTTACGTTAAAATCATCGGAAATAATTTTGGTAATGGTATTCAACACCCCCAACGTATCAATACCTTTTACTTCGAGCGTAGCTTCGAAAGACACATTTTTATGGCTGCTCCATTTGGTGGAAAGAATACGTTCGCCAAAGCTGCTTTTCAACCGGATGGCAATAGGGCACGAACGTTTGTGTACCACAACGGTATTGTCATCGTTAATAAAGCCAAAGGCATCGTCTCCCGGAATGGGTTTGCAACATTGTGCAATGATGTAATTACGATTGAAAGCTTCTTCGCTGAGGATGTAAGGCTTTGATTTGTCGAATTTAGGTTTCTCATATTTCTCTTCCTCCGGAAGGGGCTGGTTTTCTTTCGAGTTTTTCGGCACCATCCCCAGAGCCTGCCTTACGTGTTTGAGCAAGATATTATCGCTTTTCTTCCAGAATAACTTCTTTATATTGTCGGGGAGTAGCGCATCCCCTTTTTCTACCGAACAGAAGAAATCTTCCCGTTTACGAAAGCCGAAGTAAAGAGCCATTCTATCCATATTGGAGGTTGTATTTTCTATCCCGGCTTTTTTGAGTAGGGCAACCACTTTCTTTTCTCCTTTTTCGGCATCTTCTTTTTTTATGCGTCTGAGCGCCCAATCTATTTTGGTACGTGCCCTGGCCGTTTTGACAAAGTTGATCCATTCTGGTTGCGGATTTTGCGAGTGCGAGGTCAGTATCTCTATCTGGTCTCCACTCGTCAATCGGTAGCTAAGCGGCTCCAGATGATGATTGACTTTGGCTCCAATGCATTTATTCCCGATATCAGAGTGCAAAGCGTAGGCAAAATCCAATGCGGTGGCGCCTTGCGGCAGTGTTTTAATGTCTCCTTTGGGGGTAAAAACGAAGATTTCGGAGCTGAAGAGGTTCATTTTAATCGTATCCAGAAAGTCTAAGGCATTGGGGTTGGGATTTTCCAGTATTTCGGCAATGGTTTGCAACCATTTATCTAATTCGGTATCTTCTTCTACATTATTTTCCTTGTATTTCCAGTGGGCGGCGAATCCTTTTTCTGCGATGTCATCCATTCTTCGACTTCGGATTTGTATCTCAATCCATTGCCCATCGGGGCCCATAACAGTCAGGTGGAGTGCCTGGTAGCCATTTGATTTTGGACGGCTTACCCAGTCTCGTATACGGTCGGGGCGTATGCGATATATATCCGTAATTGCCGAATAGATATCCCAGCAAAGGTTTTTTTCATCCACATTAGGCAGGGGCTCGAAGATAATACGAACGGCGTATAAATCGTAAACATCCTCAAAAGCCATCCCTTTGCTTTGCATTTTATTCCAAATGGAATATGCCGATTTCACACGGGCACGCATCTCATAGGTAAATCCCATTTTGTCGAGTTTGCCCCGCACCGGTTCGGCAAAATGCTCGAACAGCAGTTTACGCATTTTTTCCGTCGCCTTCAACTTTTCGTCTATAGAAGCATATTCCTGGGGATGTTCGTACTTAAAACTTAAATCTTCCAGTTCCGTTTTGATGGCGAAAAGCCCCAGGCGGTGCGCCAAAGGAGCATACAAGAAAAGGGTTTCGCTTGCTATTTTGTACTGCTTGGAGGAGGGCATAGCGCCTAAGGTTCGCATATTATGCAGGCGGTCGGCGATTTTAATAAGGATAACCCTTATATCGCTGTTCATGGTCAGGAGCAGTTTGCGGAAGTTTTCAACTTGTATGGAATTTTGCTCTCCGAATATCTCGCCGGATTCGGATATTTTGGTCAGTCCATCCACAATTTGAGCAATTTTGTCTCCGAACAGATTCCGGATGTCTTCCACTTCAAATTCGGTATCTTCCACCACGTCGTGCAATAGGGCCGAGCAAATGGACGTTGAGCCTAATCCCATTTCGCTGCATACTACGTGAGCCACTGCTAACGGATGCATGATGTAGGGGTCTTCGTCGCGTCTTTTTACTCCGGCATGCGCCTGATTGGCAAAGTTGAACGCTTTCGTGATACGTTCTACTTTCCGGCGATGATTTGAGTTGAGATAGTCCTTCAGCAGTTTGTCAAACTCATTCTGAATCAGTAATTCTTCATTTTTCATCCTACGGGTATTTTTAATAATTGCCCCGGTCGAATATTCGAATTGGGAAGATTATTTGCTTTTTGTATTGTAGCAACTGATATACCCGGATATTTTCGAGAGATGGAATACAGCGAATCACCGGATTTCACTTTGTAAGTAACATATTCGTTGATAGCCTCGGCGGTAGGTTGTTGCGGTTTGGGATTTGCCACAACAGCAGGCAATGTTGTTTTTTGTTGTTTTTCATTCTGGGCGAAAGCAACGCCTCCGTTATCGACATACAAACGCAGTCGTTTCCCTACAGCTACCTTATTTGACCCCAGCCCGTTCCATTTGCGTACTTCCTGGGCTGTGACACCATATTTATCTGCTATCCGGACAATGTTTTCGCCCGATTGAACCGTATGGGTAATTTGTTCCCGGGCTGCTGTTCGCGATGAACTGTTCACCAGCAGGCTGTTTGACAAGATCCCTTCGATTTGAGAAGCTGTGTATAGACTATCTTCTTTATCAACAAAACTATACGTAGTCGATGCAGGCAGTTTCAATGCCGAAGGCTTGATGCTTCCGGGGATAATATCCCGTCTATATTGTGGATTCAGTATTCGCAGTAGTTCGATATCCATTTGCAGCATATTGGAAACTTGCTGTAAATGTACCATTTGGGTTATCATAACGGTATCTGTAGCCAAAGGCAAACTGGTTTGAAGAGGGCAGATATTGTGATCACAATAATAATTCATCACATAGCAGGCGGCAATAAAAAGAGGCACATACGAACGGGTTTCGCGGGGGAGGTGGGAGTAAATTTTCCAAAAGTCCATTTTCCCTCCTGAGCGACGTATGGCTTTATTCACGTTTCCGGGGCCGCAATTATAAGAAGCAATCACCAGATGCCAGTCGCCATAGATGGCATACATATCTTTAAAATATCGGCAGGCGGCATGAGTTGCTTTTATCGGGTCACGACGGTCGTCCACCAAACTGTTTATTTCCAATCCGTAATTCTTACCGGTTGGTAGCATGAACTGCCAAAGCCCGCAAGCTCCTACTCTGGATAGGGCAACCGGATTCAGGGCGCTCTCAACCACCGCCAGATATTTCAATTCCAAAGGCAGTTTGTGTTCCTCCAATATCTGTTCCATAGTGGGGAAATAAAAATCCGCCATTCCCAGCATATAGCGTATCAGGCTGCGACGGCGGTCGGTGTAAAGTTCTATACTTTTACGCACGAGGGTATTATATGTCATAGGAATGATATGCGGCAATCTCTCCAAACGCTCCCTGAGCACCTCGTCGGCGAACCACACATTCTCTTCTTCATCATGGCAGAAGGCGTCTGTTTTTGAAAAATATTGAACGTGCCACGTATGGAGCAGACTATCTACATTAGCGTCTAAACTTTCGGGGATTAATCCGATTTCTTCCGAAAGAGAGTCTTGCGGAAATACGGGTTTGTCTTGTTCCTCCGTGAGCGCTTTTCCCAGCGCCTTTGCCTGAAAGAGGATTCCAATCAAACCAATTAGAATAGTCACATAATGTTTCTTCATACTACTTATTAATTAAAATGTAAAACTACAATTTACGCCGATACTTCGCGTGCTGAAATGTGTTTGCGGCGATACCACAGGCGCTATTCGCATGGACAGTTCCGGCGAAATATCAAAATTAAACAATTCGGCATCAACGTATGCATCTACCATGCAAATGAGGTAAAATCCTACCGTGAGAATAATAGAGAGGTCTCGATTACGGCGAAAAAAGTCCTTTCTGCTTTTGAACGTATTTTGGTAGCCTACATTATTCACGGCTGATTTATAATCGGTTGTTGGAATAAAATCCGTCCATTCCTTACTAAATTCATACGATACATCCGCCCCATTGGCTTCTTTCACTAATTGGCCGTACACTTCTGCGTCGTACATAATACTTCGGTATGCTCCCCAATAGTCCTGGTAATTTTTCCCATTCCAGCTAACGGCATACATGAAAGCCATAAAACCACCATATACAAACGGAAGCTTCCAATATTTTCGGTTGTATATTTGCCCCATTCCCGGAATGAGCGCCCATAAAACTGCTTTTGTGGAGTTCGGGCTGAATGCCTCTTTAGGTACTTGCATCACCTCAAGCGCTATCGAATCGGCAGTCATCAGTGTCGCTTGAATCAACGAATCGGGGACTGCAACTGTAAGGGAATCCGTATTCTTCTTTTCTCCGTCATTGATTTCCTGCGTCTTTCCCGCCAAAGGAAAATATAAGAAGCAGATGAAAAACAGCAGAATCTTAGATATCTTTCTTACAGCCCGTACCATTCCTCCTTTACTTCAACTTATCAAACAGCCCGATCAGCCGTTCCAATTCTTCCTCCGAAGCAAATGGAATACTGATTTTCCCTTTTCCTTTTTCGTCGTATGTCAACTGTACTTTGGTTTGAAAGAAATGAGATAAATGGTCTTTTAATAGTTTGTATTCTTCCGGAAGTATGGGGGTAGGTGATTTCTTTGTTGTTCCTTTTGTTGTTTTGGGAGATAATTCTTCTCCTGCTGCTATGTTACGAACCATTTCTTCCACTATCCTCACCGAAAGTCCTTCGGTAAGGATTTGTTCGAGTAAAGCAAGTTGTATTTCGGGGTCTTCCACCGGAATCAGCGCACGGGCATGTCCCATATCAATTTTTTTATCTTTCAGGCACAGTTGTAGTTCTGCCGGAAGTTTCAACAGACGGAGATAATTGGCTATAGTTGTGCGTTTCTTCCCGATCCTTTCACTTAGTTTCT
>JAITKB010000111.1 GCA_031278605.1 Tannerellaceae bacterium
CAGAGGATAAAATGTTTACCGTCGTAATTGATGCCGGACATGGAGGTAAAGACCCCGGAGCGAGAGGTTCTGCAATCAACGAAAAAGTGATCAACCTGTCCGTCGCACTCAAATTGGGTAATCTGATATCGGAAAAACAGCCTGATGTGAAGGTTATTTATACACGTAAGACCGACCGTTTTGTGGAACTAAACGAACGGGCGAATATTGCAAATCGTAATAAAGCCGACTTGTTTATTTCCATTCATACCAATGCTATAGCAAAAGGAAAATCTATTTCCGGTACGGAAACATTCACAATCGGATTGGCACGCAGTGAAGAAAACCTGGATGTAGCTATGCGGGAAAATTCAGCCATTCTCCTAGAAGAAAATTATTTAGAAAAATACGAGGGTTTTGATCCTAATTCTACCGAATCGTATATCATTTTTGAGTTTATGCAAAATAAACATATGGAACAAAGCATCAGCTTAGCTTCCGAAATACAGAAAGCGTTTAAAGAAAATAAACGGATAGATCGGGGTGTAAAGCAGGCAGGGTTGCTGGTACTACGCAAAACCAGTATGCCAAGTGTATTGGTAGAACTTGGCTTTATTACAAATTCGACGGAAGAACGCTTTCTTAAATCGGCCGAAGGACAAAATAAACTGACAAGAGCTATTTATGACGCCTTTGTTGTATATAAACGTACATACGACAAAAGAAAGAATACAACATCCCAAGCCCAAACAAAGCCGGCTTCCAAAAAAAATCCGACCTCTACGGCGTCTTCCGCAACCACGGCTACGACCGGTGCAAACGCAACGCCCAAGGGAAAAACGGTATATAAAGTTCAGATTCTTGCGTCCCGAACAAAACTTCCGGCTAACTCCAAACAGTTGAAGGGATATAAAAATGTGAACTTTTACGAAGAAAACGGATATTACAAATATACGTATGGCGAATCTACCGACTGGGCAACCATCAGACGCATACACAAACAAATACTTAAAGACTTTAAAGACGCATTCATTGTTACCTTTAAAGACGGAAAGAAACAAAAATAATAGAACGCACTAAAATTATTAAAGAATGAAAAAGAAATTTACCAAAGAAGCAAAAATCGGCATTATAACCATTATTGGTCTCACGTTGTTGTACCTCGGTATGAACTACCTGAAAGGGATTAACCTATTCAAACCGTCAAACCAATATTTCGTTTCATTCAATAACGTAAAAGACGTAACAATATCCAGTCCCGTATTTGTTGATGGTTTTAAAGTAGGACTGGTAAGAAGTATCGGCTATGATTATAGTACCACAGATAAAATACAAGTGGAGATCAGCCTGGAGGATGAAATGAGAATCAACAAAGGGAGCTATGTGGAAATCGTCCGAAGTTTTTTAGGAGGGGCAGAACTGCATCTCCATTTAAACAAATATATAAATGAATATATGAGTTCGGGCGATACGCTGGAAGGACGCATGGGTGAAGACATGATGGGTTCGGTGCAAAATAACATCATGCCGGGCTTAGAAAGATTGCTTCCTAAAATCGACTCCATATTGACCGGGCTGCAAACGCTGGTAAACCATCCGGCCTTGTTGCAATCGTTAGGGCATATCGAAAAGACAACCGCCAATCTGGAGACCTCCAGCCGACAGCTCAACCAATTACTAAATAAAGACGTCCCCGTAATTGTTTCCGACCTGAAAACGGTGGCTCATAACTTCTCAGGCCTCAGCGAAGATTTAAAGAGTTTGGACTTCCGTACTACGATTCAAAGCGTAAACGAAACCCTTGCCAATTTAAAGCTTACAAGCGATAAAATAAATTCCAAGGACAACAGTTTAGGTCTGCTGATGAATGATAAGTCGCTCTATTTCAATCTGAATCAAACTTCCGAGAACGCATCGAAGCTGTTGCTGGACCTTCGGGAACACCCCAAACGCTATGTGCATTTCTCTTTGTTTTGAAAAAACATATTGTGCAACATCGTTCCTTATTTAGAATCATTCCATTTTAAGCTCTCGGCAAATATTTCCTTTTCTCCCTCCCTAACCCCTTTATTGTAAACGAGAAAAATCACCTCAAAAAAAACAATTTTTACTGACCCGAATAGAGGGGGGGAATGAAATGTCCTTATTCTAAGGATTTTTAGCCTAAAGTACTCCTATGACAGAAGTTGTTTTGTAATCTGTTGACAATAAACAAAATATTCAATTTTGTAAAATCCAAATTAATCTTGCATTTTTTTATCTGGATATAATTTTAAACTTTGTAGAGACAAAAATATAAGTTTATAATATGCAAACGAACTATCAAATATTGTGGGATCAATGTTTAGGCGTTATCGAAGATATCATTCCCGACGCAGCTTTTCATACGTGGTTCAAACCTATTATTCCATTATCTTATGAAAATAATAAATTTACGATTCAAGTCCCCAGCCAGTTCTTTTACGAATATTTAGAGGAAAAATACGTAAATGTACTCAAGGTCACGATAGAACGCGTTATCGGTGTCGGTACGATTTTGAATTACCGCGTGATGATTGACAAAACAACAGGAGGCACGGTTGATTACGTTACCGAACCACCTTCCACAGGCGTAAAAAAGATTACACCCAGGGAAGGGAATAAGTCGCCCGCTCCTTTTACGCAGCCGATCGCACAGGATTTGGACTCCCAATTGAATCCTCAATACACTTTTGAGAACTACCTGGAAGGGAAGAGCAACCGATTGGTACGCACAGCCGGCGAAACTATTGCCCTGAACCCGGGAACAACATCGTTTAATCCGCTGTTCTTCTGGGGACCTTCCGGAATAGGTAAGACGCATTTGTGCAATGCCATCGGCACCCGGATACGCGAACTACACCCGGAAAAGAAAGTTTTATACGTTTCGTCTCACTTGTTTCGAGTTCAGTTTACAGATGCTATCCGAAAAAATACCACCAACGATTTTCTTTATTTCTATCAAAACCTGGATGTGCTGATATTGGACGATATACAGGATATGATAGGGATGGATAAAACCCAAAATACATTTTTCCATATATTCAACCATCTTCACCGTTTAAACAAACAGCTTATATTAACCAGCGACAAGGCGCCGGTAGATATGCAAGGAATGGAAGACCGGTTGATTTCAAGACTGAAATGGGGCTTATCGGCTGCAATAGAGCGACCGGATCAGGAACTCAGAAGAAAGATTTTGCTGAATAAAATCAGCCATGATGGTATTTCCGTTTCCGAAGAAGTGATTGACTATATTGTAGAAAACGTGACGGAAAATGTTCGCGACCTGGGGGGAATTCTCGTCTCCCTGATGGCTAATTCCGTAATCAACAACCACGATATTGATATGGCGCTGGCAAAACGTGTTGTAGCACAGGCTATACGCGTAGAAAATAAGCCCGTCTCCATACAAACAATCATGGAAGTTGTGGGTCGTTACTTTAATCTGGAAGTATCGGCTCTTCAGGCGCATACGCGTAAACATGAGGTTGTGCAAGCCCGCCAGATTGCGATGTACCTATCCAGAAAGTATACGGATTGTTCACTGTCCCATATCGGAAAGGTAATAGGAAACAAAGACCATGCAACCGTATTGCATGGGGTCAAAAGCGTGGAAGACCAGATGGAGACAGATAAATCTTTCTGCGCAAAAGTTGAAAACATCAAGGACAAATTGAAAAGCTGATGCATATTTTATATATATTGGAAAGGATGCTTCCCCTGGGAGCATCCTTTTTTTTATCACCACCTGCTTGTGCGACTTTTCTTTTTGGAAAACTTCCAATACGCGCTAAAGTTATAAAGCATTGATTGTCAAATGGCGTTTGTTTCGTTTGGGAAAACTTTTCGGCAGGAAGGAAATTTGTTGTTGAATAATTTGCGGAATAAACAAACTATCACTAAACTTGCAGTGTAATTAAAAAAACAATCATTGTGGATCGAACAACTTACACATTCGACGAAGCATTCCGTGCTTCCCTGGAGTATTTTACAGGCGATGAGTTAGCCGCCAAAGTTTGGGTTAACAAGTATGCGCTGAAAGATGCGTTCGGAAATATCTACGAGAAATCACCGGAAGATATGCATCACCGTTTGGCAAAAGAAATTGCACGTATCGAGAAAAAGTATCCCAACCCGTTATCCGAGAAGGAACTTTTTGAACTCTTTGACCATTTCCGGTATATCGTTCCCCAGGGAAGCCCCATGACCGGAATCGGAAATGATTTTCAAATCGCTTCCTTGTCTAATTGCTTCGTTATCGGCCTGGACGGCAAGGCAGACTCCTATGGAGCCATCATCCGAATAGACGAAGAACAGGTGCAACTGATGAAACGACGCGGAGGCGTTGGGCATGATTTGTCGCATGTCCGCCCCAAAGGCTCTCCCGTGAAAAATTCCGCGCTCACTTCCACCGGATTAGCGCCTTTCATGGAGCGATATTCCAATTCCACCCGGGAGGTGGCCCAGGACGGACGACGGGGAGCCTTGATGCTAAGCGTCTCCATCAAACATCCCGATTCGGAATCGTTTATCGACGCAAAAATGACGGAAGGGAAGGTCACAGGAGCCAATGTGTCCGTGAAAATCGACGACGAATTCATGAACGCCGTCATAAAAAAGACCACCTATCGGCAACAATACCCGATCGAAGCGCCCAATCCGACCACCCTGAAGGAGATCGAGGCGGCTTCCTTGTGGAAGAAGATCATCCATAATGCCTGGAAATCAGCCGAGCCGGGCGTCCTTTTCTGGGATACCATCTTAAGGGAATCCGTCCCTGACGTCTATGCCGATCGGGGATTCCGCACGGTTTCGACCAATCCCTGCGGGGAAATTCCGCTTTGCCCTTACGACAGTTGCCGTTTGCTGGCCATCAACCTGTATTCCTACGTGCTCCAACCCTTTACGCCCGAGGCGCATTTCGACTATGAACGCTTCCGAAGGCATGTGCGTCTGGCACAACGGATCATGGACGACATCATCGACCTGGAATCGGAAAAGATCGAAAAGATCCTGGAGAAAATAGACTCCGACCCCGAATCCATCGAAGTGAGGAGCACGGAACGGCATCTGTGGGAAAAAATACAAAAGAAAACCCTGGCCGGACGACGCACCGGCGTGGGGATTACGGCCGAGGGCGATATGTTGGCCGCCCTGAATCTGAGATACGGCACGGAACCGGCTACAGACTGCGCGGAAAATATACAGAAAATACTGGCCCTGGAGGCCTATCGCTCCTCGGTCACAATGGCCCGGGAACGCGGGGCTTTTGAACTGTACGAGGCCCGGCGCGAAGAAACAAACCCGTTCATCAATCGCCTGCGGGAAGCTGATCCTGAACTGTATAGCGAGATGACAACCTACGGACGACGGAACATCGCCTGCCTCACCATTGCCCCCACGGGCACCACCAGCATGATGACGCAAACCACCTCCGGCATCGAACCCGTTTTTCTGCCGGTCTACAAACGGCGACGCAAGGTGAACCCCGGCGACACCTCGGCACGCATTGATTTCGTGGACGAAACCGGCGACGCCTTTGAAGAATACACCGTCTTCCACCATAAATTCGCGACCTGGATGACCGCCAACGGATACCCTACCGCCCAAAAATATACGCAGGAAGAAATCGACGCCCTGGTGGCCGATTCCCCCTATCACAAAGCCACTTCCAACGACGTGGACTGGCTGCAGAAAGTAAAGATGCAGGGACGGATACAAAAATGGGTCGACCATTCCATCAGCGTAACCATCAATTTGCCCAAGGAGGCCTCCGAAGAGTTGGTGGACAAACTCTACGTGGAAGCCTGGAAATGCGGATGCAAGGGCTGCACGGTTTACCGCGACGGCTGCCGGTCGGGCATTTTGGTGCCAACGGAAAAGAAAAAAGAAAACTGCATCTGCATGGAACCCCCTGAAATCCTGTCGAAACGACCGCGGGAACTGGAGGCCGAAGTGGTGAAATTCCAAAACAACCGCGAGAAATGGATCGCCTTCGTGGGCCTCTACAAAGGACGACCCTACGAAATATTCACCGGACTGGCCGACGACGACGAAGGATTGATGCTCCCCAAAAACGTCTCCCGGGGAACCATCATCAAAAGCTACGACGAGGACGGAAACAAACACTACGACTTCCAATTCAAAAACAAACGGGGTTTCAAAATGACCATCGAAGGGCTGGACGGAAAGTTTAACCCCGAATTCTGGAACTATGCCAAACTCATCTCCGGCGTCTTGCGCTATGCCATGCCCATTGACCAGGTAATCAAGCTGGTGCGGGGGTTGGAGCTGGACCACGAATCCATCAACACCTGGAAAAACGGCGTGGAACGCGCCCTGAAAAAATACCTCCCCTCCGGAACGATCCTAAAGGGCGAGAAATGCTCGAACTGCGGACAGGAATCCCTCTCCTACCAGGAAGGATGCCTGATTTGCGCCAACTGCGGAGCCTCCAAATGCGGGTAAAACACCCCCAAAAAACTGGAGTGCACAGGAGCCGAAGCCGGAGTGCACAGAAAATTTTGCCGGAGTGCACAGAAAATTTTGCCGGAGTGCACAGGAACTTTAGCCGGAGTGCACTCCAGCTTCGGCTCCTGTGCACTGCAGTTTCGGAGGCTTCAAAAACAGCTAAAAAAGAGATAAAAACAAGGAGATAAACGCATGAAACTGATTTTCCATATCCATTTCCACACCGTTTGGGGGCAAAGGTTATGCCTCATCGGCTCCATACCCGAACTCGGCGCCTGGGAAACCGGGCGGGCCAGGGAAATGGACTATACCGACAACGGAAACTGGCAACTGAGCCTGGAGGTAGCCCCCGAAACAAAAAACATCGCCTACCGCTACTTCCTGAAAATGAACAACCAACACGTCTTGGAAGAATGGAACAAAAACCACAGCGTGGTATTAAACCCAGCCTTGGGCACCTGCCTCCTGTACGATTACTGGCAAATCCGCCCAAGCAACCTCGCCTTTTACTCCAGCGCCTTTACCAAAAGCCTGTTCGCACGTCCCTGCGATGCGCCCCCCAAGGAAGTAAATAGCCGGAGAAAGTTGATCCTCAAGGTCTGGGCGCCCCGCGTAGAGAAAAATCAAAGCCTGGCCGTTGCCGGGAATCAGGTCTGTTTGGGCCTCTGGCAACCGGAAAAAGCCCCGATCCTCCGCTGCCGTAACTTCCCCGAATGGGAGGCGGAAATCGACGCCGACGCCATAGACTATCCGCTGGAATACAAGTTCCTGACACGGAACATCCGGGATGGCGCCCTTGCCTGTTGGGAATCGGGCGAAAACCGCCTGCTGCATCCCCCCCCCCGGGAACAGAAACAGGAACGGATCTGCGTCTCCGGCCTCTTTTTCCGCGACAGCCACCTCCCCCCCTGGAAAGCGGCCGGTTGCGCGGTCCCCGTCTTCTCCCTGCGATCCGCAAACAGCTTCGGCACAGGGGATCTGGGCGATCTGCGCCTGTTTATCGACTGGGTCAAAAAAACCGGCCAACGCCTCATCCAACTCCTGCCCGTGAACGACACCACGGCCACGCATACCTGGACGGATTCCTATCCCTACAAGGCCGTGTCCATCTTTGCCCTGCACCCCATGTATATCGACCTGGCGGGGATGGGCCCCCTGAACAACCCCGCACAGGTCGCCCGCTTTGCCCAAAAACAAAAGGAACTGAACGCCTTGCAAGAGGTGGATTACGAAGCGGTAATGGCCTGTAAAACGGAATATTGCCGCCTTTTCTTCGAACAGGAAGGAAGGCAAATCACGGACACCGAAAGCTTCGCCCGGTTCGTTTCGCACAACCAAGACTGGCTGGTGCCCTACGCCGCATACGTCTACCTCCGAGACACACACCAAACAGCCGATTTCTCGCAATGGGGTAGCGATGCGGTCTACCGTAAAGCGCGTGCCCAGGCCATTTGCAGCAAGGAAAACGAGGCATATCCATCGGTTGCCTTTACCTTTTTCCTGCAATTCGTGCTCCATACCCAGTTCCAATCCGTCTCCGAGTACGCCCGCCAAAACGGAATCGTACTCAAAGGCGACCTCCCCATTGGCGTCAACCGCCACGGCGTGGAGGTCTGGACCGAGCCTTCCTGCTTTCATTGCGACGCACAAGCCGGAGCGCCCCCCGACGACTTCTCCCCAAACGGGCAGAATTGGACCTTCCCCACCTATCACTGGGAGAAAATGGAACAAACGCGGTTCGCGTGGTGGAAAAAACGCTTTGACACATTGAGCGCGTATTTCGATTGCCTCCGCATCGACCACATCCTGGGGTTTTTCCGTATCTGGGAGATCCCGCCGGAATATACCCAAGGGCTGTGCGGACATTTCAACCCCGCCCTCCCTCTGTCCAAAGAAGAAATAGAAGGCTACGGCCTGAGCTTTAACGAAAAACGCTTCACGAGGCCGCATATTCATCGCCGGCATCTTCCCGAACTGTTTGGCCCCCGAGTGGAGGAAATCACGGACAGCTTCCTGGCCCAATCCTCCTCCAACCACTTTGTTCTGAAGCCGTTTTGCGATACGCAGGCCAAGATAGAGGCCCTGTTTGCCGGAAAAACCGACGAGGCCTCGCTCTGCCGGAAAAACGGACTGCTTGGCATGGCCTGCGAAGTGTTATTCCTTTGCGACCCTTACCAAGGGGAGAGGTTCCACCCGCGCATTTCGGCCTCCCAGTCTTTCCTGTACCGCGAGTTAAGCCCTGCCGACCAATACGCTTTCGATCACCTCTGCCGGGATTTCTTCTACCGCCGGCATAGCGGCTTCTGGAAGGAACAGGCCTGCAAACGCCTGACGCCCCTGATGGATTCTACCACGATGTTGATCTGCGGAGAAGACCTGGGCATGATTCCGGAATCCGTACCCGAAGTGATGAGTAAACTGCAAATACTCAGCCTCGAAGTCGAACGTATGCCGAAGCAGCCCGGACGGGAATTCTCCGATCTGAGGCATCTGCCTTACCTCTGCGTATGCACTACGTCAACGCATGATATGTCGCCCTTGCGAAGTTGGTGGGAAGAGAATCGAGAAAAAACACAACGCTATTACAATCAGGTATTGCAACTGCCCGGCGAAGCTCCCGGGGAATGTTCGGCCGCCCTGGCCGAGCACATCCTCGCCAGACACCTGGAGGCGCCGTCCATGCTGACCATCATCCCCTTGCAGGACTGGCTCGCAGCAGACGATCGCCTGAAACGAAAAGACGGCCATGCCGAACGAATTAACGTGCCTGCCAACGCCACACATTATTGGCGTTATCGCATGCACGTCACCATAGAAGAACTGTTGGAAGCAGACAGCCTGAACGAAAAAATAATCTCCCTGATAAGAAATAACGGAAGGAGGTAAAAAGCTTTACTTCCTTCCAACATCCAACCCCTTCGGCCCTTGTTCCTATTCCTTCATGTCGGACAACATGTTGCAAACCCCGCTGAATTTAGCGTTCGGCTCAATTTCGAGTGTTTGCGCATAAATGTCGCCCGTTACAATGGAAGAGGCTTTCAACACCAATGCCCCGCTGGTTCGGATACTCCCTACTACGGTGCCGAGTATTTCCGCATTAACAGACACAATATCGCCGTCGATATGTCCTTTAGGGCCAATCACTATTTTGGCAGCGCAATTGATATTGCCCTCTACTCTACCATTCAGGCGGAAATCCCCATCTGTTATTATATCACCTCTTACGGTAGTGCCTACAGCCAGAATGTTGTGTAATCCGTTGGAAGGTGCTTCGTCTTTAAACTTAATTTTCATATAAATTATAGTATATGTTCGAGATAGTGTGCAAATATAAAATTATATTTTTGCAGTCTAAGGCTCTTTGGATACTTTTACCTCTTAATTATCCTAAAATATGATAACTAAAATAGTGTTGAGAGATATGAAATTTCACGCCTTTCACGGTGTATTGCCTCAGGAAAGATGTGTTGGCAACGATTTCCTGGTCACCATAGCCCTTACGGCGCCTGTTGAAAAGGCGGTCATGAACGACGACATAGACGCCACCATCAACTATGCGGCGGTTTATCCGCTCGTGAAAAAAGAAATGGATCGGCCTTCCCGGCTCCTGGAACATGTGGCCGGACGAATCCTCTTCTCCCTGAAGGAACATTTCCCCCACATAACAAAAACAGAGATCTCGCTCTCCAAACTGAATCCCCCCATAGTGGGAGAAGTCCACAGCGCTTCGGTTGTGCTGACGGAAACCTACCGGGCGCCCCGGGGGGATTAGTATTTCCGGAAACCCAGGGTGGCATGTTCCGACTTCAACACCATCCGGCTGCAGGTGATTTCCTCCACGGCGAAATGCTCGGACACATCGCTCATGCCAAAGGGCCACAACGCTTCCTTCGAGGCCAAACGCTCTTCCGAAAAATAAATCCTCACGTCGTGAATCAGCAAGGAATCGCCGTTGTAGACAAAACGCCCTAAGAACAGGCAGCTTCCCGTTTTCACGAAACTGAGCAGGCGCAGTTGTACGCAGTAGTATCTTTGTTCGGCTTTCACGTCTATTTTTTCGCCATCGGCTCGGGTGATTTCCATCAGTTGCCACATGCCGTCCAGGGGTCCGTTCATCGGGGCTTTGTTGCACGAAGAGAGCAGCAGCAACAGCAGCAAGCCTCGGAGGAAGGGTTTGTTTCTTCTCTTTTTCATCTTTGTTCTTCTTCTTTTTTATTTAGTGAAAACACCTTTTTTGCCGATGGTGATCATTCCGCCCGTATTATGGCCAATCAAGTCGCCGCGGTCGGAAGCAAACGAGGCGGCAAAGCGCCAGCCGGGTATGAGGCGGGGCGAAAATCCTATTTCAAGCAGAAAGGCGGTATTTCGTTTGATGTCTTCAAAGGGGGCGCTGTAAGTTCCCCAACTCCGGGTGTGGGAAAGAAGCAGGCGATAGTCTACTTCGGCAAACGGACGTCCCGAAAGGCCGATATGGTGTGCCAGGATGCGGTTGGAGTGGAACAGGATCGACCCATCCGTATTGTATATCGGCGAAATGAGCAGGGGATTCCCCAGGGCCATCCCTGCGTGTTGCCACGAGGCGTAGAGGACGTGGTTGTAGTAATTGTCGCGGGCGCTGATCTGGTCGTAAATGCCCTGGGTGCGATCATGGTAGATAGGACCTGCCTGGTCTTTGGTGCCTATGAATTCATATACGATACTTTCCGCCACGGGATTGGGGGGCAAGGTAATTTCCAGGCCGACTAAGGCGTCGATCCAGACGTACTCGAAAAACAGCATGGAATGATCTTCAAAGAAATGGTCGTAATACACCCTTGCTTTCCAGTCGGGGAAGGTATATGCGAGTGAAAAGTTCCAACTTCCCAGATGATTCCCGTATACGTTGGGGTTCTCGCCGTCGGTCGGGTCGCTGCCGGAGGGGATCAGGACCTTTACGAAATCCATCCATCCGCTTCGCATATCCAGCGCTTCCGGGAGGCGGTTGAATACGATTCCCCGGAATTGGGACGCCATTTCGATTCCTCCTTCAAAAACGAGGGGGCGTTTGGATTCGTTGCCTATGCGTATAAAGAGTGATTTGGAGTGGTAGAGCACATCCTGGGTATACTTGCTGTCGGGGCGGGCGAAACTTCTTTGCCAGTTGTTGTCGGTAAACACCCCGTAGGCCAGATGTCCTCGAAGGGCCAACCATCCTTTGGCGAAGGGCAGGGCCCAGTAGCGGGGGACTTCCATGCGCAGTTGGGGAATCGGGCGGGCATTTCTTGAAAGGGTCATTCCTCCGGTGCTGAGTTGTTGATTTTTCAGTTCCATGTCGCGTTCCTTGCTTCCCATACTGAGTGTAAAAACGCCGTAGTTCAGGTCTAGGCAGGCTTGTTGAAGCACAAACGTTGAGGCAAAGCGGCGGGCGAGCGCTCCATCCAGGGCGAAGCCCCAGGAGAAGGTTTTGTTCGTATCCGGTTCCCGGAAGATTCCCATGCGCACATATCCGTTTCCGTTGCGGATAGAGGAAAACCCGTGTTTATTGGCCGTCAGCCAGAAGGGGGCGTAAAGGCCTGA